>NZ_JAATEK010000011.1:0-226367 GCF_012034195.1 Microbispora sp. CL1-1
GCCGTAGCGCAGCCGCACGTAGCCGAGCGCCGCCTCGCCCTTCACGATCTGCCTGCCGGCCGGGAGCTGGAGCTTCGCCTTCTTGTCGTTGACGGCCTGCGGCAGGCAGATCTCGATGCCGCCGAGCGCGTTCACGATGTTCTTGAAGCCGGTGAAGTCGACCTTCACGTAGTGGTGGATGCGGATCCCGGTGAGGGTCTCGATCGTGCGGCGCGTGCAGATCATCCCGCCGTCGGAGAACGCGGAGTTGATCATGCCGAGGTGCGCCGGGACGAGCGTCTTGTTCTTGTTGTAGCAGGCGGGGATCATCACCATGGAGTCGCGGGGGAAGCTCAGCAGCGTCGCGCCGTCGCGGTTGGGCGACACGTGCAGCAGCATGATCGTGTCGGTGCGCTCGCCGTCGTTGACCAGGTGCTGGCCGTACTTCTTGTTGTCACCCGCGCGGGTGTCGGAGCCCACGAGCAGCACGTTGATCGCGCCGGTCTCGTTGACGGGACGGTTCTTGTCGAGGTCGTCGGTGGACGCGCCTCTGTTGATCAGGCCGATCGTGCTCCGATAGACCTTGTAGGCCGTCAGCGTGCCGATGACCATCACACACGTGAGCACCACGCTGATCCAGCCGCCGATCCCCAGGCCGGACCGGCCGCCGCCCCCGCCGCCTCCGCGCCGGCGGGATGGCCTGTCGTCCGGGGGGAGATCCCCGCCGCCTCCGGAGGCTCGGCTCGCGGCGGTGGGGGCCGGGCCGAGGCCGTCATCGTCGCCGCCACGCCTGCGACCGCGCCGCCGCGGCGGCTCCTCATCCTCGTAGAGAGGATCACCGGGCTCGAAGAAGGGCTCGGGCGGCTCGGCGCGCCGCCCGCCTCTGCGGCGTCCTCCCGCGTCGTACGCCTCCGGTGGGTAATCGGGCGGGTAGTCGTCTTCGGGCGGTCGCTGCCGGCCTCGTCTCCCCGGCATCTCCGCGTAGCCCGCGGGGCCGGCGGCCACCGGCATGTCGGCGTATCCGGCGGGCCCGGGAGCCCCCCTGCGTCCGCGGGGAGCCTCGAAGGCGTCGTCGTACGCGCCGTCTTCCCGGGGACCCCAGACCCTCTGGTCGGCCGGAGCCGGCGGACGGCCGGAACGCGCGCCGACGCGCCTGTGCTCGCTCATCGCAGGCCCGCCCGGCAGGCGGCCGTACGGCCTGGTCGGGCGGCCGGACTAGTGGGCGAGAGGCCGGCAGGATTACTGGTTCGCTCGCGCACTTGTCCTCCTTGCCTGGCGATCACGTGGCGCTCCGAGGTTAGGTCACTGGAGCGTCTGCGGGCGCCGCGATTGGGAGGATCCGGGCCGCGATCACGCCGTGCCACGTCCCCCTGATCCAGGGGCAGAGCATACTAAACACCGACATTCTGGGTATGACATTGAGTTTCCCTTTACCGGGATTTGATGTTTCAGCCGCTGTTTGGTCAGCTCAGCCGGTCATGTCCGGTCTGGGAGGCCCGGACGGACAGGGCGGCGGCCAGACACGCGAGCGGCACCACGGGCAGGACGTAGCGGTAGTCGAACTGGGCCGTGGCGGGCGGAACGAGCAGCAGGGCCCAGGCGGTCGCCCAGGCGACGCCCCAGTTCGACGCGGACCCGTTCGAGCGGGCCCGGCCTGCGACGGCCCTGCTCGTGGCGGCCCTGCTCGCGGCTGCCGCGTCCGGGCGGGCTCCGTCCAGGCCGGCCCCGTTCGAGTGCGCGCCGTTCGAGTGCGCGCCGTTCGAGTGCGTGCCGTTCGAGTGCGCGCCGTTCGAGTGCGCGCCGTTCGAGTGCGCGCCGTTCGAGTGCGCGCCGTTCGAATGTGCGCGGTGTGCGGCCGGCCGTCGCGTCCGCGCCGCCCCCGGCTGCCATCGGGCCCGCGCCGCGCCGCGCCACCACCGCGCCCGTACGGCCCAGGCGGCCGGGGGCACCAGGAGGATCACCAGCAGGGCCGTTCCTGGCAGCCGTACGACGCCCTGATAGGCCCGCATCACCCCGGCGAACGGCTCGACGACGTCCACCGTGATGGACCCCTGCTCGTAACGCTGCGCGAACTCCTTGCCGACGAGCGCGGGGTGCCTGCCTGGCGACGGCGGCACGGTCGCCGGAAACTCGTAGTACCCGTACGTCTCCGGGTCCGGATAGACGGGGCGGCCGAGCGTGAACGACCTGCCGAGCTCGGTCAGCATGCCACGCAGGTAGTCGAGCGGCTGGCTGCGGATCGCGAGCGAGGCGAACCGACCGGCCAGGGTGTCGGTCTCCTTGGTGAACGTGATGCCGGGCAACCGGACGAGCGGGGACTCGGCGTTCCAGATGTACTCCTGGGACGCCGGCCGGGACGCCGGAGGCCGGGGATCGCACAATACGGCGAGGTCGGGCGGCGGCTTCATCACCGAACAGTCGGCGAACGCCATCGTGCGGGCATAGAGGAAGACGCCGTTGGAGCCGACCAGCCCGACGCGCTGGTAGGTCGCGTAGAACCAGCCCGCGTAACCCGCGATCGGCAGCAGCGCGGCCACCAGGAACGGCACGGTGAGCCGGGCCACCACCCTTCCCGGGCGGGCGCCGTCGGCCGCGCGGCGCACGCCGTACGCGAGCAGGAGCAGCGCGAAGACGGCGATCAGCGGCAGCCCGACGGTCCTGGTCAGCGTGGCGGCGGCCAGCACGAGGCCGAGCGCGGCGGCAGAGCGCGGCGTCAGGGTGCGGCGCATGGCCAGGCACACCGCACCCACGACCAGGAACGTGAACAGCGTGTCGGAGACGAGCAGGTGCTCCAGCTCGATCTGGTAGGCGTCGAGCAGCACCGGGACGCAGGCCAGGACGGCCGCCCACCGGGGGCCGCCGCGCCGCAGGACGGTCACGTAGACCATCACGCCGACGAGCAGCCCCAGCACGTGTTGCACGGTCACGACCAGGGCGAAGCTGTGGAACGGCTCCAGCAGCCTCAGAAACATCGAGTAGCCCGCGGGGCGGACGAGGTCGGGCCTCGGCCGCATGGCCGTCACGACGTAGGTGTAGGAGTCGGGGAACCACAGCGCGGGCCGGTAGCCGAGCATGGTCACCAGCCGCAGCAGCGTCCCCAGCCCGAAGACCACGAGGAACCACCGGTGCCTGCGCGCCCACCCGCGTAGCTCCGTTCGCGTCGCACGCGCGCGAGCCCTGCTCATCGGTCCCCGGCTCATCGGTGCCCGGCTCATCGGTCTCCGGGACGGCGGCTCGCCGGACAGAGCAGGCTCGGGACGCGCGTGCCGCGGCCCGTCCCACCCGGGCCAGGGCGCCGAGCCCCGGCCGTCCGACACCCTCATATGGCCCCCCTGCCTGCCTCCCGGCGTACGCTACCGGCTCCGTACGACCCCCCGTGCGAGCCGAGCACGCGCCTGTGGAAATCGCGACGCGCGCAGCGGACGATCTTCCCGGTGAAGGCGTGGGGGCCGCTAATCTCGGGGGCATCCCAGTGAACAGATCCGGCCGCACACGGCTGCCGTCCGAGCGGGAGGCGGCGGGCAGGACGCTCGCGGCCGTCTCCGTCGTGCCCGCGCTCGCGCTGAGCGGATGGCTGCTCGCCGGGCTGCCGCTGCTGCTGCTCGGGTGGTTCCGGCCGCTGCCCATGGCGCTGCTCGGCGGCGCCGCCGCCCTCCTGCTGTGCGTGTGCGGCCTGCGCCGCCTGCCCGGGACCACCGCCGCGCCGCACCGGTGGGCCACGGCCGCCACGTTCGCCGTGGCGCTCGGATCGGGAGTGTTCAACGGGCTCCTGCACGGCGAGCAGCTGATCGTCCGGCGCGACCCGTCGACCTACGCGCAGTACGCCGTCTGGCTCGCCCGGCACGGGTCGCTGCCGATCCCGGTGGGCGACTTCGGCGGCCCCGATCCCGCGCTCCGCTTCGACAGCATGGGCGTCTACATGACGGGCGACGGGATCGTCCCCCAGTTCATGGCCGGGCCGCCGATGACCTACGCGATCGGCCACTGGCTGGGCGGCGTCCCCGGCCTGCTGCTCGTGCCGCCCGTGCTGGGCGCGCTCGCGGTGCTCACCGTCGCCGGGACCGCCGCGCGGCTCGTGGGCACGCGCTGGGCGCCCCTCGCCGCGCTCGTGTTCGCGATCAGCCTGCCGATCCTCTACACGTCGCGGACGACGTTCAGCGAGATCCCATCGCTGATTCTGCTGTTCGGCGGGATGAACCTGCTGCTCGACGCCCGCGCCCGGCTCGGCGCGGCGCTGCCCGGGGCGGGTTTCCCGTCCGCCGTGCTCGCGGGGCTGTCGTTCGGGCTGGCGCTGCTGGTGCGCATCGACGGCCTGCGCGACGTGCTGCCCGTGCTCGCCTTCGCCGGGCTGCTCATCGCGCTGCGGCGGATTCCCCGCGAGAGGCCCTATCCCGAGGGACGGCTGGGCGTGCCCCTGCTGACCGGCCTGGTCGTGGGCGCGCTGTGGGGGTTCATCGGCGGCTATGTCCTCGCCCGGCCGTATTTGGAATATCTGTCGGGCTCGCTCGTCCCCCTGCTCGCGATCTGCGCCGTCGTCGTGGTGCTCACGGCCGCCGGCACGGCTCTCGCGCCCTGGATCGCCGTCCGCGCGCGCCGCCTCCCCAGGGTGAGATGGCTGCCGGACGCCGCCGCGGCCCTGGTGGTGCTGGTCATGATCGGCTTCGCCGTGCGGCCCTGGGTGCAGACCGTGCGCCGTCACGCGGTCACGCCCGAGGACCGGCTCACGGCCGACTTCATCGAGAAGACGCAGATCGCCAACGGCCTCGCGAAGGACTCGTCCCGGCTCTACTACGAGCACTCCCTCGACTGGGTCTTCTGGTACGTCGGGATTCCCGCCGTCGTGCTGGCCACCCTGGCGGCGGCCGTGCTCGTGCGCCGCCTGATGAAGAGCGGCCTGACGAAGGAGTTCGGCTGGCTGCTGCCGCTGGCCGTGATCGGGTGGACGGCGGTGACGACGCTCTGGCGTCCCGCGATCACTCCCGACCACCCCTTCGCCTCGCGCAGGCTGGTGCCGGTCGTCATCCCCGGCCTGGTGCTGCTCGCCGTCTGGGGGCTGCACTGGCTTACGGAACGGCCGGCGCGTACGAGCTGGTCCAGCCCGGCACGGTCGCGGGTCGCCGTCGCGGCCGGGGCGCTGCTGATGGTGATCCCGCCCGCGATCACGTCGATCGGCACCGCGTTCACGCCGGTCAACCGGGGGGAGGCCGCCGCGGTGGCGGGCCTGTGCCGGGCGATCCCGGCGAACGCCTCGGTGCTCATCGTCGAACGGGTCACCGGCGACCGGCTGACGCAGGTCATCCGCGGCCAGTGCGGGCTCCCGACGGCCCGGGTGGTCTATCCCCAGAAGTCCGACGTGCCGCTGCAGGCCGACGTGCTGCGCCTGGCCGAGGCCGTCCGCCGTACGGGCCGCGTGCCCGTGCTGCTCGCCGCCGAGCCCGAGCAGCTCATGGCGTACGGCCCGGCGCGACGGGTGATGAGCCTGCGCACCCGGCAGGACGAACGCTCGCTGGTCGACCCGCCGAACGGCACCTGGTCGCTCACCGTCAACGTCTGGATGACCGTGCCCACCTGACCGGCAGGAGGCGTCCGGGAAGTGAGACCGCGATGTGCCGGGGCAGAGTACCCTAGCCGGACGTGACCTCGCCCGAGACCTCTGGAAGCGCCGTGACTCCCGCAGAAACCCCGTACGTCACGATTGTCCTGCCGTGTTACAACGAGCAGGACCACGTCATCGACGAGGTGGAGCGCATCTGCGCGGCCATGGACGCCAGCGGGTACACCTACGAACTGCTGGCCGTGGACGACTGCTCCACCGACCAGACGCTCGCGCGCTTGGAACAGGCCGCACCGCGCTTCCCGCACATGCGGATCAGGGCGTTCCACCGCAACGGCGGTTCCGGCACCGTACGCAGGATCGGCAGCCAGGAGGCCCGCGGCGAGATCGTCGTGTGGACCGACGCCGACATGAGCTACCCGAACGAGCGCATCCCCGAGCTGGTCCAGATCCTGGACAAGGACCCGACGATCGACCAGGTCGTGGGCGCGCGCACCACCGAGGAGGGCTCGCACAAGATCCTGCGGGTGCCGGCGAAGTGGTTCATCCGCAAGGTGGCCGAGCGGCTGGCCGGGCAGAAGATCCCCGACCTCAACTCGGGCCTGCGGGCCTTCCGCAAGTCGGTCGCCAAGCCCTACCTGCGGCTGCTGCCCCCCGGCTTCTCCTGCGTCACGACGATCACGCTGGCGTTCATGTCGAACCAGCACGACGTCTTCTACCTGCCGATCGAGTATTCGAAGCGGGCCGGGAAGTCGAAGTTCAACTTCGTCTCCGACGCCTACCGCTACATCCTGCAGGTGCTGCGGATGGTCATGTACTTCAACCCGCTCAAGGTGCTCATGCCGCCCGCGCTCTGGCTGGTCGGCATCGGGTTCGTCAAGGGCCTGTACGACGTGATCCGCTACGGCTTCTACCTCACCAGCAACGCCATCGTGATCTTCATCTCCGGCATGCTGATCGGGTCGGTGGCCCTGCTGGCCGACCTGATCGTCCGATCCCGGGGTGATGTGTGAGGATCGCGATCGTCGGCCCGACATATCCGTACAAGGGCGGCGGGGCGCAGCACACGACCGAGCTGGCCCACCGGCTGCGGGCGCGGGGCCACGACGTGGTCATCGAGTCGTGGCGGGCACAGTATCCCTCGTTCCTCTACCCCGGGCAGCAGACGATCGACAGCCCCGAGGGCGAGCCCTACCCGGACACCCGCCGCGACCTCGACTGGCGGCGGCCGGACGGCTGGGTGGCCTGCGGGCGGCGGCTGCGCGCGGCCGACCTCGTCGTGTTCGCCGTGCTCAGTCCGGTGCAGGTGCCCGCCTATCTCGGCATCCTGTACGGCCTGCGCCGCCGGGCGCGCGTGGTGGCGTCGTGCCGCGAGGCGCGCGTTGTGGCGCTGTGTCACAACGTGCTGCCGCACGAGAGCAAGCCGTACGACAGGCCGCTGATGACGGCGCTGCTGCGCCGGGTGGACGGCGTGCTCGCGCACTCGGAGCAGCAGGCGGACCTCGCCCGCGCGCTCACCGGCGCGCCGGTGCGGGTGGCCGCACTCGCACCGCACCTGCCCGCGCGCGGCGCGCGGGAGGCCGCGGGCCGACAGCCCTCGGGCAGGCTGCTGTTCTTCGGCATCGTGCGGCCCTACAAGGGGCTCGACCTGCTGCTTGAGGCCCTCGCGCAGGTGCCCGGCGTACGGCTGACGGTCGCGGGCGAGTTCTGGGGCGGCCTGGAGGACACCCGTGCCCTGATCGCCCGGCTCGGCCTGGCCGATCGGGTGGAGATCCGGCCGGGATACGTGGCGGCCGAAGACGTGCCCGGGCTGTTCGCCGAGGCCGACGCGCTCGTGCTGCCCTATCGGTCGGCGACCGCGAGCCAGAACGTGTGGCTCGGTCACGAGCACGGCGTGCCGGTGATCGCCACCCGGGTCGGGGCGCTGCCCGACAACGTACGCGACGACGTGGACGGCCTCCTGGTCGAGCCGGGCTCGGCCGGCCCGCTGGCCGAGGCGATCAAGCGGTTCTACGAGCCCGGGACGCCGGAGCGGCTGCGGGCGGGTGTGGCGCCCGTCGATCCCGAGCCGCACTGGGCCGTCTACCTCGACACGTTGCTGGCGGCGTCGGAGAGCTGAGCGGCCGGGACGGCGCGGCCGCGGGCGAGCAGGAAGCCGAGCCCGGCCCAGACGGCGTCGCCGGCGGTGAACATCACACGCGACACCACGGCGACGGCCAGTGCCCGGGGCGTGTCGAGCACCGGCGCCAGCGCCACGACCATCGCGCCCTCCCGCACGCCGATCCCGGCGGGGACCACGACCGTGAGGATGCCCGTGGCCCAGGCCAGCGCGTACGCCCCGGCGGCGACGGCGTAGAGGGACGGGCCGGCGGGCCGCATCCCGCCGACGAGCACCCACAGGTGCACGCCGTAGACGAGCCAGCCGGCCATCGTCCAGGCGGCGGCCTTGGCCATCTGCGCGCCGCTGAGCACCCTGTCGAGCGGCTCCCTGCGGGCGACGCGCAGGGCGAGGTTGAGCCCCCAGGTCATCACCCGGGGGTGGAGGCCGACGAGGATGAGCGGGACCAGCGCGAGCAGCCACCACGCCTGTCTGGCGATCTGCCCCGGCAGCGTGGCCGCGGCGAGGGCGAGCGCGCAGCCCAGGGAGGTCACCAGGCCGAGGGCGGTGGCGCTGAACGTCCGCCGCGGCGGCGCGCCGTGGTCGCGGGCCAGCTCGATCATCGCGGCGAACGCCCAGACCGAGCCGGGGATGTACTTGCCGAGCTGGCCGACGAACAGCACCCGTGCGGCCACGCGCAGCGGCAGGGGCGAGCCGAGCCCGGCGAGGATGTCGCGCCAGGCGACCAGCATGAATCCGAGCCCGGCGAGCACGGCAAGGAACGAGCCCCCGAGCGACCACCATGACAGCCGCGACAGGGCGGCCGAGGTCTCCGTCCAGTTGCGGGCCAGGCCGTACGCCAGGAAGGCGAGCGCGACCAGGGCCAGCAGCACCCGCAGCAGCGGGCTGGAGCGCAGGCGGTTCAGCAGGCGCGGCACGCGCCCCAGGGTAAAGCCTGAAGCTACTCGTGGGTAGGTCCGCCGCGCCGGGTTGTCCACAGGGTGGGCCGATCGGGAGACGGGGGCGGCGCGGGCACGGGTACTGTTGGGCAGCGTGACGACCAGGGTGAGCGGACGACCAGGGTGAGCGGAGGACGAGAGTGAGCGGGGGGCGAGGATGAGCGCGGAACGCGCGGCCCAGCTCGAATACTCCGAGTTCCAGGCCGCGATGCTCGACGAGGACAAGCGCAGGCGCAAGGCCGCGAAGATCATCGCGGTGCTCGCGCACTTCCTGGGCAGAGACACGGCCAAGCCCGGTGAGGTGCTGTCGGGGCTGACCGTCGGCGACGTCGGGTGCTCGGCCGGGTTCATCGCCGACGAGCTCGCCGCCGCGGGCGCGCGCCGCACGCTCGGGCTCGACATCGATGTGCCTGGTCTGCGCAAGGCGTCCGACCGTTTCGGCGGGCGGGTCGGGTTCGTCTGCGCGGACGGCTCCCGCCTGCCGTTCCCGGACGGGTCGATCGACGTGCTGGTCTTCAACCACATCTACGAGCACGTGGTGGACCCCGACGCCGTGATCGCCGACATGCACCGGGTGCTGTCCGACGACGGCGTGCTCTATCTCGGCCTGGGCAACCGGCTCGGGATCATGGAGCCGCACTACAAGCTGCCCTTCCTGTCCTACCTGCCGCCCGCCGCCGCCGATCGCTACGTGCGGGCGTTCGGCCGGGCCGACCACTACTACGAGCGCTTCCGCACCCGGCCCGGGCTGCGGCGGATGCTGGCGGACTTCCACGTGTGGGACTACACGTTCCCGGTGCTGGCCGCGCCCGAGCGGTTCGCCGGGGGCGAGCTGTTCCCCGGCGCGGTCGGCCGCGCCGCCAAGGCCACGCTGGAGCGGACGCCGCGCCCGGCCCTGCGGGCGCTGCTGCCGGTCGTCCCCACCTATCTGTGGGTCGCGACCAAGACGCCCCGCCGTCCCCTCGGCGCGCCGCTCCCGCAGTCGCCCGAGCCGGTCCGCACGTCCCGATGACCCGCCGCAAGGCCGTACGCGCGCTGTTCCTGCTCGTGGCGCTGGGGTTCGGCGTCTGGGCGGTGGCGAGCCAGTGGACCGCCGTGGCGGACGGGTTCGCCCGCCTGTCATGGGTGGAGCTGACCGGCTCGCTGGTGGCGGTGCTCGGTGCGCTGCTGTCGGGGATGCTCATGTGGCGGGCGCTGCTGACCGACCTGGGCTCCCCGCTGGCGTTCACCGACGCGTCCAAGATCTTCTTCGTGGGCCAGCTCGGCAAGTACATCCCCGGGTCGGTGTGGCCGATGCTCGCGCAGATGGAGATGGGCCGCGACCACGGCATCCCCCGGCCGCGCAGCGCCGCCGCCTTCTTCCTGACCTATCCGATCTATCTCGGCACCGGGTTGCTGGTCGCCGTCGTCACGCTGCCGGTGCTCGCCGGGCAGTCGGTGATGAGATACGCCTGGCTGCTGCTGCTCGTGCCGGTGGTCGCCGCCGCCCTGCATCCGAAGGTGGTCAACGGCGTCATCGCGTTCGGGCTGCGCGTGCTGCGCCGCCCGCCGCTCGAACGGCCGCTCACCCGGCGCGGCGTGCTCGTCTCGTGCGGCTGGGCCCTGGTGGGCTGGGCGGCGTACGGCGTGCACCTGGCGCTCGTCGTGCACGGCCTCGGGGCGGGCGGGCCCTCGGCCGTGATCCTGAGCTTCGGCGCGTTCGCGCTCGCCTGGTGCCTGGGGTTCGTGTTCGTGATCGCCCCGGCGGGCGCGGGTGTGCGGGAGGTCGCGATGGTGGCCGCGCTCGCCCCGGTGCTCGACCGGCCCGCTGCCATCGCCGCCGCGCTGTGCTCCCGGCTCATCGTGTCCGTCGGCGACCTCGTGTGCGCCGGCGTCGCCGGTCTGGCCTCCCGGCGCGTGGTCCGTACGCGGGAGGAACCCGTAACCCGGGCCTGAATCCGTGGAATCGGCGCGGGTCGGCCGCGCGCGGACATGATCCTCATGTGATATCCCTCACGTTTTGGGGGACGCCGGAAATAGAGTGACAAGCAGGGACGCGGGGGAAGGCGTCAGTTCGTGGCGTGGGCCCCCGGCCCTGCTGAAGCACTGCCGGAACACCGCCGGAACCAGCGGGACCGCGCGGGCAGGGGAGCGATCCTCCCGGCCCGGTGCGGGCCCAGTGAGGGGAGCGATTCATTTGACACCCCGGGTGCTCGTCGACGCCGCCGCGGTCCCCGCCGATCGCGGCGCCCTGATCAGGTATGTCGATGGACTGGTCGCGGCCCTGCACGAGGCGGGCGCGGACCTCGCCGTGGTCTGCCAGCGCGCGGACGCCGAGCGCTATGCCGCCCTCGCCCCCTCGGCGCGGATCCTGTCAGGACCGCCCGCGATCACGAACCGGAACAAGCGGCTGGCCTGGGAGCAGACCGGGCTGCCGGTCCTCGCCCGGCACGCGGGCGCCCAGGTGATCCACGCTCCCTACTACTCGATCCCGCTGAGCGCCGGCCTGCCCACCGTGGCCACCGTGCACGACGTCACCTCGTTCACCGACCCCGACCAGCACGACCCCGTCAGAGCCTCCTTCTTCCGGTCGGCCACCCGCACCGCCGTACGCCACGCCAGCCGGGTGATCGTGCCCTCCAAGGCCACCATGGACGAGCTGGTGCGGGTGCTGGCCGCCGACCCCACCCGGATCGACGTCGCCTATCACGGTGTGGACCCCGCGTTGTTCCACCCGCCCACGCCGCAGGACGTACGCCGGGTGGCCGGGCGCATCGGCCTGCACGGCCGGCCGTACGTCGCCTATCTGGGCGCGCTGGAGCCGCGCAAGAACGTGCCCAACCTGGTGACCGGGTTCGGCCGGGCGGTCGCCCACCTGTCCTCGCCGCCCGCGCTCGTGCTGGCCGGCGGCCCCGCCTGGGACGAGGAGGTCGACGCCGCCGTGGCCGCGCTGCCGCCCCGGGTGAAGGTCGTGCGTCCCGGCTTCCTGCCCTTCGCCGACCTGCCGGGCTTCCTCGGCGGGGCGCTCGTGGTCGCCTCCCCGTCGCGAGGCGAGGGGTTCGGGCTGCCCGTGCTGGAGGCGATGGCGTGCGGGGCGCCCGTGCTGACCACCCACCGCGCCTCGCTGCCCGAGGTGGGCGGCGACGCCGTGGCCTACACCGAACCCGACGCCGACAGCATCGCGCGGGCGCTGCGCGCCCTGCTGGAGTCGCCGGAGCGGCGCGCCTCGCTGGCGCGGGCGGGCGTCACCCGCTCGCGCGAGTTCACGTGGCGGCACTCGGCGGAGGCGCATCTGCTCGCCTACCAACGGGCGGTCGAGGGCTGACCAAAACGATGGATCATGAAAGTTTCGCGCGGCGGCCGGAGATCGTGCCAGTGTCATGAAACGTCCGCGCAACGGTCGGCGTCGGCGAGCCATGCGGACGGCCTACCTAGGCTACCCTCGCGGCTGTGAGGGAGAGTTCTGTGCGGTCGCCTGACGGTCTCGAGGCGATCCTTCTCGTGGGCGGCCAGGGCACGCGTCTGCGGCCGCTGACGCTCAGCACGCCCAAGCCGCTGCTTCCGACGGCGGGGGTGCCCTTCCTCGCGCACCAACTGGCGAAGGCGCGGGCCTACGGAGTGCGCCGCGTGGTCTTCGCGACGTCCTATCGCGCGTCGATGTTCGGCGAGGCGTTCGGCGACGGGTCGGGCTTCGGCCTGGAGATCGTCTACATGACCGAGGACACCCCGCTCGGCACCGGCGGCGCGATCCGCAACGCCGCGCGGGCGCTGACCTGCCCGCCCGACGCGCCGGTGCTCGTGCTGAACGGCGACATCCTGTCGGGCCACGACATCGCGGAGCAGGTGGACCTGCACGTCTCACGGGGGGCCGCGGTGACCCTCCACCTCACAGAGGTGGACGACCCGTCGCGGTTCGGCTGCGTGCCGACCGACGACGACGGCCGGGTCAGCGCCTTCCTGGAGAAGACCCCCAATCCCGTGACGAACCGGATCAACGCCGGCTGCTACGTGTTCCAGCGCTCGGTCATCGACGCGATCCCCGAGGGCCAGGTGGTGTCGGTCGAGCGGGAGACCTTCCCCGGCCTGATCGCGGCCGGCGAGCTGGTGCTGGGCTACGCCGACACGTCCTACTGGCTCGACGTGGGCACCCCGGCGGCGTTCGTGCAGGGCTCGGCCGACCTGGTGCTGGGCAAGCTCGCCTCGCCCGCGCTGCCGGGCCCGGTGGGCGAGTGCCTCCTGCTGGACGGGGCCGTCGTGTCGCCCGAGGCCAAGGTCACCTGCGGCACGGTCGTCGGCCCGCGGGCCAGGGTCGAGGCCGGCGCGAGCGTGCGCGGCAGTGTGCTGTCCGAGGGCTGCCACGTCGCGTCCGGCGCGACCGTCGTGAACTCGGTCGTCGGCGTCGGCGCCCGCGTCGCCTCCGGCGCGGTGCTGCGCGAGGTCGTCGTCGGCGACGGCGCGCACATCGGCCCCGGCAACGAGCTCACCTCCGGCATGCGCGTCTGGCCCGGGGTGAACCTGCCCGAGTGCGCCGTCCGCTTCTCCAGCGACGTGTGACATGATCCCCGCGGCCTCCACCGGACGGCGAAGCGAGCGGCGCTGGCGCCCGTCCGCGCAGCTCGACGTCGCGTTGACGCTGTCGCCGCACCGGCGCGGGGGAGGCGACCCGGCCTGGCGGCGTACGCCGGACGGGGCGATCTGGCGCACCTCGCGCACCCCGGAAGGGCCCGGCACCCTGCGCGTGACGGCGAGCCGCGGCGAGGTTCACGCGCAGGCGTGGGGGCCGGGGGCGGGCTGGCTGCTGGAGACGCTGCCGTCGCTGCTCGGCGCCGAGGACGACATCGAGGGCTTCGCCGCCCTGCTCGCGCGGCTCACCCGCGCGGGCGACCCCCGGCAGGCCCGCGCCGCCGCGTTCGTCGCGGGCCTCGCGAGCCGCGCCGCCGGGCTGCGGGTGGGGCGCTCCCTGCGGGTCTTCGAGGCGCTCGCGCCCGCCGTGCTCGAACAGAAGGTGGTCGGCAGGGAGGCGTGGCGGGCCTGGCGCTTCCTGCTGCGCCGTTATGGCGAGCCGGCCCCGGGCCCGGCCCCCGAGGGCATGTACGTCATCCCGCCGCCGGAGGTGTGGCGGGAGATCCCGTCGTGGGACTGGCATCGGGCGGGCGCGGAGGCCGTACGGGCCAGGACGATCGTCAACGCGGCCCGGCACGCCGGGAAATTAGAGGGCACGACCACGGCGGCGTCATCGGAGGAGGCGGACCGCCTGCTGCGGGCGCTGCCGGGCATCGGCGTGTGGACCTCCGCAGAGGTGCGCCAGCGGGCCCACGGCGATCCCGACGCCCCGAGCGTGGGCGACTTCCACCTGCCGGGCATCGTCGGCTACGCGCTGACCGGGCAGAAGACCGACGACGACGGCATGCTCGACCTGCTGGAACCGTTCCGGGGACACCGCCACCGCGTGGTGAGGCTGATCGAGCTCAGCGGCGTCAGGCCGCCGGCCCGTGGCCCGCGCATGGCCGCGCGGGACTACCGGGCCTTCTGACGACGTGCGTTCACGTTCTGGTTGATCCCGCAGTCGTCGATCCCGTCCACGCACCTGCCGCTGAGGGTGTCGGTGAAGACGCTGACGCTCGTCACCTGCTGGAGGCCGGTGAACGCGATGGCGTTGTTGCCGGCGGCGGCGTTCACGTTGCGCCTGCCCCTGGAGATCTGCAGGGGGCCGCTGGCGATCGCGGGCGTGTTGGCCGTGTTGCGGCCGTCCGTGACCTGCTTGGCGTGGCCCTTGCCCTTGCCCGATCCGTGGCCGTGCCCCGCCTGCACAGCCCCGAACGCCGTGCCGGCGAGCGGCGCCGACAACCCGACGACGAACGCCACAACCAGACAAAACGCGCCATCCACCCTGATAACGGCCATCTATTCCCCGCCCGTTCATCGATCTCGCTCCAGCGCTCATACCCTCCGGCCGCAAACTCCCCGGCGCGGCTGCGCCATGACTTCTCCCGTGACTTCTCCCGTACGTGCGGCCGGGGGCTGAGTGCGCCGGACGGACCCACGCCTCATAGGGTGCGCGTATGACGGCGAAGCGACTCCCGAACGTCAGCTCCGACAGCGGCACCCGCCGGGCACTCGCGCGGGCCAGGGACGGCAAGGCCCTCGACCTCGCGGAGGCGGCGATCCTGCTGCGCGCCCGCGGCGACGACCTGGACGCCCTGCTCGCGCACGCCTCGCGGGTCAGGGACGCGGGGCTGGAGGCCGCCGGCCGGCCCGGTGTCATCACCTACAGCCGCAAGGTGTTCATCCCGCTGACCCGGCTGTGCCGGGACAGGTGCGGCTACTGCACGTTCGCCACCGCGCCCCACAAGCTGCCCGCCGCCTTCCTGTCCCCGGACGAGGTGCTGGACATCGCCCGCCAGGGCGCGGCGATGGGCTGCAAGGAGGCGCTGTTCACGCTCGGCGACCGGCCGGAGGACCGCTGGCACCAGGCGCGCGAGTGGCTCGACGCCCACGGATACGACGACACGCTGTCGTACGTCCGGGCGATGGCGATCCGGGTGCTGGAGGAGACCGGGCTGCTGCCCCACCTCAACCCCGGCGTGCTGACCTGGAAGGACCTGCAGCGGCTCAAGCCGGTCGCGCCGTCGATGGGCATGATGCTGGAGACCACCTCGCGGCGGCTGTTCACCGAGAAGGGCGAGGCCCACTACGGCTCTCCCGACAAGGACCCCGCCGTACGGCTGCGCGTGCTGGAGGACGCGGGCCGCTCCAGCGTGCCGTTCACGACGGGCCTGCTGATCGGCATCGGCGAGACGATCGAGGAGCGGGCCGAGTCGATCTTCGCGATCCGCCGCGTCGCCAGGGAGTACGGCGGCATCCAGGAGGTCATCGTCCAGAACTTCCGCGCCAAGCCCGACACGGCCATGCGCGGGATGCCCGACGCCGACCTGCACGAGCTGGCCGCGACGATCGCGGTGACCCGGCTCGTGCTCGGCCCGAAGGTCCGCGTGCAGGCGCCGCCCAACCTGATCGGCGAGGAGTACGCGCTGATGCTGCGGGCGGGCATCGACGACTGGGGCGGGGTGTCGCCGCTCACGCCCGACCACGTCAATCCCGAACGCCCCTGGCCGCAGATCGACGACCTGGCGGCGCGCACCGCCGGCGCCGGGTTCACGCTGCGCGAGCGCCTCACGATCTATCCCGAGTATGTGCTCGCGGGGGAGCCGTGGCTCGACCCCCGCCTCACCGAGCACGTCGCGGCGCTGGCCGACCCCGCCACCGGGCTCGCCCGGGAGGACGCGGTGCTCCGGGGCCGTCCCTGGCAGGAGCCCGATGGTGGCCTCGTCACCGGAGGGCGGGCCGACCTGCACACCGCCGTCGACGCCGAGGGCCGTACGGGCGACCGCCGTGCCGACTTCGACAGCGTGTACGGCGACTGGGACGCGCTGCGCGAACGCCTGCCGGACGCCCGGAGCCGCACGGTCCGGGCGGACGTGCGGGAGGCGCTGCGGCAGGCGGAGGCCGACCCGGCGCGGCTGACCGAGGAGCAGGCGCTGACGCTGCTCGACCTCGCCGGTGACCAGTCGGGGGCGGGCGCCGACGACGCCGGTCTCGACGAGCTGTGCCGGATCGCCGACGGGCTGCGCCGCGAGGCCGTGGGTGACGACGTCACCTACGTCGTCAACCGCAACATCAACTTCACCAACGTCTGCTACACCGGCTGCCGGTTCTGCGCGTTCGCCCAGCGGCGCACCGACGCCGACGCCTACACGCTGTCGCTGAGCGAGGTCGCCGACCGGGCCCAGGAGGCGTGGGAGGCCGGGGCGACCGAGGTGTGCATGCAGGGCGGCATCCACCCCGACCTGCCCGGCACGGCCTACTTCGACATCGCCCGCGCGGTCAAGGAACGCTGCCCCGAGATCCACGTGCACGCGTTCTCGCCGATGGAGGTCGTCAACGGCGCGAGCCGTACGAACCTGTCGGTCGAGGAGTGGCTGATCGCGGCGCGGGAGGCGGGGGTCGACTCGCTGCCCGGCACGGCCGCCGAGATCCTCGACGACGACGTGCGGTGGGTGCTGACCAAGGGCAAGCTGCCCACCCGGGAGTGGATCGAGGTCATCACCACGGCCCACCGGGTCGGCATCCCGACGACCTCGACCATGATGTACGGCCACGTGGACACCCACGAGCACTGGGTGCGCCACATCCGGCTCATCCGGACGATCCAGGAGGAGACGGGCGGGTTCAGCGAGTTCGTGCTGCTGCCGTTCGTGCACCACAGCGCCCCGATCTACCTGGCGGGGATCGCCCGGCCGGGGCCGACCGCGCGGGAGAACCGGGCCGTCCACGCGCTGGCGCGGATCATGCTGCACGGCGCGATCCGCAACATCCAGTGCTCCTGGGTGAAGCTGCGCGACGACCTGTGCCGTGACGTGCTCGCCGGAGGAGTGAACGACCTCGGCGGCACGCTCATGGAGGAGACGATCAGCCGGATGGCCGGCTCGGAGAACGGCTCCTACAAGACGATCAGCGAGATCGCGGCCATGGTCGCGCCGACCGGCCGTCCGCTGCGCCAGCGCACCACGTCGTACGGCACGCCGAGCGAGGAGCGGGCCGAGGCGGCCCTGCGCAGCGACGGGGTGTGCCAGTCGGTCCGCAGGCCGCTGCTCACGATCTCACCCGCCTCCCGGTCCGAGTAATTGGACGCGCTGTATATAACGAGTTCTAATTCGCTCTTGCGCCGTACGCGGGGTGGGCGGGCAGAATCGCAGTGCCGTCGATGAGCCTGGGAAGGGACCCCGCACCGTGCCGTCCGGTCGTCACCGCGCCGCCTTCGCCGTCGAGCGGCGGCGCAGGCAGGCCAGATGGAAGGGCGGGGCCGCGGCCCTGGCGGCCGTGGCGATCGTCGTGGCGGGGATCGCCGTTTTCCTCACGCGCTCGACGGGAACGTGTTCCGCCCGCGACCCGATCCTCGTGAGCGTCGCGGCGGCCGTGGACGTCGCGCGGCCGGTCATGGACGCGGCCGAGCGGTTCAACGCCTCCGGCGCGGGAGTGGACGGGCGGTGCGTCCAGGTCCAGGTGGCCGAGCAGCCCCCGGCGCCGGTGCTCCGCACGCTGATCGGCGACCGGGCCGGTGTGCTGCCCGACCGCCCGGACGGATGGATCGCCGACTCGTCCGTCTGGGTGCGGCTGGCCCGCGCGCAGGGCGGGCAGGACATCGCCGCCGACGAGACCGTGGTCGCGACCTCCCCGCTGGTCTTCGCCACCCGGCGCTCGCTCGCCGAGCGGTTCGCCGCCGGGGGGACGGCCATGAGCTGGGACATGGTCTTCCCCGCCACGGTGCGGGGACGCCTCCAGCCCACCGAGCACGAGCCCGACATCGTGCGCATCCCCGACCCGTCGGTGTCGGGGGCGGGCATCGCGACCGTCGCGGCGGCCCGTGACATCGTGGGCTCGGGGGAGAGGGCCGACCGCGACCTCACGGCGTTCGTGCGGATGGCGCAGTCGGGGTCGGCCCCCGACTACCGCAGCATGCTCGGCGCGGTGGACGCCCCCGGCTTCTGGTCGCGTCCCGTGGTGATCGTCCCCGAGCAGTCGGTGTGGGCGCACAACCGCGAGAGCGGCGCCGAGCCCGTGGTCGCCCTCCAGCCCAAGGAGGGCACGATCAACCTCGACTATCCGTACGTCGTGACGGCCGCCGACCCCGGCCGGGCGGCGGCCTCGCGGCTGTTCGCGGCCTGGCTGCGGTCGGCGGCGACGCAGGAGGCCGTACGGAAGGCCGGGTTCCGGGGCGCCGACGGGCAGCCGCCGTTCGACACCGGCGCGGGCATCTCGACCGAGGTGCCGCGCCCGCGGCCGTCGATCACGGCCCAGGTGATCGACGAGGCGCTGGAGGCGTGGAGCCGGCTCGCCCCGCCGAGCCGTCTCCTCGTGCTCGCCGACGTGTCCGAGGAGAACGCCCAACCGATCAGCGGGCACGGCGGGAAGACCCGGCTGGACGTCGCGGTCGAGGCGGCCAAGCTCGGCCTGCAGCTTTTCCCGAACGAGACCCACATGGGCCTGTGGGAGTTCGCCCGCGACCTGGAAGGCGGCGCGGACCACCGCGAGCTCGTCGGTCTCGGCCCGATCGGCAAGCCCGACGACGGCCAGGAGGAGATCCGCAAGACCGCCCTGTTCCGGGTGGCCGACGGCATCAGGGCGCGCGCCGGCCGGACCGGCTCGCTGTACGACGCGATCGACGCGGGCTTCCGTGCGGTGTCGAAGGGCTACGACCCGCAGATGAGCAACGCCCTGCTGGTGCTCACCGCGGGCGTGGACGACGGCAAGGGCGTGTCGCGGCGGGACCTCGTCGGAAAGCTCCGCAAGGAGTGGGATCCGGACAGGCCGGTGCAGATCATCGTGGTCGCGTTCGGCAAGGCCGCCGACCGGCGGGCGCTCGGCGAGATCGTCTCGGCCACCAACGGCCAGCTCTACGTGGCCCAGGAGCCGGGCCAGATCATCGACGTGTTCCTGTCGGCGCTGGCCCGGCGGCTGTGTCACCCCACCTGTTCGCCGGTCACCTGACGACGTAGAAGTCGGCCGGGTCGCGCGGCGGCCGGTCCTTCGGCGGCGCGGCGGGATGGCCGATGGCCACGGCGCCCATGGGGTCCCAGTTCTGCGGCAGGCCGAGCACCTTGCGCACCACGTCGCGGCAGAACATCGTGGACGACACCCACGCCGAGCCCAGCCCCTGCACGGCGAGCTGGACCAGGAAGTTCTGCACGCCGGCGCCGGTGGCCACCACGAACATCTCCCGCTCGGCGGCGTTCCTGCGGTCGTCCCTGTAGGTGTGCGAGCCGTCCATCACCAGGCACGGCACCGCCAGGTAGGGCGCGTTGCGCAGCACGTCGCCGCGCCGGATCCGCTTGGCGATCGACTCCTCGGAGAAGCCGTCGGAGCGCAGGTCCTCGATCCAGGCGTCGCGCATCGCGTCGAGCAGCTCCGTACGCGCCCGCGGGGTCTCCAGCAGCACGAACCGCCACGGCGTGGTGTGGTGCGGGGCGGGCGCGGCGATGGCCGCCGCCACGGCCCGCCGTACGGCCGCCGGGTCCACCTCGGCGTCGGAGAACTCGCGGATCGTGCGGCGGGCGAAGACGACGTCGGCCGAGCCGAACCGGAACATGTCCTCGTCGGCGGGGCGGACGAGCACCCGCCCGCCCGGGCCGTCGTCGTCGGTCACCAGGCCGCCCAGCCCGCGCACGACGGCCACCGGGACGCCCGACAGCTTGCCCTTCGCCAGGTCGCCCGCCGCCGCGATCTCGTCGACCAGCGCCGTGACGGTCGCGTTGAGCGGGTTGCCGTAGCCGTCGGTGCCGCCACGCAGGTCCTCAAGCGGCCGTACGCCGGACGCGCCGATGGCGACGTCGGTCAGGCCGTGCCGCCAGGGCCGGCCGAAGGTGTCGGAGACGATCACACCGACCCGCACGCCGAGCCGCTCGCGCAGCCCCCGGCGGATGCGGCCCGCCGAGGCGTCCGGGTCCTCGGGCAGCAGCAGCACGGTGCCGGGAGAGGTGTTGGAGGCGTCGACCCCGGCCGCGGCCATCACGAAGCCGTGCCGCGTCTGCGCGATGACCGTGTCCCCGCGCCGCGCGACCACGCGCGCGGTCTCCTCCTCGATCGCGGCCGTACGGCTGTCGCGCTGTGTTGTATCGCTGGCGCTCTGCCTGATCCGGCCTTCGGCCTTGCTCACGATCTTGGAGGTGACGACCAGGATGTCGCCGTCCCGCAGGTCGGGCGCGGCCTGCGCCACGAGCAGGGCGACGTCGTCGCCGGGCCGCACCTCGGGCAGGCCGGGCACGCCGTTGACGGTGATCTGGGGCATGTGCTCCTCTGCCATCTGCGTCAGGACTTCAGCGACCGGGCCAGGGTGAGGGCCGCGGCGGCGATGTCCCTCGTGGCCTCGGGATTGCTCATCAGGAGCGGGCGGGCCTCCACCACCACGCCGTCAAGCGCCACGCCCTTGTCCTCCTCGGCCACGAGCCACCCGTCGAGCAGCGCGGAGCCGTACAGCTCCAGGACGGCCTGGGCGCTCGTCTCCACGCCGATCGCCGTGAGGCAGGCGTCGGCCATGCCGCGCACCGGCGCGCCGCCGATGATGGGGGAGACGCCGACGACCGTCTTGTCCTCAAGGGCCGCCCGGATGCCCGGGATCTGGAGGATCGTGCCGATGCTCACGACCGGGTTCGACGGCGGCAGGATGACGACGTCCGCCGCCGCGATGGCGTCGAGCACACCGGGCGCGGGCCGGGCCTCGTCCGCGCCGACGAGCACGATCTGCTCGGCAGGCACGGAGGCGCGCAGCCGCACCCACCACTCCTGGAAGTGGATGGCCCTCCTGCCCGCCTCGTCGGAGACGACCACGTGAGTCTCGGTGCGGTCGTCGGACATCGGCAGCAGCCGCACCCCGGGCCGCCAGCGGTCGCACAGGGCCTCGGTCACCTGCGAGAGCGGATAACCGGCCGCCAGCATCTGGCTGCGGATGATGTGGGTGGCGAAGTCGCGGTCGCCGAGGCCGAACCACTGCGGTTCCATGCCGTAGGCGGCGAGCTCCTCCTTGACGGTGAACGTTTCACCTGCCCGTCCCCAACCCTGTTCCTCGTTGATGCCGCCGCCCAGCGTGTACATGACCGTGTCGAGGTCCGGGCACACGCGCAGGCCGAAGAGAGTGATGTCGTCGCCGGTGTTGCCGATCACGGTGATCTCGGAATCGGGGGCCGCCGCCTTGAGACCTCGGAGGAACCGGGCGCCGCCGATTCCTCCGGCGAGGGACACGATGCGCATGCCGCCAGTCTTCCACCGGCCGCCCACGGGATCGCCGACACCCACCCCAGGAACGGGACGAACAGCGATATGTAGGGTGTGTTCGGCTTGTGAGGTTGCTGGGTCTGACGACGCTTAAGTCAGTCATGTGCAAAACTTCCCCGAGTGCCGTTTGGACCGATGGGGGTAGTCGTGCTCAAGGTCGATACCGGCCGGCTCCGAGAGCCGGCCGCGTGGACGATGCTCGCGGTGGTGATCACCAGCGTCCTCGTCAGCATCGCGCGCATGCTGATCGGATCGACGGTGAGCAGCACCTTCGGCATCCGTGCGGCGGCGAACCTCTACTCCCTCGTGTCCCCGGTGTCGGCCGCGCTCGCGTTCGGCGCCGTGCTGCTCGTCGCCAAGGCAGGCGCGCCGACCCCCCGGGCCCGCCTGGTGGCGCTCGGCGCGGCCGGGTCGCTCGCTCTCGGCATCGTCTTCGGCGTGATCGCCCTGCTGGGCGTGCTCGTGGGCGACCTGCCCACGTTCCGCGACCGGTTCGAATACCTGATCACCGGACTGCCGATGGTCGCGCTCGCCGTCTTCGGCGCGCTGTACGCGCTGAGCACGGCGTCGGCGCTCCAGCCCGCCAGGGAACCGGCGGGCGACTTCTTCGGCAGGCGCGACGACGCCTACCCGCCCCAGCCGTACGCTCCGGGCCTGCCGCCCCAGCAAACTCCGCAGGGCCCGCAGGTGCCGCAGGGCGCTTACGGCCCGCAGGACCCGCACACTCCGCACGCTCCCCAGCAGGGTCCCGGCCCGATGCCCGCTCAGCAGGCGCCCGTCCAGAACGTCCCCCAGGCCGCGCCGCAGAGCGCCCCCCAGACTCCGCAGCAGGGCCAGCCGCAGAATCAGCCGCAGAATCAGCCGCAGGGCCAGCCCGCGTACGGGCAGAGCGCGCCGGTGCCGGCTCACCCCCAGCTCCCGCCCGCCGAGCACCGGTATCCGGAGCACCAGCAGCAGTACGCCCAGGAACAGCAGTACGAGCAGCAGTTCGGTCAGGAACAGCAGTACGAGCAGCAGCCCTCCTACAACCCCGCCCCGACCGCGCCGCAGCCCCCGCAGTTCCTCCCGCAGCCCGCGCAGGCCCCGGCTCCCACCCCGGCTGCCGCCCCCGCGCCCGTTCCGGCCCCGCTCCCGGCTCACTCGCAGCAGCCGCCCCGGCCGTCGCTGCAGGACGTCCAGACCGGCGCGCACTACTCCGACTACGGCGCCTACGGTGCGCAGCCCGAGGCCGCGGCGGCGCCCCAGCGGCCCGACTACTCCCCGCCGCCGCAGGGCCCGGTGTTCGACCAGTACGGCTACGCGGGCCAGCAGACGGACTCCGGCTCCGGCGGCTACGGCCAGATCCCGAGCGCTCCCCCCGGCGCTTCCAACGCCCCCGGCGTCTCGGGTGGCTACGGCCAGCCCTCCTCCTACAGCCCGAGCCCGGCTCCCGAGGCCAGGCCGTACGAGCAGGATCAGTCGTACGGGCAGGACCAGTCGTACGGGCAGGACCAGTCCTACGGGCAGGGCTCGCCGTTCTCCGGCTACTCGGGCCAGGCGTTCGCCCGCCCGGGCGGCGAGCACCCGGCCGGCGGCACGGCCTTCGACGCTCCCCCCGCGTACGAGGCCCCGGCCGACCCGAGGGAGCAGCAGCTCGCGCAGGCCTACCAGCAGGCGCAGAGCTACCAGCAGGGCGCCCTGCCCGACCACCCCACCGGCCCGCAGGACATGCCGGAGTACTACGACAACCCGCTCGGCCACCCCCAGTCCGAGCCCGCGCCGTTCCAGCCCCCGATGCCCGGCCCCGCCGACCAGACGCTCCGCTTCGACCCCTCCGGCTATCAGGGAGACCCGCTCAGCGACCCCCTGCGCAGGGAGGAGCCGCTCGATCCGACGGCCATCTACACCCCGGATCGGTCGCAGGCAAAGTATGAGGAAGGTTCCGCCCCTGATCAGGCAGGCCGCGGAACCGACCCCAACCTCCCTTGGTATGGTTCCGAACGCTGATAGGACCGTAGATCGGGGCGTTACGAACCGGGGCGAGCAGGTCTTTCCCCGGGTATCGTTATGCCGCTTGACGCCACACGCGCCACGCGCGTGTAATTACAGACATGTTGTTACGCCTTCCCGAGGGTGGGTATAGGGCAGGCGTTTTTATGGGGGGCTCCATGTGGGCGGGCGAGCGACAGGGAGGTGTGCAATGACCGATCTGGTCATGGCACAGGCGCTCGATGGTGAAGATCTTGGGTGGCAGGAACGCGCATTGTGCGCGCAGACCGATCCTGAGGCGTTCTTTCCTGAAAAGGGCGGTTCCACCAGGGAAGCAAAGAAGGTGTGCCGTTCGTGTGAGGTACGCGCCGAATGCCTTGAATACGCGCTTCAGCATGATGAGCGTTTCGGCATCTGGGGCGGCCTGTCTGAGCGGGAAAGACGCAAGATCAAGCGCCAGGCTGTCTAGGCGTCCATGACTGCGACGTGAGCGGGGTCGTGCGTTCGACGCGCGGCCCCGCACTCATGTCTGTACGCGGCTGTCTGCGGGCATTTGTCTGGGTTGCTGTTGACATCCTGTTTCGCCTGGATGTGATCGGGTGAGTCCGGGTTGCCGTATCGTGGTCGGCGCTCAGCCGTACGACCCCCCTAGGACTCGACGTGCACTCGGTGACCGCGATCGTCGTCGCTCACGACGGCGCCCGCTGGCTCAAGGAGACGCTGGCAGCGGTGCTGCGGCAGACCCGGCCTCTCGACCGTGTCGTCGGCGTCGACAACGGCAGCCGTGACGGCAGCGGGAAGCTGCTGACCGAGGCGTTCGGGCAGGGCAACGTGCTGACCCTGCCCAGGTCGACCGGGTTCGGCGAGGCCGTCCACGAGGTGCTGCGGCGGCTGCCGCCCGCGCCCGCGCAGGAGTGGGTCTGGCTGCTCCACGACGACTGCGCGCCCGACCCGCACGCGCTGCAGGCCCTGCTGTGGGCCGCCGAGCAGGATCCCAAGGCCGCCATCCTCGGCCCCAAGCTGCGCGACTGGCTCGACCGGCGGGTGCTGCTGGAGATGGGCGTGACCGTCAGCAGGTCGGGACGGCGCGACACCGGCCTGGAGCCCAGGGAGTACGACCAGGGCCAGCATGACGACGGGATCGCCGACGTCCTGTCGGTCTCCACAGCGGGCATGCTCATCCGCAGGGACGTGTGGGACGAGCTGTCCGGCCTCGACCCCGAGCTGCCGCTGTTCCGCGACGACCTCGACCTGTGCTGGCGGGCCCGTACGGCCGGGCACCGCGTGCTCAACGTGAGCGACGCGGTGGCCTGGCACGCCGAGGCGTCGGCGCGGCGGCGGCGCAGGATCGCCACCAGCGAGCAGCACCCGCGCAGGCTCGACCGGCGCAACGGCCTGTTCGTCCTGATGGCCAACGTGCCGTTCGGCGCGCTCGTGCGAGCGCTGCTGCGCAACGTCATCGGGTCGACGCTGCGGGCCCTGCTGTTCCTGCTGGCCAAGCAGCCGGCCAACGCCCTCGACGAGCTGGCCGCGCTCGGCTCGGTCATCGGCCACCCCTGGCGGCTGCGGCGGGCCCGCAAGGCCAGGAAGAAGGGCAGAAAACAGGGCTGGCCCGCGATCCGCCGCAAACTCACCCCGCCGGGCGCCGCGCTGCGGCGGCTGGCCGACATGGTGCAGGGCTTCCTCGCCGGAGCCGGGCCGGTCGACTCGGCGGGCCGCCACCACGCGGCCGCGGACCCCGGCCAGGAGGACGACGGCGACGAGCTGCTGACCGACTCCGGCGGCGTCCAGCGCGTGTTCAGCAGCCCCGGCGTCGTGCTCTGCCTGATCCTCGCGGTGATCACGCTGGCGGCCGAAAGGACGCTGCTGCCCGCCCTCCTGTCGTCCGACGGGCACCTGGGCGGCGGCGCTCTGGTGCCGGTCACCGGGAGCGCGTCCGACCTGTGGCGGCTCTACGTCGAAGACCACCACGCCGCCGGGCTCGGCTCGCAGACCTGGGCGCCGCCGTACGTCGCCGTGCTGGCCGGGCTGTCGGCGGTCGCGCTGGGCAAGACGTGGCTGGCCGTGGCCGTGGTGCTGCTCGGCTGCGTGCCGCTGGCCGGGATCTCGGCGTACGCCGCGACCAAGCGGATGATCTCGTACACGCCCGCGCGGGTCTGGCTGGCCGCCACCTACGCCCTGCTGCCGGTCACGACGGGCGTGATCGCGGGCGGGCGGCTCGGCACCGCGATCGTGATCGTGCTGCTGCCCGTCTACGCGGCGCTCGCCACGCGGGTGATCGCCGGGTCGCGGCGGGCCGCCTGGGGCTTCGGCCTGCTCCTGGCCGTGGGCACGGCCTTCGTCCCGCTCGTGTACGCGCTGGTGGCCATCCTCGGCGGGCTCGCCGCGGTGTCCTTCGGCGGCATCCGCAGGGGCGTCAGGCGGTCGCTCGTGATCGGCCTCGGCACCCCGGTCGTGCTGCTGTTCCCGTGGCTGGTGCAGATCGCCAGGGAGCCGGGCCGGATCCTGCTCGAGTCCGGCCTGCACGACGCCCGCCTCATCGATCCCCGCCTCGGCGCCGACCACCTGCTCATGCTGAGCCCCGGCGGGCCGGGGGTGCCGCCCGTGTGGGCGACCGCGGGCCTCATCGCGGTCGCGCTGGCCGCGCTGCTGCTGCGGCGGCACCAGATGGTCGTCGCCATCGGCTGGGGCGTCATGCTCTTCGGGCTGCTGGTGGCGATCGTGGTCAGCCGGGTGAACATCGCGGCGTGGCCGGGGGTGCCGCTGGCGTTCGCGGCGACCGGCCTGCTCGTGGCCGCCGCGCATCAGGCGCACCGGATCGCCGAGTTCCGGGCGGCGAGAGGGTGGCGCCGCCTGGGCGCGATGCTGATCGTCGTGGTCGCCTTCGCGACCCCGCTCGCCGCCGCCGCGCTGTGGGTGATGAGAGGCGCGCAGGGCCCGCTGCGCGGCGACCTGAGCGACCCGGTGCCGGTGCTCGCCGAGCTCCAGTCGGAGCCCGGCGAGGGCACGCTCCTGCTGCGTCCCAGGGACGGCAGGGTCGGCTACACGCTGATGCGCGGCCGGGGCCCGCTGATCGGCGAGTCCGACCTCGAATCACCCCGCGACGTGACCGACCGCTTCACGACCGCCGTCGCCGGGCTCGCCTCGGGCCGCGGCAGCACGTACGTCGAGACGCTCGCGTCGTCCGGGGTCCGCTTCGTGACCGTGCCGGGCCCGGTCGACCCCGCCCTGCAACGGGCGCTCGACTCCCAGCCCGCCCTGGTCAGGGTGAGCCTCTCGGAGACGGGCGGCCTGTGGCGCGTGGCCGGTCAGGTGACCGTGCCCCCGCCACCCGCCACCGCGGGCACGCTGCATCGGGGCTGGCTGTGGGCACAGGGCGGGCTGCTCGTGCTCGTGCTGATCCTGGCCTCGCCCGGCGCCCGTACGAAGGAGCCGGAGGGCGACTACATCGACGCGCCCCCCGAGGAGGCCCCGCGCAACCGCCGCAGGGCGAAGGAAGGCCGGGCCAAGGAAGATCGGGTGCCCGCGTGAGGAGACTGATCGAGAACCGCTTCGGCCTGCTCGCCCTGGTGCTGGTCGCGCTGGGCGCGTTGTATGGCGTGGCCTTCGTCAGCCGGCCCGCGCCGGTCGCGCAGGCGCGTCCGCAGGCCGTCAGGGCGCCGGTGGAGTCGGTGACCGCCGTGTGCCCCGCGCCGTCCGGCAGCCGGGTGAGCGTGGTGACCCCGGCCGACCCCGAACGGCCCGAGGCCCCCGGAAGCGCCACCCTGTCGGGGATCAAGGCTCCGGGAGACAGGAGCGGAGGGAAGGGCGGCAAGGGCGACGCCGTGATCGACCGGCCGGGCCTGCTGTGGCAGCGCGAGATCGCCGCCGGGGGCGGGCCTCTCGTGGTCGACGCCACCGGCTCCATGGCCGCCGGGCTGGAGAGCGCCCAGACCGCCAGGGAGACGTCGGGCGCCCAGCGGGGGCTCGCCGGAGTGCGGTGCGTCGAGCCGGGCGCGGAGAGCTGGTTCATCGGGCCGGGGCCGGCCGCGGCGGAGATGACCCTCTACCTCGCCAACCCCGACGCGGCCCCGGCCAACGTCTCGTTCATGGTCTACTCCGGGGAAGGCCCGGTGCTGAGCGAGCGCGGCAACGGCGTCGTCGTCAAGCCCGGCCAGCACCGTGTGATCAGGCTGCGCGACCTCGCGCCCTCCCCGCTGATCATGGCGCTGCAGGTGAGCACCCGCAGCGGCCGGGTGGCCGCCGCGGTCAAGGCCGTGCTGGGCGAGGGCAGGGGCGTCGACTGGCTGCCCGTCGCCGCCGCCCCGGCCACCCGCGTCGTCGTCCCCGGCATTCCCGGCACCGCCGGGCAGCGGGAGCTGTACGTCGCCGCGCCGGGGGAGCGGGACACGTCCGTGCGGATCAAGGCCGTGCTGAAGGACGGCTCCTACGCGCTGAAGAACAAGGAGACGATCGAGGTGCCGGCCGGGTCGGCGTCCTCGCTCGACCTGTCCACCGGGATCGGCGGCCAGCCGGCCGCGCTGGTGCTGGAGTCCGACGTCCCGATCGTGGCCGGCCTGAAGATCACCGGAACGGGCATGCGGCAGGACGTCGCCTTCACGGCCGGCGCCCCGTCCATCGACCTCGGCAGCGTCGTCGCGGACGGTCGCGCGGAGGGCAAGCAGACCTCCCGGCTGGTGCTGTCGGCGCCCTTCGCGGCGGCCACCGTGGAGGTCCAGATGGTGCCGACGAAGGGGGCGGCGCCGGACCCGGTCGAGGTGAAGCTGCCCGCCGCCCGCACCAAGGAGCTCAAGCTCGCGCCGCCGAAGGGCGGCAAGGGCGGCTTCAGCGTCGTCGTACGGCCGAAGCCGGGTTCAGGTCCCGTCTACGGCGGGCGCGTCCTCGACGAGGGGGCCGGTGATGGTCAGATGGTGACCGCGCAGCCGCTGGCCATGGCCAGGATCTGGGCCCTGGTGCCCCCGGCCGTCGACTCCCCGGGCGCCGTGCTTCCTTAAGGAGCTAGTGCCGGTCGTCGTAGCCGGGGTCGATCGTCTCCGGGGTGAGGCCCAGCAGGCTGGCCACCTGCTCGACGACCACGTCGAGGACCAGCGTGCCGAGCTGCTCGCGGTCGCGGGCCCGGGCTTCCAGCGGACGGCGATACAGCACCACGGCGGCGGGTTCGTCCCCCGAGGCCGACTCCGCCCGTCCCAGGGGGATCGGGTCGGAGGACAGCCGCGCCGGCCCGTCCAGCAGCTCCGCGGCGGGCGGCACCTCCTCGACCGCGAACTCGACCGACGCGAGCTGGGTGCCCCACCGAGGCTTGAGCCGGTCGACCGCGTCGAGCACCAGGTCGTCGAACCGCTCGCCGCGCGACTTGGCGATGGGGACGTGCGAGGGCGCGAGGGGTCCGCGCATGCCGCGGCCATGCCGGTCACGCCGGCGCACCCGCCGCCCTCGATCCGGCCTGTCACCGCTCCGATCGCTCACGCAGTCAGCTTAGAGCCCACCCCGCCGATGCGGTGGGCCCGACGGCTCGTGTCCGCTCGTGTCCGCTTTGCCCAACAACGTCATGTCGACTTCAGAGATCGCGGAATTGTGGCGACACGTTCAATAAGAGCGGCGGGGTGGTGGCAATGTGAACGCGGACCGGATACGGTCCCTCCGTGAGCCCCGTCCGCAGCTGTTCCCGTACCGCCTGCAGGCAGCCTGCCGTCTTCACACTCACGTATGTCTACGCCGACTCGACCGCCGTCCTCGGCCCCCTGGCGACGTACGTCGAGCCACACTGTTACGACCTGTGCGCGGAGCACGCGGAACGGCTCACCGCGCCCAGGGGATGGGAGGTCGTGCGCCTTCCGTCCGAGTCCGCCACCCCCAGCGGGGACGACCTGGAGGCCCTGGCGAACGCGGTACGCGAGGCCGCGCGCCCCGCTCCCGCCGCCGGCGAACCCGTCGGCCAGGCGGTCGAGGTGGGCCGCCGAGGTCACCTGAGAGTGCTCAAGTCCGCCCAGCCCAACAGGGAGCGCTGACACCCCGCTGCGTGGGCGATAGGGCGCTATAGGCTCAGGTGCGAAGACTTAACGACTTTTAGGGGCGTGCAGTGGCCGACCTCAGCAGGATCTTCAAGGCGTACGACGTGCGGGGCGTGGTGCCCGACGAGCTCGACGAGGAGATCGCACAGGCCGTCGGAGCGGCCTTCGTCGAGCTGACCGGCGCGTCATCGGTGGTGATGGCGCACGACATGCGCACCTCGTCCGGCCCGCTGGCGGAGGCGTTCGCGCGGGGCGCGACCTCCCGGGGCGCCGACGTGATCAACGCGGGGCTCGGCTCGACCGACATGCTCTACTACGCCAGCGGCAGCCTCGGCCTGCCGGGCGTCATGTTCACCGCGAGCCACAACCCGGCGAAATACAACGGCATGAAGATGTGCCGGGCGGGCGCCGTGCCGGTGGGCACCGACACCGGCCTGCTGCAGATCCGCGACCACGCGGCCGAACTGCTCGACACCGGGTTGGGCGGCACGCCGGGCGCGGGCACGGTGACCCGGCGCAACCTGCTGGAGGGCTACGCCGCCCACCTCAAGACGCTGGTCGACCTGTCGGGCATCCGGCCGCTGAAGGTGGTCGTGGACGCCGGCAACGGCATGGGCGGCTACACGGTCCCGGAGGTCTTCAAGGGCCTGCCGATCGAGCTGACCCCGCTCTACTTCGAGCTCGACGGCAGCTTCCCCAACCACGAGGCCAACCCGATCGAGCCGGAGAACCTGCGCGACCTGCAGAAGGCGGTCGTTTCGCAGGGCGCGGACATCGGCATCGCCTTCGACGGCGACGCCGACCGCTGCTGGGTCATCGACGAGCGGGGCGAGTCCGTCTCGCCGTCCACGATCACGGCGCTGGTCGCGGTCAGGGAGCTGGCCAAGAACCCCGGCGCCACGATCATCCACAACCTGATCACCTCCAAGGGCGTGCCGGAGATCGTCGCCGAGCACGGCGGCAAGCCCGTACGCACCCGCGTCGGCCACTCGTTCATCAAGGCGGAGATGGCCCGCACCGGCGCCGTCTTCGGCGGAGAGCACTCGGCCCACTACTACTTCCGCGACTTCTGGTACGCCGACTCCGGCATGCTGGCCGCCCTGCACGTGCTCGCCGCGCTGGGCGAGCAGGACCGGCCGCTGTCGGAGGTGCTGTCGCAGTACTCGCGGTACGCCGCGTCCGGGGAGATCAACAGCAGGGTCGACGACCAGGCCGGCGCCCTGGCCCGGGTGCGTGAGACCTTCGCGGGCCGTGAGGGTGTTACCTTCGACGAGCTGGACGGACTCACCGTCAGCGGTCCGGACTGGTGGTTCAACCTGCGTCCGTCCAACACCGAGCCGCTGCTCCGGCTCAACGCGGAGGCAGCCGACGAGGAGAAGGTCGCCGCAGTCCGAGACGAAGTTCTCGCCGTTGTAAGGAGCTGACGAGTTGAAGATCGACGACTGGCTGCTGGACATCCTCGCCTGCCCGGCGTGCAAGTCCCCGCTCCGCGCCGTCCCCGACGCGGACGAGCTGGCGTGCACCTCCGAGTCGTGCGGGCTGGTCTACCCGGTGCGCGACGACATCCCGGTGCTCCTCGTCGACGAGGCACGCAAGGCATGAGCAGTGCCGGAGGGGCCCGATTCGAGCCCGACCGGCTCGACGACCAGGCATACCTGGTGGAGGGCGACCCCTCCGGCGTGCTCCGTTCCGTGGCGTCGTCGGCCGCCCAGGTGCGGGCGGCCTACCGGTCGGCGGTGGAGAACGGCGTGGCCCGGGTCGGCCGTGACGGCCGCCCCCGCGCGATCGTGGTGGCGGGCATGGGCGTCTCCGCCCTCGTGGGCGACGTGCTCGAGGCGCTCTGCCGATACGGCGCCCCGGTCCCCGTGGTGACGGTGCGCGGCCACCGGCTGCCCGGCTGGGTCGGCGCCGCCGATCTCGTCATCGCCGTCTCCCGCTCCGGCAAGACCGAGGAGACCGTCGCCGTCACCGCCGAGGCCGTACGCCGCGGGTGCGCGCTCGTGGGCGTGGGCGCGCCCGGCACGCCGCTGTCGGCGCTGGTCGAGCGGGCCGGCGGGCCGTACGCGCAGGTGGGCGGGGCGACCGGGGTGGCCGGGCAGCCGAGGGCCACGCTGTGGTCGCTCATGGTGCCGCCGATCCTCGCGGCGGCCTCGCTCGGGCTGGTGACGGCCGGGGAGAGCGAGTTCGAGTCGGTGGCCAAACGGCTGGAGGACCTGGCCCATCGGTGCCGGCCGTCGAGCGAGGCGTTCATCAACCCCGGCAAGACGCTGGCGATGGAACTGGCCGGGACGCTCCCGGTCATCTGGGGCACCTCGCCGCTGGCCGCGGTGGCGGCCCACGGTCTGGCCGCCCGGCTGAGCGGGGACGCCGGTTATCCGGCGATCTGGGGAGAGCTGCCCGAGGCCGCCCACAACCAGATCACGACGTTCGACGGACCCCTCGCCGGGCGGGACATCTTCGCCGACCCGTTCGCCGACGAGCCGGGCGACGGCGCGCGCCTGCGCCTGTTGCTGCTGCGTGACGAGGAGGAGCACCCGCAGGTGACCAGGTCGCGCACGGCCGCCGTACGGCTGGCCGAGGACCGGGGGATTCCGGTCTCCGAGATCCTGGGCGAGGGCGCGCACCCGCTGGACCGGTTCGCCGCACTGGCCGGATTGTGCGACTACGCGAGTGTCTACCTCGCTCTCGGGTACGGGATCGACCCGGCGTCGGCCGTCGCGGCGAGGGAACTTCAGGCCAGGATTTCCCAATAGGATCGCCTCGGCCGTTTGAAATGAGGAGTCCATCGTGAGTGCGGGTGGCGGTACCAAGGCGATCCTTGCGGCGCTCGGCGCCAATCTGGCGATCGCCGTGGCGAAGTTCGTGGCGTTCCTGTTCACCGGGTCGTCGTCGATGCTCGCCGAGTCGGTCCACTCGGTGGCCGACTCCGGCAACCAGGCGTTGCTGATGCTCGGCGGCAAGCGCGCCGCCAAGCAGAGCACCCGCAAGCACCCCTTCGGCTACGGCCGGGAGCGCTACTTCTACGCGTTCGTGGTGGCCGTGGTGCTCTTCACGATCGGCGCCCTGTTCTCCCTCTACGAGGGCTGGCACAAGATCGCGGACCCGGAGCCGGTGGAGTCGCCGGTGTGGGCCTTCGCGGTGCTGATCTTCGCGATCCTCGCCGAGGGCTACTCGTTCCGTACGGCCATCAAGGAGTCGAGCGCCCTCAAGGGCGACCACTCCTGGGTGGCCTTCATCCGCAGGGCGAAGGCGCCCGAGCTTCCGGTGGTGCTGCTGGAGGACTTCGGCGCGCTGCTCGGTCTGATCTTCGCGTTGTTCGGCGTGACGATGGCCGTGGTCACCGGCAACGGCGCGTGGGACGGCGTGGGCAGCCTCGTGATCGGCGTGCTGCTCGCCGTGATCGCGGTCATCCTGGCCACCGAGACCAAGTCGCTGCTGATCGGCGAGAGCGCGACGCCCGAGGTCGAGGACAAGATCTGCGCCGCGCTGGAGGCCGCGCCCGAGGTCAGCCGGGTCATCCACCTGCGCACTCTGCATCTCGGCCCGGAGGAGCTGCTGGTCGCCGCGAAGATCGCCGTCGAGCACGACGACACCGCCGGTGAGGTGGCTCGCGGCATCGACGAGGCCGAACGGCGCATCCGCGAGGCGGTTCCGATGGCCCGGGTGATCTACCTGGAGCCGGACCTCTATCGGGCGGACGCCGCCTCGGGGCAACGTACCGGCGCATAACGCCCGTTACGGGCGGTTCGATTTCCTTGCGCACCGTGATTGAAATGTGATGCACGGTCACTTCATCGCTGGTGGTACCAGTCGGTAACTTTACCCTTACATTACGGCTGGTTGACTCCGGAGGTGACTCGTGGTTCAGGGACGCGTGCGGTGGAAACGATTCGCCCTCGTCTTCGTGCCCGCGCTCGCGGTCGCCTCCGTACTGGTCGGTGCGACCGCGGAGGGGGCGATCGGGGCGTCGTTCGTCGTCTCCGGTGACACCTTCAAGGTCTCCGCGGACACACTGCAGGGCCAGGGCTTCGTGCAGTACGGCAGCACGGTCGAGAACAAGAAGGGCCAGAAGATCCCGGTCGCCGTCTCCGGCATCCGGAAGGCCACTCTGACCAACATGTGCCAGACCGTGCTGGTGAAGTCGCCCGTCGGCGCCGTGACCATCCGGATCACCGCCGGCACGGGCAAAGACCCGGTGACCGCCGAGAACATGATCGTCGACGCCACCCAGATCGAGGGCAACGCGGTCTTCACGAAGCTGGAGGCGGGCCGCGACGCCAGCGCCCTCGACCAGCTTCCGGACGGACAGGGCGCGTCCGGCATGTTCGGCCAGCAGGCCGCCGGGATCACCATCAAGGACTTCCGGCAGGTCTCCTGGGCCGTCAACGCGGCCACGTTCAAGCTGCCGGGGCTGAAACTCGCCGTGGAGCCGGGCCGGCACGAGTGCTTCTGATGGAGCGGCCGGTGAAATGGCGGCGGTCGCGGCCGTTCTGGGGCGGCCTGCTCGTGCTCGCGGCCGGCCTGGAGCTGCTGAGCATCCCGTTCGCGACCCAGGCCCTGCCGCTCGTCATCCAGTCGGGCACGGTCGGCGCCACCTATCTGATCGCGCTGGTGCTGATCATCCTGGGCCTGATGGTGTGGCTCCAGCCCGGCCAGCGGGCCTTCCTCGGCGTGGTCGCCGTACTGGTCTCGATCGCCTCGTTCGTCTACGCCAACCTGGGCGGTTTCCTGATCGGCATGCTGCTCGGCCTGGTCGGAGGCGCGCTCGCGGTCGCCTGGACGCCCGCGGAGACCACCGAGGCCGGCACGGCTCCGGCCGCGCCCGCGGCGCCTCCCGCGCTCTCGGACGGGGGCATCACCTTCACCGAGCGGCGGGTGGTCAGCGGCGACGAGCGCCTGGAAGCCGCCCGGCCGCAGCGGCCCGCCGAACCCGCGGACGAGAGCCCGCGCATCCTGGTCGCCCGGGTCAAGCGCGACGCCGATCCCGCCCCCGACGCCCCCGACGCCCCCGGCTCTGGCGGCGGTGCCGATGAGGACCCCGACGACGGTGGCGGTGGCGTACGTCCGGACGGCGGCGGGCGCGGGGACACCGGACCGGGTCCGGGGGCCAAGGCGCTGGCCATCGCCGTGCTGCCCGTCATCCTGGCGGCCGGGACGGCCCTGGCGCGGGACGATCCGGGAACGGGCGGGCAGGGCGGTTCCGGGCAGGGCGGTTCCGGGCAGGGTGGCTCCCTCCTGCCCGGCGTCCTCCCGAGTGCCGTCCCCAGCGGCCTGTCCGACGTCCTCGGCGGTGTCCTGCCCAGCACACTCCCCACGGCGCTCCCCACGGCGCTCCCCACGGCGCTGCCTACGAAGCTACCCACGAAGCTGCCCACGGATCTGGAGGGCGCCGTGGGGTCGCTCACCGGCAGGAAAAGCCCCTCGCCGTCACCCGGCGAGGACGGGGACGACCAGCCGGGAGCCCCTTCGACGCCCGGGGCGGTGCGGGTCGCGACCGAGCCGGCCGCCGTACGCGCACCCTCGCTGACCATGACCGGCATGAAGTTCACCGGCGTGGTCGAGATGCCCACCGCGACCGGCACGGTCAAGATGCTGCGCTTCACCATGGACAAGGCCGTGCTGGAGCAGCCCCAGCAGACGATGGGCCCGGCGACGCTGAGCGGCAGCACGTTCACCTTCGAGGGCAACGTGGTGATCTGCACCACGAAGATGACCGCCAAGCTTCTCGGCGTGCCTCAGGAGTTCACCGCCGAGCACCCGAACCTGCTGGTCAGGGCGCTCAAACTGGTGCCGTCCCTGAACGTCCCGCTGACGATGACCGACATCGTCAGCGAGCAGCCGTATGTCACGGCCGACTCCCTGCGGGCCGACGACCTGCGCCTCGTGGTCGGCGCCTGAGCTCTGGCTGCCCGAGCGCCTGATTCACCGGTGCCGGAGCAGTCGCAGGGCCTTCTCCTTCTCGAAGTCCAGCGCCCGGCGCGGCGCCTGGATGCGCCCGATGCGCACGCCGAGATCCCGTACGGCCTGGGCCACCGCGGGCTCGGACAGCGCCCGGAGCGCGAAGGCCAGCTCGGCCGGTGAGACGTCGAACCGCCGCTCCAGCTCCATCGCCTGGCGCACCGCCTCCAGCTCGTCGGGCCCGAAGCGCCGATGGGCGCCCCTGTCCCGTACGGGCGGCAGCAGGCCAAGAGCCTCCCGGTAGCGCAACATCCGGGGAGACATGCCGAGCCGCTTGGCCGCCTCGGTGATGCGCATCGTGCCTCCGGTCCCCGTTCCTGGGTCCACGCTAGACAGTCTGAGTGCCTCCGGAACCCGTCAGCGGGGGAATCTCACATTCTTGTGTCAGGTTCGTGCCCCCGCGTATGCGTTCCTGCGTCCGCGACGCCTAAACTCGCAACGACGGACAACGGAGGAGACACTCATGGACTTCAAGGTCGCCGACCTTTCGCTTGCGGAATTCGGCCGCAAAGAGATCCGCCTCGCGGAGCACGAGATGCCGGGCCTCATGGCGACCCGCAAGGAGTACGCCGCGGCGCAGCCGCTGCGCGGCGCGAAGATCATGGGCTCGCTGCACATGACGATCCAGACCGCCGTGCTGATCGAGACGCTGGTCGCGCTCGGCGCCGACGTCCGCTGGGTGAGCTGCAACATTTTCTCCACCCAGGACCACGCCGCCGCCGCGGTCGTCGTCGGCCCTAACGGCACGGTGGACAACCCCTCCGGTGTTCCGGTCTTCGCCTGGAAGGGCGAGACGCTGGAGGAGTACTGGTGGTGCACCGAGCAGGCCCTCCGCTGGCCCGACGGCTCCGGCCCCAACATGATCCTTGACGACGGCGGCGACGCGACGCTGCTCGTGCACAAGGGCGTCGAGTTCGAGAAGGCCGGCGCCGTACCGGTCGCCGGTGAGGACGACCCCGAAGAGTGGGCGGTCATCCTCGACACGCTCCGCCGCACGGTCTCCGCGGACAAGTGGTGGACCCGCGTCGCCGAGGGCATCAAGGGCGTCACCGAGGAGACCACGACCGGCGTGCACCGCCTCTACGAGATGCACAAGTCGGGCACGCTCCTCTTCCCGGCGATCAACGTCAACGACTCGGTGACCAAGTCGAAGTTCGACAACAAGTACGGCTGCCGCCACTCGGTGATCGACGGCCTCAACCGCGCCACCGACGTGCTGATCGGCGGCAAGGTCGCCGTGGTCTGCGGCTACGGCGACGTGGGCAAGGGCTGCGCCGACGCGCTGCGCGGCCAGGGCGCCCGGGTCATCGTCACCGAGATCGACCCGATCTGCGCGCTCCAGGCCGCCATGGACGGCTTCCAGGTCACCACCCTGGAGGAGGTCGTCGGCATCGCGGACATCTTCGTCACCTGCACCGGCAACTACGGCATCATCAGCGCCGAGCACATGTCGCAGATGAAGCACCAGGCGATCGTGTCCAACATCGGCCACTTCGACAACGAGATCGACATGGCCGGCCTGGCCCGCATCCCGGGCATCAAGAAGGTCAACATCAAGCCGCAGGTCGACGAGTGGGTGTTCCCCGACGGGCACTCGATCATCGTGCTCGCCGAGGGCCGCCTGATGAACCTCGGCTGCGCCACCGGCCACCCGTCGTTCGTCATGTCGAACTCGTTCACCAACCAGGTCATCGCCCAGATCGAGCTGTTCACGAAGACCGACGAGTACCCGACCGGCGTCTACGTGCTGCCCAAGCACCTCGACGAGAAGGTCGCCCGCCTCCACCTCGACGCGCTCGGCGTGAAGCTGACCAAGCTCAGCAAGAAGCAGGCGGAGTACATCGGCGTCGACGTCGAGGGCCCGTACAAGCCGGACCACTACCGCTACTGATCGCGACTCGCACGACGGGGGCGTGGGCCCGGCCCGCGCCCCTCGTCAGGAGGCAGACGGCGTGATTCAGCCGGACATCACGGCGGACATCGCGGAGGCCGGAGAGCGGCGCATCGAGTGGGCGGCCCGCTCGATGCCGGTCCTCCAGGCGGTCGGCGCCGGGTTCGGCGCCGACCGGCCGCTCGACGGCCTGCGCCTCGCCGCCTGCATGCACGTGACCGCCGAGACGGCGGTGCTCCTCGGGGCGCTGCGGGAGGGCGGTGCCCGCATCGCCCTGGCCGCGTCCAACCCCCTGTCCACGCAGGACGACGTGGCCGAGGCGCTCAGGACGTACGGCATCGCCGTACACGCCCGCGCCGGGGTGGACAAGGCGACCTACTACCGGCACATCCACCAGGCACTCGACATCGCGCCCCACGTCGTGCTCGACGACGGATGCGACCTGGTCAACACCCTGCACACCGAGCGGATCGAGCTCCTCGACGGCGTGGTCGGCGGCTGCGAGGCGACCACGACCGGGATCATCCGGCTGCGTCAGATGGCCTCGGAGAACGCGCTCCGCTTCCCGATGGTCGCCGTGAACGACACGCGGACCAAGCGGATGTTCGACAACCGCTATGGCACCGGCCAGTCGACGCTCGACGGCATCATGCGGGCCACGAATGTCCTGCTCGCGGGCCGCACCGTGGTCGTGGCCGGCTTCGGCTTCTGCGGCCGGGGCGTCGCGGAGCGGGCCAAGGGCCTCGGTGCGCGGGTCGTCGTCACCGAGATCGATCCGGTCAAGGCACTCGACGCCGCCCTCCAGGGCTACGACGTACGGCCGATGAGCGTGGCCGCCGAGATCGGCGACGTGTTCGTGACCGTCACCGGCAACCGCGACGTCATCCGCGCCGAGCACCTGGCCGTCATGAAGGACGGCGCGATCCTCGCGAACGCGGGTCACTTCGACGTCGAGATCGACGTACGGGCGCTGGAGGAGATGGCGCGCGAGGTGCGCTTCGGGATCCGGCCCAACACCGACGAGTACGTCCTGGAAGACGGCCGCAGGCTGCTGCTGCTCGCCGAAGGGCGCCTGGTCAACCTGACCGCCGCCGAGGGGCACCCGGCCGCCGTGATGGACATGTCGTTCTCCGCTCATGCGCTCGCCGTCGCCTGGCTGGTCCGCGAGTCCGCCCGGCTGTCGCCGGGTGTCTATGACGTGCCGGCCGACATCGACGCCGAGGTGGCCCGCCTGAAGCTCGCCGCCGCCGGGATCTCGATCGACGCGCTCACCGGCGAGCAGGAGGAGTATCTCCGCTCCTGGCGCTTCGGGTCCTGACCTCGTCGGCCCGAGTTCTCCATTCCGGCCTCATTCCCATATCCGCCCCGGGTCTGCCCGCGCGCCCCGCTCCCTCTGCGCCTCCCCGCTTCGCTTCGGCAGCCGCGCTGGTCGGTCCGCGCTGGGGACCCTGCGGTTGCGCCGCCCGGGGCGGCCTGCGTGCCACGCCCCTCTGTGCTTCCTGTCTCCTTCCCGTAGCCGTGCGGGCCTGTCCGCGCGTCGCCGGGCTTGCCTGCGCGGCAGGCTCTCTCTGTGCCTCCCGCTTCACTTCACAGCCGCTGGGCCTGTCTGCGCGTCCACCCCGCCCGCTGCCTCCCGCCTTGCTCGCGGCTGTGCGGGCTCCCGCGCGTTGCCCGGTGCCGCGTCGCGCTCCCTGTGTGCCCCCGCGTCTTACTCGTGTAGTCGTCGGGCTTGTCCGAGGCGGTGGTAGGTGAAGGCCCAGCGGTCTTCGCCGACGTTGCGGCGGGTGTAGCGGTCGGGGTGCTGGTAGCGGTCGCGGTTGTGGAACTGGCAGGCCGGGCCGAGGAGTTTCAGGTCCGTGAGGCCGCCGGTGCTCCAGTTGTCGGCGTGGTCGATCTGGCACATGGTCGCGGGCAGGGGGCAGCCGTCGACCCAGCAGGTGGCGTACCGGGCGTAGATGGCCCGGCGTTGGGCGGGGGTGGCCAGGCGGACTTTTCGGCCCATGTCGAGGACCTGCCCGTCGGCGTTCATGACGATCCGCACCAGAGTCGAGGTGCGGGCGAGGCGGTGCACGCTGGAGACGGGCAGCACCTGCCCGGTCGCCAGCAGCAACCCCGGCGGCACCATCCCCGACGACGCACGCAGCGACGATCCCAGTGCCGTTCCCAGCGCTCCCGGCGTGCCCTGGCCATGCCGGCAGTCCCCCGCAGGCCGATGCCCGGCGTGGGTGTGACGTGCGGAGGCGTCCTCGGGAGGAGGATCCGGCTGCACCGCCTCCGAAGGCGCTGTGTCCGAAGGTGCTGTGTCCGAAGGTGCTGTGTGGGAATCTCCGTCGCCGTCGGGAGAGGCGGTGCTTGCGGTGCCGGGCGGTTCGCATTCATGGGCGTCGCTTCCCGCACCGGTACCTGCCTCGGCCTCAGGTTCAGTCTCGGCACTGTCGAGTCCGTCCGCGGCGTCGGGGGCGTCGGTGCCGCCCGCAGCACCGGGGTCGCCTATCACGTCGGAGACGGCGTCGTCGGCCTGGTGGGGGGCGTCGGTGCCTCCGGTGGCGTCGGGGGCGTAGTCGCTGGTGTCGTCGGCCTCGGGAGTGTCGAAGCCGTCGGGGCCGTCCGCGCCGCTCGGGTGACCGGGGCCGCTCATCGCGTCGGAGGCGTTGTCGGCGGCCTCGACAGGCGCAGGGGCTACGGTGTCGGCGGCGCTCTCGGTGCAGGCGTCAGCGGCTCCGTCGGCATCGGCATTGCTCCCCGCACCGGCACCTGCCTCGGCCTCGGCCGCGTCGAGGTCGTCGGACTCGCCGGGAGCAAAGTCGCCTGTGTGCTCCCGGCCTTCCTCGAAGCCCTCGGCGTCCCGCGCGTCCTCGACATGGTCGGCGGGGTCGTCGGTGGCCGGGTCGGCGGGGTCTTGGGTGGCTGGGTCGGTGTCTTCGGTGGCCGGGGCAGCGGGGTCTTGGGTGGCCGGGTCGGCGGTGGGGTCGGTGGTTTCTGGGTTGGTGTTGTCGGGGTCGGTGGGGAGGGATTCGGCGCTGACCACGACGAGGAGCTCGGTGACGATCTTCTGCTCCAGCAGGGCGATCAGCGCGTCGGCCTGGCGTACCGTCAGCGGGCGGTCATCACCCTGTGCCCTCAGCTTGGCGTACGCCTGCAACAACGTCATCAACCGGGCGCCGGCCTCACGCGGCAGGTAGAACTCCCCTTCCACGCCGCCGCCCTTGCCCGGGCGGACTCGCAGGAACCGCCGCCCGTAATCGGCCCGCTCATCCCGTTCTTCCCCGTCGGGGTCGAGCACCGCCCGCAGGTGGCGGCCGGCTTTGGCGACTTCCGCCGCCCCCGCTTTGCTGGCCAGGTCCACCAGGATCGGCTCCGCCAGGGTGGCTTGCTCGTCGGTTAGTCCGGCGACAGCGGCGCAGATGGCCTCCACCACCCCCGCCGCCAGCTCACCCGCAGCGAACTTCTCCCGCACGGTAGGGAGGCGCGGCAGTTCCGCGCCGAGGGTGAGCAGGCGGCCCGCACCGCCCACCGTCATCCCGGCGGCGGTGCGTAGCCAGCAGCGGGTGGAGGCATGCCCATGCTGCCTGGCCTGACCTGCTCGGTGGACCCGGCCGACGCGGTCGGCCAGCGCGCTGGTGATCCGATCCCGGGCGAACAGCAACTCCTCCGCCTCGGCCAGGCACATGTCCACGTCGTCGGGCAGCGGGGTCAGCGCCAGCTCTTGGGCCACCTCACGAACCGACCCCACCACCACCCACGACGACCGCACACGGCGCTGGCCCCGACCATGACCGCCCACACCCTCGGAAGCACCCGCACCCGAGCCAGAGCCGCCCGCGCCAGTGCCATTCGCGCCAGTGCCGTTTGTGCCAGCAGCGTCCGCGCCGTCGGCAGCCCCAGGCGAGGCGTTCGCGCCGTCGCTATCTGCGCTGTCGGTATGCGTGCCGGGGACGTCCGCGCCCGGGGCGTCCACGCTCTCGACAACGGGTGCGTCGGCGCGCTGCCGGGAGTCGACGTTGATGATCGGGAAGGGATCGCGGGCGGACGAGCCGTCGGACGACCACAGCGGCGGATTGGCGATCAGCCGGTCCCACCACTCACCGTCGTCAGGACCATTCGAACGGTGAAGGCGCTCAGGATCGATATCGAACGGTTCCATCGCACCTCCACTCGTTATTTCGAAAGCGTGTATTAATTGTGTCATGCGAGAAAAGTGGGAGGCAAGTTCGCTGGACGACTTCCTGGGGTTCCAGAAAAGGCACCTGGGGTCCCAGAAAAGGCCCTTTATGGGCTGATTTGGGTGCTGAGGGCGCGGGCAATAGTAAGGCTGTCTTCGAAAATGTGATAGCGGGTGATGAGTCCGTCTTCCACGGTCAGATGCAGCGCGAAAGGCGAGGTGTAGGCGGTGCCCCCGGCTCGGACCGTCTGCACGATCTCTCCGAGGACGACGGCGTGTGTCCCGTCGACCAGGATTCGCGTCACCGACGTGCCGTTGAGTTCAGGCACATGGTGGGCCTCCAGAGACCGGAAGTGGTCCGCCACCTCGGCCCGGCTGGAGCGCGGCTGGATCCAGGGAACAGCAGGATGCCCCTCGGCGGGCCAGGAGAGCAGCCAGTCGACGGGCTCGGCGAACAGCGCCGCCGTACGGTCGTGATCGCCCTCCGCCATCCGGCGCAGCAGCTCTTCCACGACGTCATGGGTGTCAGTGCTCATGCCACGACTCTTGTGCACCTGCACGCGGCACGGCGATTACCGGAGAGGTAATGCGATCAGTGAGGTGGAGCGCGGTGCAGCTCGGGCGCCGTGCGGTTGGGCGCCGTGCGGTCGAGTGCGGTGCAGGTCAGGTGCGGTTTAGCTCGGGCACCGTGCGGTCGGGCGGGGTGCAGGTCAGGCGCGGTGCAGGGCGGGGGTGGGGGAAGGTCGGGTGCCCTGCATTTCACGCATCCGCCGGATCTCGGCGGTCTGTTCGGCGATCACGTCCGTGGCCCACTGTTCGACGGTGAGGTGTGAGCCCTCGGTGAGCGCCGTGGTGGCCATCGCGATCGCGCCTTCGTGATGGGCGACCATCATCTGGAGGAAGAGGCTGTCGAACGTGGCGCCGGAGGCCGCCCTGAGCGCCTTCATCTGCTCCGGGGTGGCCATGCCCGGCATGCCTTCATGATCGGCGTGGTGGTCGGGCCGGGGGAGGTGTTCCCGGTCGAGCCAGGACGTCATGACGCGGATCTCCGGCTCCTGTACGTCATGGATGCGGGCCGCGAGCGCCTTCAGCTTGGCGGAGGAGGCGTGCGAGGGAGCCAGGGCCGCCATGTCCAGCGCCTGCCGGTGGTGGACGATCATGTTCTGGACGTACCGCACGTCGGCCGCGTTGACGGTGGGGGAGGGGACCGCGGTGGCGGCCTCGGCAGGGCTGAGGGTCCTGGCCTCCTCGCCGGGCCGGCCGGGCGCGATCACGGGCGCGGTCGAGACGGGAGCACTCTCCCGTACGTCCTCCGCGCAGGCGGTGAGAAGGCAGGCGCTGAAGAGGAGCGCGACACCGGCCACCAGGACGCGCCCAAGCCGCGCCTTACCTTTCCGCGCGAGCCGCGTCCTACTCTCCCGGGCGAAGCACGCTGTGCCGCCCCGCGTAAAGCGCCCGCCGCTGTCCCACGTGCGGTCCCGCGCAGAGCGCTTCCTGCTGTCCTGCGCGCTTCGCACCCCTGCCCTCCCTGCCGCGGAGCGTACCGAGATCACGACGCTAACCCGGCAGGTTCGGGACGACAAAGGGCGACATGTGCCAGTTTTATTGACAGGTTGACAGCTAGCGAAGCAATCAAGTCAGAAGTGACGATCAGTCTATTTATGCCCCCTTTATAGGAGGAGGACAGCAAGTTGTTCACCTTACGCCGCAGCGGTCGTGCGCTTGCCGTCACGGGCGCGGCGGTCGTCCTGGCTCTGTCCGCCAATCCCGTACAGGCCGCTGACGTGCTGGCTCCGGGCGAGATCGCGATGAGCGCGAACGTCACCCACGTCGCGAACGTGCCGACCCCCACCGCCCTGGCCGGCACCATCAACACCGACATCGCCTTCCAGGGCGACTACGCCTACGTCGGCAACTATGGCGGATTCACGATCTTCGACATCAGGAACCCGAAGAGGCCGGTGGTGAAGAGCTCGGTGGTCTGCCCCGGCTCCCAGATGGACATGTCCGTGTACGGCGACCTGCTGTTCGGGTCGGTCGACTCCTCCCGCAACGACGACTCGTGCGCCAGCACGTCCCAGTCGGCGTCGGTCAAGGAGTCATGGGAGGGCGTCCGCATCTTCGACGTCAGGGACAAGTCGAACCCGAAGTACATCAAGTCGGTGGAGACGAACTGCGGCTCCCACACCCACACCCTCGTGCCGGACAAGAGCGGCAAGAACGTCTACATCTACGTCTCCTCCTACAGCCCGTCGGCGTCCTTCCCCGACTGCCAGCCGCCGCACGACCTGATCTCCATCATCAAGGTCCCGCTCAACAACCCCACCGCCGCGTCTGTGGTGGCGACGCCGGTGCTGTTCCCGGACGGCGGCAACCCGGGTGACGGGCAGCCCTACCCCAACGGCACGTCCGCGACGACGGGCTGCCACGACATCACCGCGTACCCGGAAAAGGGCCTGGCGGCGGGCGCCTGCATGGGCGACGGCATCCTGCTGGACATCCGCGACCCCGAGCGCCCGAAGGTCCTCGACGTCGTACGCGACGACGAGAACTTCGCCTTCTGGCACTCGGCGACGTTCAACAACGAAGGCACCAAGGTGGTCTTCACCGACGAGCTCGGCGGTGGTGGCGCGGCCACCTGCAACGAGGCCATCGGCCCGAACCGTGGCGCGGACGCCATCTATGACATCGCCCCCGGCAACAAACTCACCTTCCGGAGCTACTTCAAGATCAGCCGCTACCAGGACGACACCGAGAACTGCGTCGCGCACAACGGCTCGCTGATCCCGGTCAAGGGCCGCGACATCATGGTGCAGGCCTGGTATCAGGGCGGCGTCTCGATCTGGGACTTCACCGACTCGGCGCACCCGCAGGAGATCGGCTACTTCGAGCGCGGCCCGTGGTCGGAGCCGCTGAGCGCCGGCTATTGGTCGGCCTACTACTACAACGGCTACATCTACGGCAGCGAGTTCAACCAGGGATTCGACGTCCTGCGGATCAACGACCCGCGTACGAACCAGGCTAAGAGCGTGAAGATGGACATCCTCAACGTGCAGAGTCAGGGCTCGTACCGCGAGCCCAGCAGGCACTAGAGGTATGGAAGGAGGCGGGCATCTCCGGTGCGGCCTCTCCCTCAACGCACCGGCGATGCCCGCCTCAACCCCACTGCAGGTATGCCCCATGACCTGCAATGACCACAGGTGCCCCGCATATCGGGCTCTACACCTAAACGGGCGGAACAAATCCCCCCGATGTCGGCGGAGCATCTCCGCGCGGCGGTTCGGCCGCCGTCGGCGGCGCCGGCGCCGGCCCGCCCTGCCCATGAGCGCCCTGCCCATAAGGTCCATAAGCGCCGTGCCCATGAGCGCCCTGTCCATAAGAGCCGGGGCCCTGCACGCCGTGTCCATAAGCGCCGTACCCCTGGGGACCGTACGGCGGGGGCGTGGAACGGGCCCGGGCGAGCCGCATCTCCTCGCGGCGTCTGCGTTCGGCCAGTACGGCGGCCAGATAGGCGTACGGCGGAACGCCGGGCGGGGGCGGCGGCGCCACCCGCGCGCTGACCTGCGCGGCCACGCGCATCCCCATCTCGTCCCGCATCTGAGGGGTGAGCTGGTGCCAGCGGGACAGGTACTGCCGGGCCGTGTTGGCCAGGTCGTCGGACAACCCGGACAACTCCAGCGTCGCGGCCCACGACGCGAGCGCCGGAGGCATCTCCGGCGGCGGGGCCTGCTGCGGCGTGCGCTCCCCGATGACGGTCGTCCCCGCGAACACGTCCCCCAGGCGCTTGCCGCGCTGGTTGAGGAGCGACGTGATGAGCGCGGGAGCGCCGGCGAACGTCCAGAACTCCAGGAATCCGGCGAGCCCGCGGAACAACGCCTGCCGGAAGCGTTCCGGCCCGCCGTCGTCGCTCACCACGCGCAGGCCGAGGGCGAGCTTGCCCAGCGAGCGGCCCCTGCTGATCGTCTCGAACGCGACCGGATAGCCCACCGTGACCAGCACGAGGAACAGGATGAACAGGCCGGTGGCCAGCGAGTCGTCGGTCACCAGGGACGCCTGTGTGACCAGCACGACGGTCAGGATCAGCACGGCCCACTGGACGGCCCAGTCGATGAGGAAGGCCAGGGCGCGGCTGGGGAGCTGGGCGACGCGAACCTCTACGACGACCGCCTCGCCGGTCACGACTTCGGACACACTGCGCACCCTACTGCGTCGCGTCGATAGGGTCCGATCCGTGGACATCGATGCCTTCGTCGCCGCGAGCAAGCCGTCCTGGGACCGGCTGGACGACCTCGTACGGCGACAGCGCAGGCTGCGCGGCGCGGAGGTCGACGAGCTGGTCGAGCTCTACCAGCGGGCGGCGACCCACCTGTCCATCGTGCGGTCGGGGTCGTCCGACGCCCTTCTCGTGGGACGTCTGTCGTCGCTGGTGGCGAGGGCGCGCTCGGCCGTCACGGGCGCGCACAGCCCGGCCTGGCGGGAGGTCGCCCGGTTCTTCACGGTGTCCTTCCCCGTGGTGGCCTATCGGGCGCGCCGGTGGTGGATCGGCGTCACGGTGGCCTCGCTCGCGGTCGCGTACGTCGTGGGTGTGTGGGTGGCGCGCGATCCCACGGTGCAGAGCCTCATCGGCACGCCGGAGGAGATCCGGCAGATCGTCGAGCACGATTTCGCCGACTACTACTCGGAGAATCCGGCGGTGTCGTTCGCCGGCCACGTGTGGCTGAACAACGCCTGGCTGTCCATGCAGGTCGTGGTCTCGGCGATCCTGCTCGGCCTGCCCATTCCCTACATCCTGTTCCAGAACGCGGCCAACGTGGGACTCCTCGGCGGCCTGATGCACGCGCACGGCAAGGCGGACGTGTTCTGGGGCCTGATCCTGCCGCACGGCATGCTGGAGCTGACCGCGGTCTTCCTGGCGGCCGCCGCCGGGCTGCGGCTGGGCTGGACCGCCGTCGACCCCGGCCCGAGGCGGCGCGCGGAGGCGCTGGCCGAGCAGGGCAGGGCCGTGATGAGCGTCGCGCTCGGCCTGGTCGTGGTGCTGCTCGTCTCCGGGCTCATCGAGGCGGGGGTCACCCCGTCGGGGCTGCCGACCTGGGCGCGCATCTCCATCGGGGCGCTCGCGGAGGCGCTGTTCATCGCGTACGTGGTCGTCTTCGGCCGCCGGGCGGAACGCGCGAACGAGACGGGCGACATCGAACACGCCCCCGATCTCGCGCCAACCGCCTAAGTACCGACCGCCTAAGAGGACTCAGAGCCGGCCGGCGGCCTTCAGCGCCAGGTACGCGTCCGCGAGCGCCGGGGCGACGTCCTCGGGCAGGGCGTCCACGACCTCCACGCCGTGGCGGCGCAGCACCGCGGTGATCCCACGCCGTTCGCCGCGCAGCCGCTCGGCCGCCGCGGCGTCGTAGACGGCCTCCGCGGTGCCGCGCCCGGCCGCCATGCCGGCGACGCGCGGGTCGGCGACCGAGGCCACCACGACCATGTGCCGGGACGACAGGCTGGGCAGCACGGGCAGCAGGCCCTCCTCCATGGCGGTGGCGTTCAGGTCGGTCAGCAGCACCACCAGGCAGCGCCGCCTGGCCCTGGACAGCACGGCCGCCACCATCCCCGCGGCGTCGGCCTCGACCAGCTCCGCCTCGATCGGCGCCATCGCGTTCACCAGCGACGACAGCAGCTCCGTGCGCGACACACCGGACACCTGGGCCCGTACGGCACGGTCGTAGGCGAGGAAGTCGACGCGGTCGCCGGCCCGCGCCGCGAGCGAGGCCAGCAGCAGCGCGGCGTCCATCGACCAGTCCAGGCGAGGCCACCCGGACGGCCCGGAGCCGGGCAGCGGCGCCTCCCCGACCCGGCCCGCCGAGGTGCGGCCCGTGTCGAGCACGATCAGCACCCGGCGGTCGCGCTCGGGCCGCCAGGTGCGTACGACGACATCGCTGCGCCGGGCGCTCGCCCGCCAGTCGATGGAGCGGACGTCGTCGCCCACCACGTATTCACGCAGCGAGTCGAACTCGGTGCCCTGGCCGCGCACCAGCGCGGGGTGCCGTCCGTCGAGCTCGCGCAGCCGGGCCAGCCGCGCCGGCAGATGCCTGCGGCTGAGGAACGGCGGCAGCACCCGGACGGTCCACGGCACGTGGAACGTCCGCTGCCGCGCGGCCAGGCCCAGCGGCCCGACCGAGCGGACCGTCACGGCCACGGCTTCCCGGTCGCCCCTGCGGGTGGGCGTCAGCGTCGTGACCAGGCGCCGCCGCTCACGGGCCGGCACGTCGAGCGGCATCCGCCGGGGCTCGGCCCCGGCCGAGGGCTGCCAGGCGTCGCGCAGCACGCCCCGCACGCGCCGCCCACCCGGGTTGTCCACGACCAGACCGATGGTCGCCGACTGTCCCAGGCGCACCCTTCGTTCGCCGTCGCGCTGGAAGCGAAGCCCGCGTACGGCGCCCGCGAGCAGCAGGTCGGCCGTCACGAGCACGGCGAGCACGAGCGCGGCGGCCAGGACGACCAGGCCGGGCTCGGGGGCGAGGAGCACGACGATCGCGGCGAGGGCGGCGAGCAGTCCCGTGCGTCCGGTCAGCGCCACGCGGCCCTCACCGGGGCACGGGGACGGCGGCCAGGATGCCCTCCAGGATGCCGTCGGGGGTTGCGCCCTCCAGTTCGGCCTCCGGGCGCAGCCCCACACGGTGGCGCAGGGCGGGCCGCGCCAGGGCCTTCACGTCGTCGGGCGTCACGTACGACCGGCCCGACAGCCATGCCCACGCCCGCGCGGCGGCGAGCAGCGCGGTCGCCCCGCGCGGCGAGACGCCGAGCTGGAGCGAGGGCGACTGCCGGGTGGCGCGGGCGACGTCCACGATGTAGCCGAGCACCTCGGGGCTCGCGTGCACCTGCGCGACCGCCCGGCGCCCTGCCGCGAGGTCGGCGGCGGACGCCACCGCCTTGATCTCCGTCAGGTCGCGCGGGTCGAAGCCGAGCGCGTGCCGTTCGAGGACGGCGATCTCCTGCTCGCGTGCCGGCAGCGGCACGGTCAGCTTGAGCTGGAACCGGTCGAGCTGCGCCTCGGGGAGCTGGTAGGTGCCCTCGTACTCGACGGGGTTCTGGGTCGCCACGACGATGAAGGGATCCGGCAGCGCGCGGGCCGCGCCCTCGACGCTGACCTGCCGCTCCTCCATGGCCTCCAGCAGGGCGGCCTGGGTCTTCGGCGGCGTGCGGTTGATCTCGTCGGCGAGCAGCAGGTTGGTGAATACCGGCCCCTCGCGGAACTCGAACTCGGCCGTCCTGGCGTCGTAGACCAGCGATCCCGTGACGTCGCCCGGCATCAGGTCGGGGGTGAACTGCACCCGCTTGAAGTCCAGGGCGAGCGTGGCCGACAGCGTGCGTACGAGCAGGGTCTTGGCCACGCCGGGCACGCCTTCGAGCAGCACGTGACCCCGGCACAGCAGCGCGATGACCAGGCCGGTGACGACGGGGTCCTGGCCCACGACCGCCTTGGCCACCTCCGCCCGCAGCGCCGCGAGCGCCTCGCGGGCGGCGTCCGCGTCCGATTCAGGTGTGGTCACGAGTCTCGTACCTGCCTTTCGAGTGTGTCCAGGTGAGCGGCGAGGGCCACCAGCGCGGTGTCGTTTCCGGGCGGCGGGCCGCACAGCAGCGTCAGCACCGGCTCGGGGTCGCGGCCGGTGCGCGCGGCGGCGGCGAGGGCGACCTCATCCGGGGTCGCGGTGCGGCGCAGCCCGAGGCGGGGGGCGAGCCGGTCGGCCGCGGCGGCCCGCAACGCGAGGGCCGCCCGGTCCCTGGCCCGGCGGGACCGATAGAGGCGTCCGCGCCCTTCGACGGTCTCCGCGGCCCGCACGACCACGGGCAGGCGCTCGGCCACGACGGGCCCGAGCCTGCGTCCGCGCCACAGGGCGGCCAGGGCCACCGCCACGACGAGCTGGAGGACCGCCCACTTCACGCCGCCGGGGATGAGGTCGCCGAGCGAGCGGGCCTCCCCGCCGGTCCCTCCGCCGCCCGCCTCGTCGGAGTCGTCGGGCGCGGCGAGCCAGACGAGTCTCGGCCGCGCCCCGGCGAGGTTCAGCGCGAGCGCCGCGTTGCCGTCCTCCGCGAGGCGCAGGTTGGTCATGAACGACGCGTCGCCCAGCACGGTCACGGTGTGCTCTTCCGCGGTGTAGCGGACCAGGGCGTGCCCGTCGCCGGCGGGGTAGCAGCCGGTGGACCCGCGCGGCCCGGTGAAGGACATGCCACCGGTGTAGGCGTCTCCGGCCCGCACCGCCTCCGGCAGCGTGCACTCCGGGGCCCGCGACCGGGCGCGTACGGGGCCCTCTCTCTGTACGCCGGGGGCGAGCACGTCGAGGTACGGCACGGAGCCGACGACGAGCCGGTCGCCGAAAGCCGCGGCGAGGCGGCCGGCGTCGCCGCGGTCCAGGAAGCTCGCCTCGGTGACGAGCAGCAGGGCGGACGGCCCGGCGGCGGACACGGCCGCGCCGGGGGTCTCCACCCGGACCACCTCGACCCCGTGCGTCTGGAGCAGCCGGGCGAGCGCGGCGCTGCCGTCCAGCGAGGTGTCGGAGGGATCGAGGGTGCGGCCGCCGGACTGCGTCCCGGTGAGCAGCAGCGGTAGCACCGCCGTGATCAGCACGAGCAGCACCAGCGCCGCGGCCCAGGCCGCCTGCCGCACACGTCCCGGCGTCCTGGCGGTCCCGGCGATCCCGACGGTCATGCGTCCACGCTCGCCCGGGCCGACCGCAGGCGCTCGTCCAGGGCGGTGAGCGAGAGGTAGCCCTCCCGGGTGCCGCCCAGCCCGCCGTAGGTCACGTCGTCGAACAATCGTGCCGCCGCGCGCAGGTCCGCCGCGTGGGGCGGCAGCGCCTGCCCGGCGACCTCGGCCAGCTCGACGGCGGTGCGGCCCGGCATCGGGCCGACGATCGCGCGTTCCTCCAGTTCGCGGGCGATGGCGCGCAGCCGCTCCTGGATGGCCCCGGCCCAGCTCCCTTCGGCCGCCAGGCGCTCGGCCTCGGCGCGATGCTCGGCGGCCGTCCGCTCACGCTGCCCGAACACCGCGCCGCTCTCCGTACGCGGGTCGCGCGAAAAGCGGCGCAGGGCCCACAGGAGCAGCACGGCCAGGACGGCGAGGACGACGGCGATCACGACGAGCGACGTCACGCCGCCCACGCCCGTGCCGCCGCCGCTCATGAGGTCGCCGAGGAACTGGGAGATCTCCCGTTGCAGCCGGTCGAAAAGCGGCTCGTGCTGGTAGCCCGCACCGGACAGCTCGCGCGCGGCCTCCCGGGCGGCCTGCTCGCGGCCGATGTCGATCGGCGAGGCGAGCAGCGCCGCCGCCCGCACGGCCGTCACGCCTGCGGGCCGTATGGCCCGTACGGCCCGGACTGCCCGTATGGCGGAGCCCCGTGATAGGGCCCGGAGCCCGGCGCGGTCCCGGCGGCGTAACTCGGGTGCCACAGGTCGTCGACCCCGGCGTGGACCCAGCCCTGCGACTGGTTCTGCGCCGCCGCCGTCTGCAGCACGAGGTCGAACGCCTCGGCCCGCATCCGCCGGTCGGCGTACAGCAGCCCTGCCACACCCGCCTGGAAGGGATAGGTGATCATGGAGGCGACGACCTGGCCGACCGCCAGGAGGAGCGCCGCGATCACGGTGCCGCCCGCGCTGTCGCCGTTCAGCATCCCGATGAGCGAGCCGCCGAGCGTGAACGGGATCGCCAGCACGCCGCTGATGATGGCCGCGAGTATGGCGGTGAGCAGCAGGATGCCGAGCACCCGCCAGCTGTCGCCCTTGACCAGCCGCCACGACCGGCTCATGGCGTCGGTGACCCCGCGGCCCTCCAGCACGACGGCGGGGGCCGCCAGCGACAGACGCGTGTAGAAGAACAGGAGATAAGGGATGTAGGCCAGGATGAACAGCAGGCCGAGGAGGACCCCGATTCCGGCGGCGCCGCTCCCCATGCCGTCGAACGCGTCGGTCGCCGCGAGGCCGACGAGCACCGCGACGACCGCCAGCAGCGGCAGCAGGAGGATGAGCCCCTGCAGCAGCACCAGCCCGAACAACGCGGGCACCCGAGCCCGCGCCAGCCGCCACGCCTCGCCCACCGTGATGCGCCCGCCGAACACCGCGCGGCCGAGCACCCGGGTGAGGACGCCCGTGAGGATGGTGGTGCCCACGAACGTCATCACATAGGTGAGGATCGAGCCGATGTACTGCGCGGCCAGCCCGGCGACCGGCACGTCCATGCCGTCGGCGTACGGGTCGGCCATGAAATCGCTCAGCGAGCCGAAGGAGATGGCCTGCCCGATCGCGGCAGGGATTCCGGTCACCGCCGCCACGATCGCCGACAGGCCCAGCGTGGCCTTGGGGTTCGACCGGATCAGCTTGATCGTGCCGTCGAGGATGTCGCCGAGCGTCAACGGGCGCAGCGGGATGATGCCCGGCCGCAGCGCGTCCGGCGCCCGGTATCCGTACCCGTACTGCCCTGCGTACGGCGCGGACGGCGCAGGGGGATTGGGTGCGGAGGGATAGGGCGCAGCGGGATCGGGCGCAGCGGGATCGGGCGCAGAAGGATATGGTGCGCCTTGCGGCGTGCCGGCGCCGGGAGAGGCCCAGGAAGGCCCGGACGCTCCGGCGGCCCCGCCGTACGGGGGAGGTTGCTCGGCCGCCCAGCCGGAGGGCAGCTCGGGGGTGGAGCCGGGGCCGTCTGTCATGTCCCAATCCTGGCATGATGTACGCGCGCGCCGCAGCGGTCGTACGGGAGGGCTGTGGGGGATGGCCGAAACGGGGGGTGCGGGCGCACACTTGGAACGTGACCGCACCACGGGATTCCCGCCGGTGTGACCGCATCTGGTCAGATCATCGCGCGCTTCGTCCGCTGCGCCTAAACTCCATCCACTGTCGTGGTCGTGTAACACCAAAGCGGTGGCCACGGTAGCCTGCGGGGGAAACTGTGACAAACGCCCAAATCTCCCATACGCGTACGAATGAGGGGCCATGAAAGGACGCGTGCTGGTCGTCGACGACGACGCCGCTCTCGCCGAGATGCTCGGCATCGTCTTGCGCGGGGAGGGCTTTGAGCCGTCGTTCGTGTCCGATGGCGACAAGGCGCTCGACGCCTTCAGGGACACCCGGCCGGACCTCGTCCTGCTCGACCTGATGCTTCCCGGTGCCGACGGCATCGACGTCTGCCGCCGCATCCGCGCCGAGTCCGGCGTTCCGATCGTGATGCTGACGGCCAAGAGCGACACCATCGACGTGGTGCTCGGGCTGGAGTCCGGCGCGGACGACTACATCGTCAAGCCGTTCAAGCCGAAGGAGCTCGTGGCCCGCGTGCGCGCCCGCCTGCGCCGCACCGACGAGCCCACGCCCGAGATCCTGCAGATCGGCGACATCACGATCGACGTGGCCGGTCACTCGGTCAAGCGCGCCGAGGAGACCATCAACCTCACGCCGCTGGAGTTCGACCTGCTGGTAGCGCTGGCCCGCAAGCCCCGTCAGGTCTTCACCCGCGAGGTGCTGCTGGAGCAGGTCTGGGGCTACCGGCACGCCGCCGATACTCGTCTGGTGAACGTGCACGTCCAGCGCCTGCGCGCGAAGATCGAGAAGGACCCGGAGCACCCCGAGATCGTCGTCACGGTCCGGGGTGTGGGCTACAAGGCCGGCCCGGCGTAAGCTGCACGTCAGCGTCATGCCGGTCCCTGCGAGGAAACGCCGTCGCCGGACCCCGGGCCAGATCGCCCGCGGGGTCCGCAGACGCGCGCGCCGCCTCGCGGGCAGGCTGCGGCACGTCTGGCGGCGTTCGCTCCAGCTCCGCGTCGTCACCAGCACGCTCGTGCTGTCGATGGCCGTGGTGGTCGTCCTCGGCGTCTTCCTGATGCAGTCGATCGTCGCCTCGGTGCTGACCAGCACCGAGGTGTCCGCGGTCGAGGAGTCGCGGGCGAACATCGCGACCGCGAGCGGCTACCTCACCCAGCCCGCGGACTCGACCGACATCACGCAGGACGCCACCGACCAGGGGCAGACGCTGAACCCCGTCGACGCGGCGGCCAAGGCGCTGACCGACCGCTCCGGAGGCCGCTACGACGTCGTCATCTTCAACGACGCGTCGGTCGGCGAGGGCCGGGCGTCCGGGCAGATCGACTGGACGAGCATCCCGGCCTCCATGCGGGTGAAGGTCCAGAACAGCGACGAGCAGACGCTCCTGGCCCAGACCGTGAAGATCCGGTACATCGGCGCGAAGCAGCCCGAGAGCGCCTGGCTGGTGGGCGGCCGGGTGAACGGGACCTATGAGATCTACCACGTCTTCCCGCTCGGCGACGAGGAGAAGACGCTGCTCACGGTGCAGCAGATGGTCTTCGGCGCGGGAGCCGCGCTCGTGCTGCTGCTGGCCGGCGTCGCCTCGCTGGTCACCCGCCAGGTGGTCACCCCCGTACGGCTCGCGCGCCAGGCGGCGGAACGGCTCGCCGCAGGCCGGCTGGAGGAGCGGCTCAAGGTGCGCGGGGAGGACGACCTCGCCCGGCTGGCGACCTCGTTCAACGAGATGGCGTCCAACCTCGCCGTGAAGATCCACCAGCTGGAGGAGCTCTCCCAGGTGCAGCGGCAGTTCGTCTCCGACGTCTCCCACGAGCTGCGCACGCCGCTGACGACGGTCCGCATGGCCGCCGACCTGCTCTACGAAGGGCGCGAGGACTTCGACCCCGCCTCCGCGCGGGCCGCCGAGCTCATGCAGAACCAGCTCGAACGCTTCGAGTCGATGCTCGCCGACCTGCTGGAGATCAGCCGCTACGACGCCGGGGCGGCCACCCTCGACCTCGACCCCGTCGACATGCGCGACGTGGTCCTGCGCGCCGTGGGCGACTCCGAGGCGCTCGCCGAGCGGCAGGCCACCCGCTTCGAGCTGCGCCTGCCCAACGAGCCGTGCATGGCCGAGGTGGACAGCCGCAGGGTCGAGCGCATCCTGCGCAACCTGCTCTTCAACGCCATCGAGCACGGCGAGGGCAAGGACATCGTCGTCACGCTCGGCGCCGACCGCGACGCGGTGGCCGTGGCCGTACGCGACCACGGGGTCGGCCTCAAGCCGGGCGAGGAGACGATGGTGTTCGACCGCTTCTGGCGGGCCGACCCCTCGCGCGCCCGGACCATCGGCGGCACCGGCCTCGGCCTGGCGATCTCGCGGGAGGACGCCATGCTGCACGGCGGCTGGCTCCAGGCGTGGGGCGCGCCGGGGGAGGGCAGCCAGTTCCGCCTGTCGCTGCCGCGCGTGGCGGGAACCCCGCTGCGCGGCTCGCCGCTGCCGCTCGTGCCCCCGGAGGTCGAGATGCGGCGCACGTGGCGCGGTCACGCCACGCCGGTCCTGACCCCCGCGCCCGCGGAGACGGCGCCGAGGGTGCGGGAGAACGTGGACGCGGGGGCATTCGATGCGGCGGACTGAGCGGCTCGGCGTCCGCCGCCTGACCGCGGCCGTGGGGACGGCGCTCGTCCTGGTCTCGGGCGGGGCGGGGTGCGCCACCGTGCCCACGAGCGGCAGCCCCCGCGTCGCCCAGGAGGACCACGGCAAGGACACGCTCAGCCAGCCGTACGTGCGGCTCATCGCGACCCCGCCCAAGAAGGGCGCCCCGCCCGAGGACATCGTGAGGGGCTTCCAGGCCGCCATGGCCGCCTTCGACGATCCCGGCCTCACCATCGCCAGGGAGTACCTCACCCCCGGCGCGGTCAAGCGCTGGAACCCCTGGCGGCAGACCCGCATCTACGAGGGCAAGATCGAGTCGGACCACACGCTGGACCTCCAGAAGGCCATGCGGACGACGGTGACGCTGAAGGGCACGGCGGTCGCCACCATCGACCCCGAGGGCAGGTCGACCCCGGCCGCCGGCACCATCGGCGAGCCGTTCACACTGGTCAAGCAGGACGGCGAGTGGCGGATCGACGTGCTCTCCGACGGCCGCCTGCTGTCGTACGACGACCTGCAGCGCGCGTACCGGAGGGTGGACCTGTACTACCCGCCGGCCACCGGTGAGGTCGGTCTCGTGGCCGACAGGGTGTGGGTGCCGATCGAGCCCAGCAGGGGAGTGCCCGAGACGCTGGTCCGCCGCCTGCTCGCCGGGCCGACCTCCTCCATCAGGAACGCGGTGAGCAGCGCGTTCCCGCCGGGCACGGAGCTCAACCGGATCACCGTCGAGGGCGACACGGTCGTGCTCGACTTCTCCTCCGAGCTGGAGTCGGTGCCCGCCGACCGCCTCGACGCGCTCAAGGCGCAGCTCGTATGGACGCTCGGCGAGCTGGTCACCGGCCGCACCGTCGAGATCCGCGTGAACGGCGAGTCGGGGAGGCGGTTCCGGCCCGCCGACTACGCCCGCTATGACCCGAACGTGCTGACCGGCTCCCTGCAGGCCTACTACATGCAGGGCGGCAGGCTGCTGCAGTTCAAGGAGAAGGGCGACGGCACCCCGGTGCCGGGCGCGGCCGGCGAGCAGACCGGGAAGTTCTCCCAGCCCGCCGTCTCCAACCCCAACGCGTTCCCGGCCCAGGTGGCCGCCCTGCTCAACGGCGACGGCGTCTACGTCGCCCCGATGACCCCGGGCAGCCAGTGGCAGCGGTGGATCGCGGGCGGCGACATGAGCCCGCCCTCCTGGGACCGCTACGGCGCCGTCTGGTCGGCCGAGAGGGTGAACCCGCACGAGAGCCAGGTCTGGACGGCGGAGAACGGCCGGGCCCACCGCGTGGACGTCGACGACGAGCTGTCGTACGGACGGATCCTCGAACTGCGGGTCTCCCGCGACGGCGCCCGGGTCGCGGCGATCGTCGACGACGGCCTCGGCACCTCCGTGAAGATCGGCACGATCGTCCGCAACGGCCAGCAGACGCGGATCGAGTCCGTACGTACGCTGATCGAGCCGCGCGACGCCCGCAAGATCAAGGACATCGCCTGGCAGGACGCCGCCGACCTGCTCGTGCTGTCCGAGGGCAGCAGCGGCCAGGAGCTGGCCACCTGGTCGGTGATGGAGGGTGTGGTCCCCAACGACGGCCCCATCAAGCTCGACTCGAAGATCAAGTCGATCGCGGCCGTGCCTGACCACGTGCTCGCGGCGGCCGACGAGGGCCAGGTGCTCACCTACAGCGTGGACAAGCACGCCTGGACCCCGCGCGCCGACAAGGGCGCCACCGACCCCGTCTATCCCCTCGGCTGAGCCGGCGTGGAGTGACGAGCCGGGGAACTGTCGGTGGCGGACGGCAAGCTGAGGGCGTGCCGTCCGCCCTGCTCGATCTGATCCTCCCGCCGCGCTGCGCCGGATGCGGCGCGCCGGGCGCCCTCGCCTGCTGCTCCTGCCGGGCCGAGCTGCTGCGGGAGCCGGCCCCCCGGCCGCCGGACCCGCCGCCTCCCGGCCTGCCCGACTGCTGGTCGGCCACCGCCTACGACGGCGCGGCCCGCCGGATGATCCTCGCCTGCAAGGAACGCGGCCGTACGGCGCTGGTGCCGGTCCTGGCGGCCTCCGTGAGCGCCTGTGTGACCGCCTGGGCGGCAGGCAGGGGAGTGTTTCGCGGGGTGTGGCTGGTGCCCGTTCCGAGCGCACGGGCCGCCTCCCGCCGCCGTGGGCACGACCCCGTCCGCGCCGTCGCCGCTGCGGCGGCCCGTCAGTTGTGCCGGCGCGGCAGGCCCGCAGCTCTAGCGCCCCTGCTGCGGCAGAGCAGGCGCGTGGCCGACCAGGCGGGGCTGGGATCGGTGGAGCGGGCCGTCAACCTGTCGGGAGCGTTCGAGGTCGTGCCGGGCGCGGCGGCGCGCCCACGGCCGTCTGACGGCTGTCTGGAGGCCGCCGACGTGGTCCTGGTGGACGACATCGTCACGACGGGGACGACGCTGGCGGAGGCGGCCAGGGCGCTGCGCGCCGCCGGAGCGGAGCCGTCCGCGGCGGTGACCATCGCGGCGACACGCCGGAGATGCCGGGTTGGCGAATATCACAGACCGTAAAACCTTGGGTAAGAGCGCGGCGTGTCGCCGGGACGTGAGCGCCTGCCGACTCTGGGGCGACTTGCCTGTTCAACACAGGTGTGGATGCTCCGGTTGCGGGGATTCCCAGAATATGACCACGAATTTTCCGGCGGTGAGATGGCAACCGGGATCACGCAAAGTGATCGTTTAGCGGATCTCCTGGCTGACATCCGAGGCGGTAGCGACTAGCGTTCAGACATGGCACCCGTTCGGGTCCGTGGTTGCGCCGGGCCGACTCCCTCGCGGGGTTCGGCCTGGTTAGCCGATGCCAGCCGCAGGCGAAACGGCCCACGTAAGGCGACTCTTGGTCGACCGATCACGGTGCGGCTTAGAGGTAAGTCCTGCCCTCCCGGGGGTCCAGATGTCCCCCGTAAGAGGAGAAGGGCAGTAGTGGCGAGTGAGCTGCGAACCCCTCAGCAGGCGGATGTGGGGACGAAGACCAGGTCGGCCGGACGGGTGTCCAAGAGCGCGTGCACCACCGTCGATGTGCGAAGGGGGGCTTTGCGTGGAAATCATCGTCAAGGGACGGCACACCACTGTGGGTGACCGGTTCCGCGATCAAGTGACGTCCAAGCTGGCCAGGATCCAGAAGCTCAACAACAAGCTCATCCAGGTCGACGTAGAGGTCTCGAAGGAACCCAACCACCGGCAGAGCGGGCAGCGTGAACGGGTGGAGCTGACCATCCACTCGCGGGGCCCAGCGATCCGCGCGGAGGCCTGCGCGGACGACCGGTTCTCGGCGCTGGACATCGCCATCGGCAAACTGGAGGAACGGCTGAGGCGGCTCGCCGATCGCCGCAAGATCCATCACGGGAAGAACTGCCCTCCCTCGATGGCAGAGTTCACCGCGGTGACCGAGAACGCGCAGGAGGTGGTCACGAGCGTCCGGGAGGAGCCGGAGCCGGTCGCCGAGATCCCGGCCGAGACCGCCGGTGGGCGGGCCCGGAGTTCCGAGCCCATCGTGCCCATCGAGATGGACGGCGAAGGACCGCTGATCGTACGCGAGAAGTTCCACAAGGCCGACCCCATGACGATCGATCAGGCGCTCCTGGAAATGGAGCTCGTCGGACACGACTTCTACCTCTTCCGCGACAAGGAAGGGGGTCAGCCGAGCGTCGTCTACCGACGCCGCGGCTACGACTACGGAGTCCTCAGGCTCGTGGAGAGCTAGCACCTCGCCCAGCGTGGGCCGGACCTCGCTCAACGGGGCCGGCCCACGCTCGTACACCCATCCACGGGCACCTGGCGACACTCTCGGATCATTCCTACGGTCAGGTCGCTCGTTCCGGATTCTTCACGCATTCCGTGTCGCCACCGATGTTGATTCCGACAGGGGATTCGGGCACCCCAACACGGATGCCGCCCATGCCTTTGTGTTCAGCGCCGGCCACGCGACCTTTCGTGTAGTTGATGGTCCAGCCCCGCTGGCGCAACACTGTGAGGACTTCCCGAAACACCTCGTCCGGATCGGACGCGTCGTCCGCGGTGTCGCTGCGAACCGTGAGGAGACTTGTCACACTCGTGTCGTCGGTACCGACAGGCCCGCCACACGGCGCATCCTTCACCTGTACGGCGACGAGGGGCTCGGCGTCGGGGAAGACCGCCCGGATGATGGCATTGGCCTCGGTGATGAGCACCTGACGAGATTGTTCGGGGGTCATCTCCACTTCCGGTACGCGCATGCAGCCGGCCAGGGGAATGGGCAGGCATAGCATCGCGATGATGGCGCGGCGGTTCCGGGACAGGGAGATCATTTGGTCTGTTGGTCACTCATCACGATGGGTAGCGGAATTGGGTAGCAGTTCGGCACACGCTCGCCAGCATGAGGGGGTGTCGGAGCGTTTGGAAACCTATCTATCAGGGTTCTTCACGCATTCCGTATCACCGAAGATGTTGATTCCGACGGGTGACTCTCCCACTCCAGCGCTGATGCCGCCCACGCCTGCGCGTTCGGCGCCGGCCACGCGAGTACGGCTGTAGTTGACGGTCCAGCCGCGTTGCCGCAGCACTGTGAGGACTTGTTGGAACACGTCGTCCGGGTTGAGGTGCTTGTCGGTTGCGTCGCTGTGGACATTGATGGCGCTTTTGACGCTGGTGTGTTCGGTGCCGACCGGCCCCCCGCAAGGTGAGTCCTTCACCTGTACGACGACGAGAGGCTCGGCGTCGGGAAAGACCGCCCGGATGATGGCCTTGGCCTCGGCGATGAAGACCTGCCGAGACTCTTCAGGGGTCATTTTCATCTCCGGTTGACTTGTGCAGGCACTTACGAGCGCGAGCGGGGCCAAGAGCGTGGGGAGGAGGCGAAGCCTGAGCGGTGGGGTCATCTCTGGTCGGCTCCGGCTTCCGTGAGGGATTTTCCGACGATCTGCGCGATGTCCTGCGGGGCGAAGTAGCCGCCGAGGCCGGAGTCGGCGAGCGTTTTCGTCGTCAGAGCCATGAGCGTGGGTATGTCGGTGCTGCCGTTCATCACCCCTTTGATAATCGGCTCGAACGCCGTGGCGAGTTCGCCCGCCTTCCATTGCGGGACCCTGCTCTGCAGTTCCTTGACCAGGACCCGCACGTTGGCGGCGCCGAACTGCTCGTCATCCAGCTTTGGCGACCCCATAAAGGTCTGAACGCACCCGTCGCCGGTGAGGATGGTCTGTAGATTGTCCAAGCCCGTGTTCTTCGGTGTGTAGTACTCGGAGTGGCCGGACGACCGGCCGGTGGCCAGTCGGCGGATGTCGGCCATGTCCGCGGGATCCCTGCCGTGTGCTTCCGTATAGGACACCCAGTCGCCCGGGGCGCGCATGGCGAACACCTGGGTGCCGGGCCTCAGCTTGAGATCGGCCGCGCTCTTGATGGTGGGGCCGAGTCCCGGGCTCCCCATGAACACGACCGAGTCGAACGGCGTCCCCTCCTGCAGGGCCTTGCTGGACAGCAACGTGCCGTAGCTGTGGGCGAACAGCGCGAACTTCGCCCCCTTGGCCGCCTCCAGCCCCGCGCGGAACGAGTGGAGGGCGGGAGCACCAGCCTCGGCCTTGGCAGGGAGCACGGAGTCGCCGAACTCGGGCGTGTCGTAACCGAGCCAGGTGATTACGGCGCTCTCCGGGAGTTCCCTGCCAGAGTCGCGATCCTTCAAGAGAGCCACCGCATCGTTCGCGATGCTGTCGTAGTTGTCGAGCCGGTTGGTGATGCCGGGGACCATGACGGCGACGTGTTCGGCCTTGGCGAGGTCGCCGAAGACCTCCGCGACCTTTCCGTCGTCGGCCGGATCGAACAGCAGGAACTGGCGCGGGACGGACCGGCCGTCGCCGGTCACCCGCGGCTGGAGGAATTCCGTCATGCGGGCCACCCGCTTCTCCAGAAGCGTCACCTGGGGATTTTTGGGGTCGGTGGCCTTCAAGGCGGCCAGGTCCTTCTGTTCATGGGTGAGGGCGCGCTCGATCAGGAGCCGGTTGGCGGCGTAGCGCACTGTGGCCGGCGCGCCGTCCAGTCGCCCGACCACGTCGGGCTGTTCGATCGCGAGCCAGGATCGTTCGGCGGCGGTCAGTTTGCCGAAGAATTTTCGGATCGCCTGAACTCGCTGCTCCGGAGTGGATGCGGCGTTGTCGCTGATGACCTTTTTCAGGTCTTTCCGCAGCCGGATTTTGTCATCACCGGAAATGGTCCCGACTGCGGTGGTCAGGCCGAATGTGGACAATGCGCCGAATGGGTCCCCGCCCTTTTCCGCTGCGCGGACGATAGCGGCCCGGTTGCCCAGTTCTGTGGCGGTGTCCCCGGCCCACCGCAGCATGGCCGCCAGTGGAGTGGCCTGGGCCTGTCCCACGAGTTGGCAGGCCCGCTTGTAGTACTGCTCCGCCAGTTGTCGTTTGTCGGTGAGAAGCTTGGCCAGTTGTTCCAGATCGTCCGCGTCGACCACCCGTTCCGGCTCCACAGGACTAAAACCTAGCCCGTCGTTGCACAATGTGGAAGGATTCTTACGCCACCCGCCTGGATCGGATGGAATAACGGGGATGTCTCTGCATGATGATTTGAGCCGGTTGGCACATGAACATGAGGATCTGGCCGAGGCGATTGATGAAGTGCTGCAGCCGGTCGGCGTCCTGATGGACCGGATGAGTTGGAAGGGCCCGCATCGGGATCGGGTGCAGGCCGAGCTGGGAGCGATGCGGCGCGGCACCGGGACGGTCAGTGGAAGCCTGCGAGAACGGGCCGTGTTGCTCAGGGGCGCGGCGGCGGCCGTCCCCCCAACGCCCACACCAGGGATCTCGCAGCCGCCGTCTCCGGCGGATCTGGTGAGAGGAGTTCTCCGCCAGATGAGCCCAGTGGGGCCCGTCGTATCTGACGTGCTCTCCCGGTACGGCCTCCTCTGAGAAACCGGGCCTTACGATGCCGGCCGAAAAGCCGCGACATCGAAGCAGAGTGCGTGATTCGGGGGTGTGGGCACTTATCGTGAAGAGGATGAGCACGTTCCGCGCAGCAGGTGTCGTTCACCCAGGTATGTCCTGGTGCCGGGGGTAGTAACGCCTCGACGAAGATCCACACCGGTTCCCGAACCGTGCCATGATGGCGATCCAGCGTCCTTGGCCCCCGCAAGGAGGTTCCGTGACCCGACCCGACGAGGCGGCCCGAGCGGCCGGTCGCAGCGAGCCGATCCGTGTGCTGATCGTCGACGATCACGCGCTGATCCGCCGCAGCCTGGAGCTCGCGCTGGCCGCGGAGGCGGATATCGAGGTGGTCGGCGAGGCGAGCGACGGCCAGGAGGCCGTGGAGCTCGCGGACCGGTTGATGCCGGACGTGGTCCTGATGGACGTCCGCATGCCGAGGCTGGACGGCATCGGGGCGACCCGGAAGATCAAGGAGTCGGTGCCGAGCACCCGGATCATCATGCTCACCGTCAGCGACGAGGAGGAGGACCTCTTCGAGGCGATCAAGGCGGGTGCGACGGGCTATCTGCTCAAGGACGTCCAGATCGACGAGGTGCCCGACGCCGTGCGCGGCGTCCACGAGGGGCAGTCGCTCATCAACCCCGCGATGGCGGCCAAGCTGATCAGCGAGTTCGCGAACATGAGCCGCAAGGAGGCCGAGCGGCCTCCCCAGCTCCCGGTTCCCCGCCTGACCGACCGGGAGATGGAGGTGCTGCGCCTCGTCGCGAAGGGCATGAACAACCGCGAGATCGCCAAGGACCTGTTCATCTCCGAGAACACGGTGAAGAACCACGTCCGCAACATCCTGGAGAAGCTCCAGCTCCACTCGCGCATGGAGGCCGTGGTCTACGCAGTGCGCGAGCGGCTGCTGGAGATCACCTGATCGGCCGGCCCGGGCCGCCGGCCACCGCGGCGCGCAGCGGGGCCTCCAGGTCGGCCGCGCCGACCCGCTCCACCCGCACGTCGGTGCAGCCGACCCAGCTTGCGGCCTCCCACAGGGCGTCGCTCATGGCCTCCACGGCCCTGGCCCGGCCGCCGGGCTCGAAACCGACCTGCTTGGCGACCAGCGTGGCGCCCTCACGGGCGGGGTCGACCCTGCCGATGATCCGCCCGCCCGCGAGCACCGGCATCGCGAAGTAGCCGTGCACCCGCTTGTCCTTCGGGACGTACGCCTCCAGGCGGTGGTTGAGGCCGAACACGCGCTCGGCCCGCGCCCGCTCCCAGATGAGCGAGTCGAACGGCGACAGCGGCGTGGTGCGGTGCCGCCCACGCGGCTCGCTCTCCAGCGCCGCGGGGTCCGCCCAGGCGTTCGGTCCATGCGGGTCCGTGCCGCGCCGTGCGGGCCAGCCGGACACCCGTACGGGCACGAGGCCGGCGGCGCCGCTCAGCAGCGCCTCGTCGAGCATGGCGGCGTGTTTGCCCTTGACGCGGGTGAAGTCGACCAGGTCGGCCCGGGTCGCCACGCCGAGCGACCGCCCGGCGATCGTGGTCAGCCGGGTCACGCACTCGTCGTCGGACAGATCCTGGGCGAGCAGGTCCGCCGGGACGGCGCGCTCGGCGAGCTCGTAGACGCGCCGCCAGCCGACGCGGCGGGTGCAGACGACCTCACCGATGTCGAGCAGGAACTCGAGGGCGATCTTGGTGTCCGACCAGTCCCACCACGGCCCTCCGTTCTTGGCGCCGCCGATGTCGGCCGTGGTGAGCGGGCCGTCCGAGCGCACCTGCTCGAGGACCTTGTCGACCACGGGCGGCACCTCGTGCCAGCGGTAGCGCCGGTCCCGGTACGCGCGGCGGCGGAAGGCGTACAGCGGCCACTGCTCGATGGGCAGGATGCAGGCGGCGTGGCACCAGTATTCGAAGGCGCGGGCGGGATCGTCCCAATAGGCCCGCTCGACCGCGGAGCGGCCGACCGCCCCGAGGCGCGCGTACGCGACGAGCTCGTGGGAGCGGGCCAGGACGGAGATGGTGTCGAGCTGGACGGCGCCGACGCGCCGCAGCATGCCGGGGACGCCGCCGCCGCGGGCGGTGGCGCCGAGGAAACCCTGGGCCCGGAGGATGATCCTGCGGGCCTCGTCTGCGGTCAGGTCGGTCACAGCCAGAGATGCTAGACGCTGTGACCGACAAAACCCCTACGGCGGTTCGGGGGCTGCCTCAGGAGCTGATGGACCGGTGCTCGAAGGGCGAGTGGTGCTCCTGGACCGGGATCTGGCGGGGCGCGTCCACGATCACGTCCGAGAAGATGTCGAACGCGAGCGCGAGCAGCCCGCCGACCGTGCAGATGCCGACGCCGATCCAGACGAAGAGCCAGTTGGGGCCGAGGGTCAGCGCCACGCCCCCGAGCGTGAAGCCGATGAGGATGATGATGACGGCAAGCCAAGATTTGGCGCTTCCCGCGTGGCTGCCCTGGTGTCCGCTCTGTGCCATACCCCGTTTTCTACCTGATGGCAGTGGTGGTCGGAACATCGGGGGAACCCCTGGCGGCGGTTTTCCCCCATGAGTTATGCGATTGTGCCGCGGCGCTCCGTCGATAGCAGGTGGGTGTGTCTGGTACTGGAACCGCCTACGATGGCTAGCGGGGAAGTATGTCTCGTCCTCACACCCCGGTGATCAACCGAGGTAGACCTGCGAGGAGCTTTACTAAAAGTGCCAGCCATTCTCGACAAGATCCTTCGCGCCGGCGAAGGCAAGACTCTGCGGAAGCTCAAGCGCATCGCCGAGCAGGTCAACTCCATCGAAGAGGACTTCAAGAGCCTGTCCGACGCCGAGCTCCGCGCGCTGACCGCCGAGTACAAGCAGCGTCACGCCGAGGGCGAGTCCCTCGACGACCTGCTCCCCGAGGCGTTCGCGACCGTACGCGAGGCCGCCCGCAGAGTGCTCGGGCAGCGTCACTTCGACGTGCAGATCATGGGTGGCGCCAACCTGCACATGGGCAACATCTCCGAGATGCGCACCGGTGAGGGCAAGACGCTCACCTGTACTCTTCCCGCCTACCTCAACGCGATCTCGGGCAAGGGCGTCCACGTCGTCACGGTCAACGACTACCTGGCCAAGCGCGACGCCGAGACCATGGGCCGCGTCCACCGCTTCCTCGGCCTGGAGGTCGGGGTCATCCTGGCCAACATGTCGCCGGAGGAGCGCCGCAAGCAGTACAACGCCGACATCACGTACGGCACGAACAACGAGTTCGGCTTCGACTACCTGCGCGACAACATGGCGTGGTCGATCGAGGAGTGCGTCCAGCGCGGCCACAACTTCGCCATCGTGGACGAGGTCGACTCGATCCTGATCGACGAGGCCAGGACCCCGCTCATCATCTCCGGCCCGGGCGAGCAGTCGGGCAAGTGGTACCAGGAGTTCGCCAAGATCGTGCCCCGGCTGCGGCGCGGCACCGAGGGCAAGGACGGCGAGGAGAGCACCGGCGACTACGTCGTCGACGAGAAGAAGCGCACCGTCGGCATCCTCGAAGCGGGCGTGGAGAAGGTCGAGGACTGGCTCGGCATCGACAACCTCTACAAGCCCGAGCACACCCACCTCGTGCAGTTCCTCAACAACGCCCTCAAGGCCAAGGAGCTGTTCAAGAAGGACAAGGACTACATCGTCGTCGACGGCGAGGTCCTGATCGTCGACGAGTTCACCGGGCGCGTGCTGCACGGCCGTCGCTACAACGAGGGCATGCACCAGGCCATCGAGGCCAAGGAAGGCGTGAAGATCAAGGACGAGAACCAGACTCTCGCCACGATCACGCTGCAGAACTACTTCCGCCTCTACGACAAGCTCGCCGGCATGACCGGTACGGCGGCCACCGAGGCGAACGAGTTCCACCAGACCTACAAGCTGGGCGTCGTCCCGATCCCGACCAACCGGCCGATGGTCCGCAAGGACCAGCCCGACGTGGTCTACAAGACCGAGGACGCCAAGTTCCAGGCCTGCGTCGAGGACATCAAGGAGCGCTACGAGAAGGGCCAGCCGGTCCTCGTCGGCACCACCAGCGTCGAGAAGTCCGAGAAGCTGTCGCGGATGCTCAAGCGCCAGGGCGTGCCCCACGAGGTGCTGAACGCGAAGAACCACGCGCGTGAGGCCGCGATCGTCGCCGAGGCGGGCCGCAAGGGCGCCGTCACCGTGGCGACCAACATGGCCGGTCGAGGCACCGACATCATGCTCGGCGGCAACCCCGAGTTCCGCGCCGACCTTGAGCTGCACCAGCGCGGCCTGTCGCCGACGGAGACTCCGGAGGAGTACGAGAAGGCCTATCCCGAGGCGCTGGAGAAGGCCAAGGAGGCCGTGAAGGCCGAGCACGAGGAGGTCACCGAGCTCGGCGGGCTCTACGTGCTGGGCACCGAGCGGCACGAGTCGCGGCGCATCGACAACCAGCTCCGCGGCCGTTCCGGCCGTCAGGGCGACCCCGGTGAGTCGCGCTTCTACCTCTCGCTCGAAGACGACCTCATGCGGCTGTTCAACTCGGCCAGGGTCGAGATGATCATGACGCGGCTCAACATCCCGGACGACGTGCCGATCGAGTCGGGCATGGTCTCCAAGGCCATCGCCTCCGCGCAGCACCAGGTCGAGCAGCAGAACTTCGAGATCCGCAAGAACGTCCTCAAGTACGACGAGGTCATGAACCGCCAGCGCACGGTGATCTACGCCGAGCGGCGGCGGGTGCTGGAGGGCGCCGACCTGCACGAGCAGGTCCGCGGCTTCGTCACCGACGTCGTGGACGACTACGTCAAGGGCGCCACGGCCGAGGGTTTCGCCGAGGAGTGGGACCTCGAGAAGCTGTGGAAGGCGTTCGGCCAGCTCTACCCGATCTCCTTCACCGTCGACGAGCTCATCCAGCAGATCGGTGGCGACCGCGAGGAGCTCACGGCGGAGATCATCGCCGAGAAGGTCAAGGAGGACGCGCTCGCGGCCTACGACCGCCGCGAGGAGCAGCTCGGCTCCGAGGCGATGCGCGAGCTGGAGCGCCGGGTCATCCTGTCGGTGCTCGACCGCAAGTGGCGCGAGCACCTCTACGAGATGGACTACCTCCAGGAGGGCATCGGCATGCGTGCCTATGCCCAGAAGGACCCGCTGATCGAGTATCAGCGCGAGGGCTACGAGATGTTCTCCGCGATGCTCGACGGCATCAAGGAGGAGTCGGTCGGCTACCTGTTCAACCTCGAGGTCGAGGTGCAGGCCAACCCGATCGTCGAGGAGAACGCCGAGGAGGACACGGCGCTCGCCGAGACCGGCTCGATCATCGCCCGCGCGCTGCGGCAGCCGTCGCGGCCGACCGAGATGGTCTACACCGCGCCGGGCGAGAGCGGCGACGTGGAGGTCAACCGGGTGCGGTCGACCCCCGAGCAGCGCGCCGCGTACGGTGACACCGAGCGCAACGCGCCCTGCCCCTGCGGCTCGGGCAAGAAGTACAAGCGCTGCCACGGCGACCCGCGCAACCAGCAGGCGTGACCTGAGAGCGTGACCTGAGAGGGACCCCGCCGGGCGATGCCCCGGCGGGGTCCTTCGCGTCCTACGCCGTCTCGAAGTCGGTGACCAGCCACTGCACGCCCCGCCGCTCCAGCCGTACGGCGAGCACGCGGCTGCGCGTCCCGCAGTGGACGAGCAGGCACATCTCGATGACTCCGTCGCGGGGGCGCTGCACGTGGGGGAGGCCGGTCAGGGGCGGCCGCTCGGTATCGATCATCTTCCCGGCCCGGACCAGCTCGCGGTAGGCCCGCTCGGTCAGCCGGTCATGGACGGTCTCCGGCGGCCTGCGACCGGCCAGGACCTCCGCGAGCGCCTGGCCGAGCCCCCGCAGGCGGCGCTCGTCCGTGGGCGTGCCCGTACGGGCCGGGAGGGGGGCCAGGGCGAGTGCGCCGTACGTGGCGGGATGGGTGATGTGGCCGCCGCCGTCACGCTCGTCGTAGGGAGGATCGGCCGGGGGGACGGACGCGAGCCGTGGCAGGGGGACGGGCTTGGGCATCGGGACTCCGCTCTCTGCGCCGTGAACCTGACTGACGTCTTAAAGAGGTTGCGGTCATCCGCCCTGATACGAGAAAACGCCAACTTTGCCGAGCCGCGGGCCTTTGTGCAGAGGTTCGTCCGGGAAGATTCCGGCCAGGTTCCCGCGGGTTGGCGGGGTCACCGCGGATTTGGGCGCGGGCCTGCCGGCCATTAGCGGCATCCGCAATGCGGGAAAACAACAGGGGCGCCCGGGATCACCGGGCGCCCCTGCTCCCTGAGAGGGGAACCTGACGCGTCAGGCGCGGGCCCGCGCCGTGTCGGCGCTCTCCCCCGAGTCCACGTCGGGCTCGGGTTCGCGACCGGGCGTCATGATGTTCAGCTTCTTGATCAGGAAGCTGAAGATCACGTAGTAGACGACGAAGTAGATGACGCCGATCAACATGATCAGCCAGAAGTTGTGCGTGTTGTCCTTCGTCGCGTTCAGGGCGGCGTCGATCGCGCCGGCGGAGAACCCGAAGCCGAGCCGTCCGTCGAGGGCCGCGACCACGGCCATCGAGATGCCGGTGAGCAGCGCGTGGGCCGCGAACAGGATCGGGGCGACGAAGATGAACGCGAACTCGATCGGCTCGGTGATGCCGGTGACGAACGAGATCAGGGCGGTGGAGAGCATGATGCCGCCGACCGTGGCGCGGCGGTGCGGCGGCGCGGCCCGCCACATGGCGATCGCGGCGGCCGGCAGGCCGAACATCATGACCGGGAAGAAGCCCGCCATGAACGCGCCCGCGCCGTCCTGGCCCGCGAAGTAGCAGTTCAGGTCGCCCGTGGCGTGCGTGGCGCCGACGGTGCACTCCGGCACGGTGAACCAGACGATCGAGTTGACGAAGTGGTGCAGGCCGAAGGGGATGAGGCCCCGGTTCACGATCCCGTAGATGCCCGCGCCGATCGTGGCGTTGCCGGCGAGCCAGTCGCCGAAGCTGCTCAGGCCCTGCCCGATCGGCTGCCAGATCAGGCCGAAGACCACGCCGAGGACGAGCCCGGCCAGCGCGGTGAGGATCGGCACGAAGCGGCGGCCGCCGAAGAAGGCCAGATAGGCGGGGAGTTTCGTCCGGTAGTACTTCTGCCACAGGATGGCCGCGACAAGGCCCATGAGGATGCCGCCGAGCACTCCGGTCGGGTTGGCCGACGCGAGGTTGAGCACCTCTGTCGGCTTGCCGTCCGCCCCCAGGACGGACTGGACCACCTTCGTGTGCACCGCCGAGTCCGCGGAGGCGTCGAAGAACATCAGGTGGGTGACCCGGTCCCAGACGAGGTAGCCGACCACGGCCGCAAGGGCGGTGGAGCCGTCGGCACGGCGGGCGAAACCGACCGCGACGCCGACCGCGAACAGCAGCGGCAGCGCGTCGAACAGTGCGCCGCCCGCGCCGCCGATGACCTGAGCGATCTTGTCGAGCGTCGCGTTGTCCGTACGGCCGAGGAGGTCGTCCTGGCCGATCCGGAGCAGGAGAGCCGCGGCGGGCAGCGCGGCGATCGGAAGCATCAGCGAGCGGCCGATGCGGGAAAGCGCGGTCATCACCGCGTTCTGGCCGGCAGGTGCTGCGGGCAGGCCCGCGTCGGCGGAGGTGGAACTCATCTGGTGTTCCTCCAGGATGGGGGGACTACTAGAGGCGTCGGGCCGGGGCTCCGAGGAGCGTCCGGAGCTGGTAGCGGTCGGCGCGATAGGTGGAGACGCCGAGTTCGGCGCATACCCCGCCGGCGAAGGACCGGCGCTGCAGCAGCAGCACGGCCCCGCCCCGGGGCAGTTTGAGCAGATCGGCGTCGCTCGGGTCGGCGAGCCCGCCGTCGATGGTCAGCTCCCCGGCGTCCATCACGAGTCCGTAGCGCGACTCGAGCAGGGCGTACAGGGATCGTCCGGTCAGGTCGTAGGCATCGAGATCGGGTGCGAGCGCCACCGGGATGTGGGCGCGCTCGATGCTCAGCGGTTCCCCGTCCGCCGTGCGCAGCCGCTCGATGAAGTGGACGGCGTCTCCCGGCTGGATGCCGAGCTGCCGTGCGAGGTGGGCACTGGCCCGGACCACCCGCCGGTCCAGGTCGCGGGAGCCCGGCTCCATGCCGCGCGCCCGCATGTCGTCGGTGAAGGAGGTGAGTTGGAGCGCCAGCTCGATTTTCGGGCGGGCCACGAACGTTCCCTTACCCGGGACGCGGTGCAACCGGCCCTCGGACACCAGGTGGTCGACGGCCTGTCGTACCGTCATACGAGACAGGTCGTAACGCTGGCTCAGGTCACGCTCGGAGGGGATCGCCGCGCCGATCGGCAGCTCGTTGCTCTCGATGAGGTCGAGCAGGATCTCCCGTAGCTGGAAATACTTGGGCACCGGGCTGTCCGGATCGATCTGGGCCACTGATCCCTCCCCTCTCGCTCAGGATCGTCCGAATAAGTTAAGGTTCTTACTGGTCTAGTCCGGACTAGACCACAGCCGGGAAATGTGTGTCAATGTATGGGCCGGCGACGGATCGATAACGGACAAATCTCGCCAGAGCAGAGGGAGATCATCAATGACGACCAGGATGCGCGGTGAGATCGCCGAGCAGCCCGCGGCGATCCGGGCGACGCTGGACGCCCTTCTGCCGAGGACCGGTGAAGTCGAGGCGGTCGCACGCGACACGCGCCACTTGCTGTTCGTCGCCCGCGGGACCTCGGACAACGCGGCGGTGTACGGCCGTTATCTGATCGAGGCGCGGGCGGGCCGGATGGCCGCCATGGGCGCCCCCTCGGTCGCCACCATCTACCGCCGCAAGCTCGACCTCGACGGCGTGCTGGCCGTGGGCCTGTCCCAGTCGGGCCGTACGGAGGAGATCGTCGAGACCCTCCAGTGGGCGAAGGACTGCGGCGCGAAGACCGTCGCGATCACCAACGGCGGCGAGGAGTCGCCGCTGGCCCAGGCCGCCGACCTCGCGCTGTGCACGCTCGCCGGCGAGGAGAAGGCCGTCCCGGCCACGAAGACCTACACGACCCAGCTCGCCGCGCTGGCCGTGCTCGCCATCGGCCTCGGCGCCGACGTCGACCCCGACGACCTGCGCCGGGTGCCGGACGCGGTGGAGAAGCTGATCTCCGACCCCGGTGACCTGGACGCCGTCGTCGAGGGCCTGGCAGACAAGCCCGGCGTCGTCGTGTCCGGCCGCGGCCTGGCGTTCTCGACCGCGCTGGAGCTGGCGCTCAAGCTCAAGGAGGCGTGCTACCTGCACGCCATGGGCCTGTCGTACGCCGACCTGCTGCACGGCCCGATCGCGGTCGTGGACGCCGAGACCCCGGCGATCCTGGTGGCGGCGGGGGAGGGCCCGACGCTGGCGGGCACGGTCGCGCTGGCCGAGCGGGTCACCGGCGCGGGCGCCGCCGCCTTCGGCGTCGGGGGCGGCGAACGGCTCGCCGCGGCCTCGACCGCCGCCCTGAACGGTCCGGACCTGCCCGAGTGGGTGGCCCCGCTGGGACTCATCGTCCCCGGGCAGTTGCTCACCGAGGCGCTCGCGCGCAGGCTCGGTATCGACCCCGATTCCCCCCGCGGTCTGAAGAAGGTCACGCAGACCGACTGACGGCAGGCCGTTCGATACAACAGGAGGACCCCATGGCTGCAGACGCCGAGGCGATCATCGCCGGGCTCGGTGGCGCCGACAACATCATCGAAGTGGAGCCGTGCATCACCCGGCTGCGCACCGAGGTGCACGACGCCTCGAAGGTGGACCAGGCCGCGCTCAAGGCGGCCGGCGCCCACGGAGTGATGGCGGCGGGCAACGTCGTCCAGGTCGTGGTGGGCCCCGAGGCCGACACCATCGCCAGCGACATCGAGGACATCATCGGCTGAACCGGGAGATCGTCGCGGGTCCGCCGGTCTCTTCGGCCGGACCTGTGACGACGCCTGCCCGGATCTCAGGGAAGGGCTCTTCATTGACGACTGTTCTCGCCCCGGTCGCGGGGGCGGCCATCGGTCTCGCCGCCGTGCCGGACCCGGTGTTCGCGCAGGCGATGGTCGGCCCGGGGACCGCGATCGACCCCCTCAGGGAGCCCGTCGAGGCCCTGGCCCCGATCGACGGCACGATCGTGAAGCTGCACCCGCACGCGTACGTCGTGGTGGGGGACGACGGCAGGGGCGTGCTGGTGCATCTCGGCATCGACACCGTGCAGCTCAAGGGCGAGGGCTTCCGCCTGCTCGCGGCCGAGGGGGACCGCGTCGGCGCGGGGCAGCCCGTCGTGGCCTGGGACCCCGCGGCGGTCGAGGCCGGCGGGCGCTCGCCGGTCTGCCCGGTGGTGGCGCTCGACGCCGTGGCGGACTCCGTCGGCGGGCTCGCCGAGGGCAGCGTGAGCGCGGGCGACCCGCTCTTCGAGTGGTCGTGATCAGGTGACCGCTCAGGTGACGACGGCCGCGCTCTTCGACCTCGACGGCACTCTGGTCAACACCGAGATCCGCAACCGTGCCCTGTGGCGGATGTTCCTGGAGGACCACGGCATCACGTTCGACGACACGCTGTTGCGAAGCGTCGTGGGCCGTCGCGGGGTGGACGTCATCCCCGAGGTGCTGCCCGGTCTGGACCCGCAGGTTGTGATGGAGGAGATCCGCTCCTATTACGACCATCCGGACCTGCCCGACATCGTGCCGGTGCCGGGGGCGGCGGAGCTGGTGGCCCGGGTGGCGGAGCAGGGGGCTCCGCTGGCCCTGGTCACCTCGGCCCAGCGATGGTGGGCGGTGGAGCGGCTCACCGAGATCGGCGTGGTGGAGATGGTGCGGACCATCGTCTCCGCCGAGGACGTGACCGTGGGGAAGCCGGACCCGTCCGGCTATCTCAAGGCGGCGGATCTGCTCGCCGTGGACCCGGCCGCGTGTGTGGTGTTCGAGGACTCGCTCGCGGGGATAGCGGCGGCCCGGGCCGCGGGTATGACCTGCGTCGCGGTGGCCACCACGCATCATCCGGATGAACTGTCACACGCGGATCTGGTAGTACCCGATATGTCGGGTATTGACTGGCCTTTGACGGAACTACCGGCGGTCTAGACCACCGCCGCAGGAGGAGGAAATCGTGGCCGAACGCACAGTCAGCGTCGCGTCCGAGGTCGGGCTGCACGCCCGCCCGGCGGCGACGTTCGTGCAGACCGCGGCGAAGGCGCCCTACGACGTCACCGTCGCCAAGGCGGGCGGCTCGCCGGTGAGCGCGAAGAGCATCCTGTCGGTCCTCGCGCTCGACGTACGGCAGGGGGAGTCGATCGTCATCCGCGCGGAGGGCGACGGCGCCGAAGAGCTGCTCGACGAGCTCGCCAAGATCGCCTCGGCCTCCTGACGCCAGTGGACGGGCAGCGGACGACGGGGATGACAGCGGGGGACGAGACCGGCACTGTGCTGGCCGGCACTGGGGTGAGCCCGGGCGCGGGATATGGGCCGGCCCATGTGCTCGCGGGTGAGATCCCCGAGCCCGACAAGGAGGCGCGCCACGACGGCGACGCCGCCGCCGAGCGGTCCCGCGCGGAGCGGGCGGTCGAGGAGGTGGCCGCCGACCTGGAGGCGCGCGGCGCCCGGGCGGGCGGCGAGGCCCAGGAGGTGCTCGGCGCGCAGGCGCTGATGGCCCGCGACCCGAGCCTGGCCATGGAGGTCGGCGAGCTCATCGAGCAGGGCGTGGCCGCCCCGCGCGCCGTCTTCGACGCCTTCGGCAGATATCGGGACCTGCTCGCGGCGGCCGGCGGCTATCTGGCCGAGCGCGTGACGGACCTCGACGACATCCGCGACCGGGTGATCGCCGTGCTCACCGGGCTGCCCATGCCCGGCGTGCCCACCAGCGCCGACGAGCCGTTCGTGCTCATCGCCAAGGACCTCGCCCCCGCCGACACCGCCCTGCTGTCCAAGGACGTGGTCGCCGCGTTCGTCACCGAGCAGGGCGGGCCGACCAGCCACACGGCGATCCTCGCCCGCTCGATGGGCGTGCCCGCCGTCGTGGGCTGCGCCGGTGCGACCGCGATCGCCCCCGGCACCCCCGTGCTGGTCGACGGCGCGTCCGGGCAGGTGCTGCTCGCCCCGGACCCGGCCCGCGTGACCGAGGCGCGCGCCGCCGACGAGGCGCGGCGGGCGGTGCTGTCGGCGGCCACCGGCCCCGGCGCGACCGCCGACGGCCACCCCGTTCCCCTGCTCGCCAACATCGGCGGCCCCCGCGACCTGGAGAGCGCGCTGGCCAACGGCGCCGAGGGCGTCGGCCTCTATCGCACCGAGTTCCTCTTCCTCGACCGGGAGACCGCGCCGTCGGGAAGCGAGCAGGAGGAGGCCTATCGGGCGGTGTTCGAGGCGTTCCCCGAGGGCCGTGTGGTGGTGCGCACGCTCGACTCGGGCGCCGACAAGCCGCTGGCGTTCCTGCCGCCGCCGGAGGAGGAGCCGAACCCGGCGCTCGGCGAGCGCGGCCTGCGCATGTTCCGCCGCTATCCGGAGATCATGACCGCCCAGCTGGGCGCGCTGGCCAGGGCCGCCGCCGGCGTCTCGGCCAAGGTGCAGGTCATGGCGCCCATGGTGGCCACCGTCGAGGAGGCCGAGTGGTTCGCCGAGGCCTGCCGTACGGCGGGGCTCGACGGCGCGGGCATCATGATCGAGGTGCCGTCGGCGGCGCTGCGGGCGGCGGACCTCATCCGGGCCGTCGAGTTCTTCTCGATCGGCACCAACGACCTCACGCAGTACGCACTCGCCGCCGACCGCCAGGTCAGCGCCGTCGCCGGGCTGCAGGACCCGTGGCATCCGGCCGTGCTCGACCTGATCGCGACGGCGGCCTCCGCCGCCTCCGCGGCGGGCAAGGGCTGCGGGGTCTGCGGCGAGGCCGCGGCCGATCCGGTGCTCGCCTGCGTGCTGGTCGGCATGGGCGTCACCTCGCTGTCCATGGGCGCCCCCGCGCTGCCCTGGGTGCGCGCCGCCCTGGCGCGGCACACGCTCGCGCAGTGCCGCGACGCCGCCGCCGCGGCGCGTTCGGCCACGTCGGCGCAGGCCGCGAAGGCCGCCGCGCGGGCGGAGCTGCCGGGCCTGGACGCGCTCGCGCTCTGACCGGCCGTGACCGGGTTCCGGCCCGGTCACGGCCGGACCCGGATACGGTAAAGAACGTGCCACGAATCAGACACGGTCTCGGCATGATCGCCGCCCTTCTCGTGACCGGATGCGGGCCGGGCATCGGCGCGAGCCCGGCGCCCTCGCCCCGCGCGTCGGCGCCGGTGTCGGCCAAGCCGTCCGCCACGCCGTCGGCCACGCCGTCGGCACGGCCCTCGGGGAGCCTGGCCGAGCGGACGCTCGCGGAGATGAGCCTGCGCGACAAGGTGGCACAGCTCTTCACCATCGTGGTGTGGGGTCAGAAGGCCGGCGCGGCGAGCAAGGAGAACGAGGCACGGTACGGCGTGGCCACGCCGGCGCAGGTCGTGGAGAAGTTCCGCCCCGGCGGGGTGATCCTGTTCGACTGGGCGGGCAACGTCTCCGGCGCGAGCCAGGTGGCCGCGCTCACCACCGGCCTGCGCGAGGCGGCGGCCAAGGCGGGCAACGCGCCGCTGATGATCGGCGTGGACCAGGAGAACGGCCTGGTCTCCCGGCTCAAGTCCGTCGTCACCACGTTTCCCGGCGCGTCGGACATCGGGAAGACCCGCAAGCCGGCGAACGCGCGCGACGTCGCCAGGGCGACCGGGGAGGAGCTGCGCGACCTCGGCATCTCGCTCGACTTCGCGCCGGTCGCCGACGTCAACATCAACCCGCGCAATCCCGTGATCGGCCCCCGGGCGTACGGCGCCGACCCGGGGAAGGTGGCCGCGATGGTCGGGGCGGCGGTGGACGGCTTCCACGCGGCGGGTGTGGCCTCCGTCGCCAAGCACTTCCCCGGCCACGGGGACACCTCGGTCGACAGCCACACGGGGCTGCCGGTCATCACTCACTCGAAGTCACAGTGGCGGAAGCTGGACGCGCCGCCGTTCCGGGAGGCGATCGCGCACGGGGTGGACGCGATCATGTCGGCGCACCTGGTGATGCCGAAGCTCGACCCCTCGGGCGACCCCGCCACGCTGTCCCCCCGCATCCTCACCGGCCTGCTCCGCGACGAGCTCGGCTTCGACGGCGTGATCAGCACCGACGCGCTCGACATGGCCGGGGTGCGCAAGAAGTACGGCGACGCCGAGGTCGCCGTGCGGGCCGTGCTCGCCGGTGCCGACATCCTCCTCATGCCGCCGAACCTGCCCAAGGCGTACGACGCCGTCCTCGCCGCGGTGAAGTCGGGCCGGATCTCCGAACGCAGGATCGACCAGTCGGTGCTGCGGATCCTGCGGCTGAAGGAGAAGCGCGGCCTCTTCGGCCCGATCCGCACCGACCCCGGCGCGGTGAGGTCCGCCGCCCACCTCAAGATCGCAAAGCGCGTCTTCGCCGCCGTCAAGTGACGTCAGGCGCGTCCTCCGCGTCCTCCGCGTCCTCGACCGGCTCGTCGGGGTCGGTGTAGTCGAAATACACCGTGATGGACGGCCAGTCGGCGCCGTCGTCGGTGATCTCGTTGTGCATGATCAGGTCGTACACCTCGATCTGGCCCAGCTCCTCGATCGTGGTCGCGACCCGGCGGAGCAGCGCGGGAATGCTGTCCTGGCCGATCCCTTCGGGATTGTTCTGGGTGAAGTGGTGCATTCGATTAGTGATCGGCTTGGTCACGAAGATCCCCACCGGCGCTTCTTCTTGCCCTGATTGCTCTGGTTCTGCTGGCCCTGCTGCTGATTCTGCTGCCGGCTCGACTGGTCCGTCTGGGTGCCGCGCTTCTGCGCGTTGCGCTCACCGTCGAGCTTCTCACCGGTCTTCACCTTCTGCTCCGCCGCCTTGGCCGCCTTCCTGTCGTACGGCTGACCGGCCTTCTTGGCGTCCAGCGCGGCCTGCTCGGCGGGGGAGAGCTGTGGGCCGGTCTGCCGGGAGTAGGGCTTGCGGCTCCTGGCCATGTCGAGCTTGACGCCGCCGCGGGGCCCCGCCGTGCCCGTCGTCCGCACCGGCGCTCCCCGCAGCGGGACGTGGGGGCCGGCCGCTCCCGCCAGGGACGGGCCACCGCCGAAGGGGCCGCGGGTGTTCTTGAGGATGCGTTCCAGCGGTTCGGTGATGTGCCGCGTGACGGCCGGGGCCAGCACCCGGGCCCCGCCCTCCTCGGCCTCCCTGAGGATCTTCCGCATGGCGTAGCGGGTGGCGAGAAGCCCGGCCGTGGCCGAGGCCGCGGCGAACGGACCGCCCGCGACGAGGACCGAGGCCAGCCTCGTCGCGCCCGCGACGGCCTGGCTGATGATGGCCACCTTCGTGGCGGTCACCGCGGTGGCGGTGCCTTCGAGCACCGCCGGCGCGTACGCGGCGGCCCCGACGGCCGTGCGGAGGTGTTCTGCGGTGCCGGCCTTGTTCCAGTTGGTGCGCATCGCGTCGGCGGACACGCCCTGGTAGACGCCCGGCAGCCGCCTGACCTCGTTCTCCGCGCCGGCTCCTCCGGAGGCGGCGCCGGCCTGCACGACCTGCCAGGGGCGGATTTCCGCGCGGATGTCGGCCTCGTCGATCTTCGGGAAGTTGACCAGGCTCGCGATCGGCTGCGCCCAGTCGGGCGGCATCAGGCCCATGTGAGGCCCGCCTCGTCGGCGGCCGTCGAGATCTGGCGCCCCGCGTCGCCCTCGGCGTCCGACACCCGCCGGCTCGCGACCGCGAGCGCGTCGCCGTGGCCGCTCACATTCCCCCCGAGGTGCGCGTACGCCTCGACGGCGGTCAGGGCGCCGCGGTTGTAGGCGGCCACGAAGGCGCCGAACAGGCCGTCGTCGCCCCACGAGGCGGAGCCCGCCCGCTCGCGCAGATGAACGAGGGCGGTCACGAACTCGTCGCCGTGCTCGGTCAGGCGAAGGGAAGCGCTGTTCACACCGCTGTGCTCGATGCCAAGTTCCCCGTGCATGCGCCGCACGTTAGCATGACCCGCGAATTACGGACGGGTGAATTGCACAGTAAAAGCCTTTTGTTCTTTTTATGGAGGAACGCTTGTCCTTGTCGTTTCCGGGCGGCAGTGATCTGGAGCTGCTGGAACAAATGATTCGCCAGGCCGAGGACGTCATGCGCGGCCTCGCGGACATCCAGGCCCAGATCCGGCGGGTCACCGGCGAAGGGGAGGCCGCCGACGGCCAGGTGCGGGCCAGGGCCGACGGCCGGGGACAGGTGACCGCGATCATCCTGGACCCCCGGGTCATGCGGCTCGACTCGGCCGTCTTGAGCGCGGAGGTCACGAGGGCGGCCAGGACCGCCCAGGACGCCGCGAAGGAACGGACGGACGAGCTCGTCGCCGCCGCCCATACCAGGGCGACCGGGCTGGCCGCCCCGCTCGACGAGACGTTCGTGCGTTATCGGTTCGATCAGCTCGCGCAGGAGCTGGACGCGGGACCGGACGCCTTCGCCCCCGATCGGCGCGAAACCGGCGACCTGGAGCAGGACGCGCGGCGGGCCGAGCGGATCGAGTCCTGGCTGGCGGACGGGGAGCGCGAGATCGAGGCCGTCACCGGTCGCGGCCGGGCGGCGGACGGCCGGATCCAGGCCGTCACGACGGCGCACGGCCTGGTGCGCGAGGTCGTCATCGAGCCTCGTGCCATGCGCCTGCCCAGCCGGACGCTGGCCGAGGAGCTCCTGCTGGCCCTGCGCCGGGCGCAGGAGGACGCGGAACAGCAGTGCCGTCAGATGGTGAACGACGCGCTGCGGGAGCTGGCGCCCGGCGAGTCGTTCGGCCCGGACGCCGTCGACGAGTGGTTCGGCGGGTTGCTCAAGCCGTTCGAGCGGCCCGGCTGACCACTCCCTATATTTGTAGGCACGTCGGCTGGGAGGCGCGGTGCTCAAGGGTGTGCTGATCGACTGGGGCGGGGTTCTGACCACGAGCCTGGCCGAGTCGATCGCGGAGTGGATCGAGGCGGACCGGATCGATCCCCGGCACTACCGGGACGTGATGCGCGCGCTGGTCGCGCAGGCATACCGGGCCGGCGTCGAGCCGGGCGGGGAGAACCCGATCCACGCGCTCGAACGCGGCGAGATCCCGGTCCTGGAGTTCGAGCGCGCCCTGGCGGCCCGGCTGGTGACCCTCGACGGCGGACCGCCGGAGGCCGACGGCCTGCTGACCCGGATGTTCGCCGGGTTCCGGCCGGTCGAGGAGATGAACGAGATGCTCCGCCAGGCCCGGGCGGCCGGGCTCGGCACCTGCCTGGTGTCCAACTCCTGGGGCGACCACTATTCGCGGGAGGACTGGGAGGCCCTCTTCGACGCGGTCGTCATCTCGGGAGAGGTCGGCATGCGCAAGCCCGAGGAGCGGATCTTCCGGCATGCGCTCGGCCTGCTGGGGCTCGACGCGGGGCAGTGCGTGTTCGTCGACGACATCGAGGCGAACATCGTGGCGGCCCGCGCGATCGGCCTGGTCGGCGTCCACCACAGCGATCCCGCGGAGACCATCGCCGAGATGGAGCGCCTGTTCGGCCTGCCTCTCCGCGAGCCCGGCGCCGCCGCCCGTCCATAGCCGCAAGATTGATTCGAGGAACGCATGCGCGTTTATCTGCCGTCCACCATCCCCGCGCTGGCGCGCATCGTCGCCGCGGGGGAGCTGGGCCCGGCCCCGCTGACCGGGTTCGCGGTCACCCCCGCGCTGATCGAGTGGTACGCCTCGGGCGACACCGAGGAGCTGGAGTACGTCGCGCTGACCGAGGCCGCCCGGGCCTCCCTGCGCATGCTGGCCGCCGACCGCGCGGACGGCGCCCAGACGGCCGCCCGGCGTGTGGTCATCGCGGCCGAGGTGCCCGACGAGACGGTGAAGACCGGGGCCGACCTGGAGGAGCGCGCCCGGGTGCGGGTGCTGGAGCCGGTCCCGATGCGGCTGGTCGCCGCCGTCCACGTGGACGACGCCGACGCCCTGCCCGACGTGGAGGCGGCCATCGCGGCGCTGCCCGCGGCCGACGGCGGGGACGACGACGCGCAGTTCGTCGTGGACGGCGCGGAGGACCACGAGCTGCTGTGGTACGCGACCCAGGAGATCCCCGACCTGCTCACCTGAGCTTCACGGATCTGTCACACCCGGCGTCTAAGCTGGGGGACAAGATGACACACATTGTTTGGGACTGGAACGGGACGCTCTTCCACGACATCGACGCCGTCGTCGGCGCGACCAACGAGCTCTTCGTGCCGTACGGCCTGGGGCCGTACGACGCGGACGGCTTCCGCGAGGTGTACACCCGCCCCATCTGGGTGGCGTACGAGCGGATGCTCGGCCGGCCGCTCAGGGAAGGCGAATGGGAACTGCTCGACGCGGGCTTCCACGAGCACTATCACCGCCTGATGGAGGCGTGCAGCCTCGCCGAGGGTGCGGTGTCGAGCCTGCGCGCCTGGCAGGAGTCGGGCCGCACGCAGTCGCTGCTGTCCATGTGGGGCCACGAACGGCTGGTCCGCAAGACCGGCGAGTTCGGCATCGACGGCCACTTCACCCGGATCGACGGCTCGCGCTCGGCGACCGGCGGCCACAAGGCCGAGCACATGGTGGAGCACCTGCGTGCGCTCGGCCTCGACTCGGCGAAGGTCGTGGTCATCGGTGACAGCGTGGACGACGCCCACGCGGCCCAGCACGTCGGCGCCCGCGCCATCCTCTACACCGGCGGCATGACCAAGCGGTCGGAGCTGGAGGGCGTCGGCGTCCCCGTGGTGGACACGCTGGCCGACGCCCTCGATCTCGTCTGATCAGCGGGCCTGGCGTCCTCCTCCAGCAGCCATCGGGGTTTGGCCCTGCGCGGCGGCCGGTAGAGCCGCTTGACCGCCACACCTCCGACGACGAACGACGCGAAGAGGAACAGGCCGGTGATCGCGTCCCAGGTCTCCTGGCCGGAGACCCGGGTGTAGGCGAGCATCACGGCCCACATCGCGAACATAACGGCCCCGGGGAGCTGCGCGAACGGCAGGTTGCGCAGCTCCTTGGGGAGGTCGGCGCCGTCCGCCCCACTTGGCGCCGCGCGTCTCGATCCGGTCGGCCTTGGCGTCGCACCACATGCTCCGCCCGTTGCCCCCGGTCGGCAGCTCGTACTGCTCGGGCTCGCCGGTTCGTTACCCGTCCCGTCTGGGAGGGGTTATCAAGGCGGTTGTGGATACACCGGACACTCCGCGTGGGCCGTACGCTGAGCACGATCCACACCGCACCCCCACGGAGGCCGCGATCAACCGCCTCGTTCTCTGGAACATCGACCTGACGCTCGTCGACGTCGCCATCGTCACCCGCGACGCCTACGCGGACGCGTTCCGGATGGTGACAGGGCGACCGCTGGTCAAGCTCGCACCGGCGCTGGGCCGCCCCGACTCGGAGATCATCTTCGAGACCCTGGCCGTCAACGGCATCGCCGTCGAGGACTATCACCTGCCGAGATTCGTCGACGCGCTGGCCGTCTGCTTCGCGGAGCGGCGCGGGCGGCTGTCCAAGGACGGCCGCGCGCTGCCCGGCGCCAAGGACGCGCTCAAGGCCGTGTCACGCCTCGACGGCGTCGTGCAGTCGGTGCTCACCGGCACCATCAAGAGCAATGCCGTGCACAAGCTCAAGGCGTTCGGGCTGGACAAGTGGATCGACGTCGAGGTGGGCGGCTACGGCGAGGAGGTCTATCCGAAGGCCACCCTGCTGCAGGTTTCGCAGGGGCGGGCCAAGGCCCGGTACGGCGCCGTCTTCACCGCGGGCAACACCGTCCTCATCGGCGATTCCACGCGTGACGTCCAGGCGGCGAAGATCGGTGGCGCGGCCATGATCGGCGTGGCGTCGGGGCGTTCCACGGCCGCCGAGCTGCGCGAGGCCGGCGCGGACATCGTGCTGTCCGACCTGTCCAACTTCTCCGAAGTCGTCGCGGCCGTCGCCCGCCTGACCACTCCGGCCGACCGTACGGCCCACTGAACGGCCCACTGAACGACCCACTGACCCCGGACTCGGTGGGGCGCCGACCGCATACGGGCGCGGCCTGAACGTTTCAGCGCCGCGGCCGCTCCAGATGACGTGGGTCCTTTCGGCCTCTCCGCGTCCGGCTGAACGTCCCCGGCCGGCCGTACTGAGCGTCGTCACAGCGCCTTGCGGAGTCACAGGGCCTTGGGGAGTCACAGTGCCTTGAGGAAGCGGGCCGCGACGGGGGCCGCCACCTGTGCTCCGGTGCCGCCGCCCTCGACCACGACGGCGAAGGCCAGGTCGCCCTTGTAGCCGATGAACCACGAGTGCGTGGGCGGGTTCTTGCCGCCATCGGCCGAGCCGTATTCGGCGGTGCCGGTCTTGCCCGCCGTACCGGCGGGGAAGGAGATGCCGCTCGCGGTGCCCTCGCTGACGACGGCGGGCATGAGGCGGCGCAGCGCGGACACGACCGCGGGCTCCAGCGAGCGTGGGGGCGTGCCGCCCTCCGGGACGAGTGAGGCCGGGACCAGCCGGGGCTGCCGCCAGGTGCCGGCGGCGATGGCGCCGGCGACGGCGGCCATGTTCAGCGGGCTGGCCAGGACGCGCCCCTGGCCGATTGCCGCGGACGCGAGATCGGTGTCGTCATGCGGTGCTGGGAAGGCGGCGTCCACGGCGGGCACCCCGATCTTGATGCTGGCGCCGAAACCGAAGTCGGAGGCCACCTTGGACAGGCGATCGGCGCCGAGGCGCCGCACCGCCATGTCGCCGAACGTCGTGTTGCACGAGTGGGCGAAGGCGTCGACGAAGCGCAGCGTGCCGTAGTCGTGGAACTCGGCGTTGTGGAACGGGAAGCCGCCGATCGTCTTCTCGGCCGGGCACTCGACGGTCTGGCCGGGCGTGACGCCACCGGCGACCAGGGCCGAGGCAGTCACGATCTTGAAAGTCGAGCCCGGGGGGTACGCGCCGAGCAGGGCGCGGTTGTATCCGCCCGGCTTGTTGACCACCGCGAGGACCTCGCCCGTGGAGGGGCGCAGCGCGACGAGCGAGGCGGGCTTGTCCACGCCCTCAAGGGCCTGCGCACCCGCCTGGTGCACCCGCAGGTCGAGGGTGGTCGAAAGCGGCTTGCCGGGCTTCGATCCGCCCTCGGCCAGTGTGGCGACCTTCGAGCCCGTACGGCTGTCGACCAGGTCGGCCCGGGCGGACGCGGTGCCGGTCAGGCGCGAGGCGTACTGCTCGCGCAGCCCCTCGACGATCTGCTGCACGGAGCCGGGGGCGTCCGGTGTGTCGATGCGGGTGCCGTCGGCGGCGGTGATCGGCGCGCGCTCGGCGGGCACGGTGGTGAGCTTGGCCCGGACACCGTTGCCCATCCGGGGATGGATGGCAGTCGAGGTCCATGCCACCTTCCAGGCGCGGTCGCTTTCGACCAGGTGCAGCCTCCCGTCGTACGCGATGGGCAGCGGGCCGGTCAGCCGCGCCCGGAACCGCACGGTGTCGTCCTGGACGCTCGTCACCTGGAATCGCTGCCCCGTGAGCTTCAGGTCGTCGTGGAAGCGGCGGTAGGTGCTTTCGAAGCCGGCCGGCGGGTCGGCGACGAGCGTCCGCATCGCCGCGTAGTCCGAGCGTGACCACGCCGCGAGGAAGTCCCGCGCGGTCTCCTCGGGTGATCCCTTCGTCCGCAGCGCCCACACCGTGACCCCCGCGGCCACTACCGGCACGAGCACCGCCGCCGTGACGTACGGCCAGCGCCTGCGCTCTCGCATGCGTCCCCCTTCGGATCGAGTGCACGCCATAGAGCAGCAGATCGACCGGAAGGATGTCCAATATGGATATCAACGTGCTTCATGTTCGGTTCGGATATGCTCCCAGCTCGTGGACTTGGTCCGGCATCTCGGCTACTTCCTGGTTGTGACGGAAGAGCTGCATTTCGGGAACGCGGCCGCGCGGCTGGGGATGGCCCAGCCGCCGCTGAGCCAGCGCATCAAGCGGCTGGAGGAGGAGCTGGGCGTGCGCCTGTTCGAGCGGTCGAGCCGGCGGGTGGCGCTGACGGAGGCGGGGCGGCTGCTGGTGCCCGAGGCCCGCGAGATCGTGGCCAGGGTCGAGCGGATGCGCGACCTCATGTCCGACCTCGCGCGTGGCGACGCGGCGGTGGTGCGGGCGGGCGTCCCCGCCGACCTGGGCGCCGCCGTGCTCGCCGCGCTCATCGCGGGGTTTCGCGAGCGCCGCCCCGACGTACGGCTGTCGCTGACCGAGATGGGCACGGCCGCGCAGGTCACCGCGTTGCTGGAGGGCAGGCTCGACGTAGGGCTGCTGCGGCATCCGGTCGCCGCGAACGGGCTCGCGTACGGGCCGGTGCTCGTCCGGCATCCGGGGGTCCTGCTGGCGGAGGACGACGAGCTGACCGCGTGGGCGACCGTGCACCTCGGCGACCTGGCCGGGCGCGACCTGGTGCTGTTCTCCCGGGACGCCGAGCCCGGCCTGTACGACGACACGCTGGCCTCGTGCCGCCGGGGCGGCTTCGTCCCCGCCGAGATCGTCTGCACCGACCGCGTGGAGTTCGCCCTCGGCCTGGTCCTTTCCGGCACGGCCGTCACGTTCGGCGCTCCTGCCGAGGTGCCGGGGGTGGTGTGGCGGCCCCTCGCGGGCGCGCCCCTGGCCTGGCGCTGCTCCCCGGCCTGGCGGGCCGAGCCGGGGCCGTACGTGCGAGACTTCACGACCGTGGCCGTACAGGTGCTGAAAGAGAGCGCCGGCATGGTGGACGAAGGTGTGCCGCCCGCGCCGCGCGTGGCGCCGCGCCCGGCGACCGGGTTCCTCGCATGACACCCGACATGACACGCGGCACGACGCGCGGCACCACACGCGACATGAGTCCCGGCATGAACCCGATGGAACGGGTCTTCCGGTCCGCCGGCGTCATGGGGTGGCTGCACGTGGTCGACATCGACGACGGGCGCGAGGTGGGCCTGCGTGCCGACGAGCCGGTGGTGCTCGCGTCGGTCTTCAAGGTGGCGCTGGTGCTGGAGCTGCACCGTCAGGCCGAGCGCGGGCTGTTCGACCTCACCGAGCGCGTCCGCGTGCCGGGCGCGGACCGTACGGGCGGGGGCACCGGGCTGGCGGCGATGCTGGACGACGCGACGCTGTCGCTGCGCGACCTGGCCTACCTGATGATGGCGGTGAGCGACAACACTGCGGCCGACGTGCTGCTCGCCCGGGTGGGCAGGGAGGCGGTCAACACGCTGCTCGACGGCCTCGGGCTGACGGCGACGCGGGTGACGCAGGACTGCCGCGAGATGCTCACCAGCCTGCGGGTGGACGCGGGTGTGGCGGACCAGTCGGACGTGAACCAGGCGTGCACCGACCCCGAGGTGGTGGCGCGCCTGAGCGCGCTCGACCCGGCGGTGGCCAACCGGAGCACGCCACGCGAGATGACCCGGCTGCTGTCCATGATCTGGCGGGACGAGGCGGCGGGAGCGGCCTCGTGCGCGGCGATCCGTCGTCTCATGGCGCTGCAGGTGTGGCCGCACCGGCTGGCCTCGGGGTTCCCGTTCGACGATGTCGCGGTGAGCGGCAAGACGGGCACGCTGCCCACGCTGCGCAACGAGATCGGGGTGGTGGAGTATCCCGACGGCGGGCGCTACGCCGTGGCCGTGTTCACCCGGTCGTACGGCACGGCGCAGAACCAGCCGCGGGCCGACGCCGCGATCGGGACCGCGGCGCGGATGGCGATCGACCAGCTCAGAACCCACATATGACAGGCCCTTTCTATGTGGGCGGGGAGGGTGACATGCGGCGCAAGCCTGGCAAAGATGGGGGCATGGTCGAGGAAGGCGCTCTGCTCTGGGAACCCACGCCCGACGTCGTACGTGCGGCCCGGATCACCCGTTACATGGAACGACTGGGCCGTACGGGGGACTACGAGGACGTCTGGAAGTGGTCGGTCGAGTCTCCGGCCGACTTCTGGACCTCCATATGGGACTACTTCGGCGTGGTCGGTACGCGTGGCGACGGGCCCGTCATCCGGGGAACGATGCCGGATGCCGAATGGTTCACAGGATCGGCCCTGAACTACGCCGAGAACGCGCTGCGCGGCCACCCCGGCCGGACGGCGGTGATTTTCCGCAACGAATCGGGCAGCCGTTGGCAGTACTCGCTCGGCGAGCTCCGCGAGGAGGTCGCCCGCGTCCGGGCGGGCCTCGTACGGCTGGGCGTGGGGCGTGGTGACCGGGTCGCCGCCTATGTCCCGAACGTCCCGGAAGCCCTCATCGCCTTCCTGGCCACCGCCTCGCTCGGGGCGATCTGGTCCTCCTGCTCGCCCGACTTCGGCGCGCCCAGCGTGACCGACCGGTTCGCGCAGATCGAGCCGAAGGTGCTCATCGCCGTGGACGGTTACCGCTACGGCGGCAAGGCGTACGACCGGTCGCAGGTGGTGCGCGAGATCGCCGGCAAGCTGCCGACGCTGGAGGCGACCGTCTGGATTCCCACGCTCCTCGAAGGCGCGCCCGATAACGGCGTGAGCTGGGACGACCTGCGGGCCGAGACCGCGCCGCTGGAGTTCGAGCGGGTGCCGTTCGGCCATCCGCTGTGGGTGCTGTACTCGTCCGGCACCACCGGCCTGCCCAAGCCCATCGTGCACGGCCACGGCGGCATCGTGCTGGAGCACCTCAAGTCGTTGTCCTTCCACCAGGACCTCGGCGAGGGGGATGTGTTCTTCTGGTACACCACTACCGGCTGGATGATGTGGAACTACCTCATCGGCGGCCTGCTGGTGGGGTCCACCGTCCTGCTGTACGACGGCAGCGCGGCCCATCCCGACACCGGCGCCCTGTGGCGGGTCGCCGCCGAGGAGGGCGTGACGTACTTCGGCACCGGCGCGCCGTACATCATGGCGTCGATGAAGGCCGGGGTGAAGCCGCAGGGGCTCGACCGGCTGCGCGGGATCGGCTCGACCGGCTCGCCGCTGCCGCCCGAGGGGTTCGCCTGGGTCTACTCGGACGTGAAGCCCGACGTGCAGCTCGGCTCGTTCTCCGGCGGCACCGACGTGTGCACCGGGTTCGTGGGCGCGGTGCCGCTGCTGCCGATCCGGGCCGGCGTGATCCCGTGCCGCTGCCTCGGCGCGTCGGTCGAGTCGTTCGACCCCGCGGGCGCCTCGATCGTGGGCGAGGTGGGGGAGCTCGTCATCACCCGGCCCATGCCGTCGATGCCGGTCATGTTCTGGAACGACCCCTTGGGTGACCGCTACCGGGAGTCGTACTTCGCCGACTACCCGGGCGTCTGGCGGCACGGCGACTGGATCAAGATCCTCCCCGACGGGGGTTGCGTGATCTACGGCCGTTCCGACTCCACCCTCAACCGCGGCGGCGTACGGATGGGCACCAGCGAGTTCTACCGCGTCGTGGAGCGGTTCGACGAGATCGCCGACAGCCTGGTCATCGACACCGGGCAGCTCGGCCAGGAGGGCAGGCTGCTGCTGTTCGTCACCCTGGCCGAGGGCGCGGAGCTGTCCGACGAGCTGGTGTCTCGCCTGCGTACGGCCCTGCGCACCGAGCTTTCTCCCCGGCACGTGCCCGACGAGATCCACGTGGTCCCCGGCATCCCGAGGACGCTGTCGGGCAAGAAGCTGGAGGTCCCGGTGCGGAAGATCCTGCTCGGCACCCCCGTCGAGAAGGCCGCCAACCCCGACGCCATGGCCAACCCCGAGGTCCTCGCCCACTTCACGCCGCAGCAGTAGAACGGCCGTCTATATAAGTGCACTTATAAGAAGTGCACTTATATAGATTCTCCGAGCCCGGCGGCGCGCTCAGACCGTCAGCACATGGACGTCATACTTGGGAATCCGGCCGTCTCTGGTGACCAAGGAGAGTCCTTCGTGGCGGGCCTGAGCGATCAGCAGCCGGTCGAAGGGATCGCGGTGAAGGAGTGGTAGCCTCCCCGCCTCGATGGTGTGGCCAAAGCGAATCGGCAGTTCGCGGAACTCGCTGTCGCGGATTCGTTCGACGAGGTCGTCGGGTGCGACCAGCTTGCCGATGCTCTGCTTGATGGCCACCTCCCAAAGAGTGGCCGGGCTCACGAAGACCTCCGGCTCTTCCTCGATCATGCTCTTGATCTCGTCGGCGAGCGTCGGGTCGTCGCTCAGCCACCAGAGGACGACGTGTGTGTCGAGAAGCATCCTCACGGCAGCAGCCCGAAATCCCTTGCGATGGCATCGTTGACCTCAGGTGAGTCCCAGTCGTCGGCCATGTGGAGCTGCCCTTTCAGGGAGCCCCTGCCGCGGCGGCTCACCTTGGTCGGGAAGGGAATGACCTTGGCCACGGGACGACCGGCACGGCTGATGACGATCTCCTCGCCGTGCTCGACTCTGTCGATGATGCGCGACAGGTTCGTCTTCGCCTCGTGGATGTTGTATTGCTCGGTAGCGCCTTCTGACATCACCGACCTCCTTAGCTAAGTTAGCTTAGCCCGCCGACGTCGCCACGACGCGTTCGTACGCATCCTGGAGCAGTTGGGACGCGCGCGGGCGGCTGGGGTCGGGGCGGGGGATGCCCAGGTGCGTCTCGCGCAGCTCGTCCATCAGGTCCTCCCACAGCGGCGGGCCGCCCTCTTCCAGCAGTCGTGCCCGTACGGCCAGCTCCGGCGTCGTCGGACGGTGCCGCAGTCCCCACGAGCCGAGCGCGACCATGATCGGGACCGTCTGGATGCCCGCCTCGGTGAGGCTGTAGGTGCCCCGCCGTCCCCGGCCCGCGTCCTCGTGGGTCAGCAGACCACCGGCGACGAGGCTCTTGAGACGGCTGCTGAGGATGTTCGACGCGATCCCCTCGATGGAGTTGCCGAGCAGGTCACGGAAGTGCCGCCGCCCGCCGAAGATGATGTCGCGCAGGACGATGAGGCTCCACCTGTCGCCGAGTGCCTCCACCGCCGCGTTGATCGCGCACCCCGACCGCGGCTCGTCTGGCATGCGGACCTCCAAACTGATTGCGTTTTGCCAGCACCTAGTCTACGGTCGATCCCAGTAGTTGCAATCCGCAATCACTCGCCGAATCCGGGAGATCAGCCATGTCGCGTGTCAGAGTGCACAACTTCTCCGTCTCCCTGGACGGCTTCGCCACGGGTGAGGGGCAGACGCTCGAAGAGCCGTTCGGCCACGCCGGCGGACGGCTCCACGAGTGGTTCTTCGAGACCCGCATCTTCCGCGCCATGCAGGGGAAGACCGGCGGTGCCGCTGGGGCCGACGACGCCCTGGCCCGCACCTGGAACGAGGGCGTCGGCGCGGAGATCATGGGCCGCAACAAGTTCGGGCCGCAGCGGGGCCCGTGGGAGGACCACGAGTGGACCGGATGGTGGGGCCCGAACCCGCCGTTCCACACCCCGGTCTTCGTCATGACCCATCACCCGCGACCATCGGTGGAGATGGAGGGCGGCACCACCTTCCACTTCATCGACGCCACCCCCGAGGAGGTGCTGCGGCAGGCGCGCGAGGCCGCGGGCGGTCTCGACGTGCGGATCGGCGGCGGGCCGGGCGTCGTCCGTCAGTTCCTCGCCGCGGACCTGGTCGACCACATGCACGTCGCCGTCGTCCCGATCGTCCTCGGCCGCGGCGAACGACTGTGGGACGGGCTCGAAGGGCTTGAGCAGCGCTTCGACATCGAGTCCGTGACCACCCCCAGCGGCGTCACCCATATGACCTTCACCCGCCGGTAACCGTGAAAGGTAGACGGACATGACCGAGCACATCACCTCGAAGGACGGCACGACCCTCGCCGTCGACACGATCGGCCAGGGCACGCCGGTGGTCCTCGTGGGCGGCGCGTTCAACGACCGCTCCACCGTCGCCGGGCTCGCCGCCGAACTCGCGTCGGCGTTCACCGTCGTGACGTACGACCGGCGCGGCCGGGCGGGCAGCGACGACAAGAGCGACGACTATCGGGTCGCCAACGAGATCGACGACCTGGCGGCCGTCATCGAGCACGTCGGCGGCCGGGCCTCGGCGTTCGGCCACTCCTCGGGCGCGATCCTCGTGCTGGAAGGGGTCATGCGCGGCCTGCCGATCGACCGGGTGGCCGTCTACGAGCCGCCGTACTGCGCGGACGAGAACCAGCCGAGGCCGGCGGCCGACATCTACGACCGGCTCAAGGCCCTGGTGGCCGCCGGTGACCGCGACGGCGGGGTGGAGTTGTTCCTCCACGAGGCGGTCGGAGTGCCGACCGAGGCGATCGCCGGGATGAAGGCCGGGCCGGGGTGGGCGTTCCTGGCCGACAAGGCGCCCAGCCTGCCGTACGACGTGCTGGTCAGCGAGATCTGGCAGGTGATGCCGTACGAGCGGCTCGCCCGGATCGGCGTGCCGGTGCTGGCGGTGTACGGCGACCAGACCGCGCCGAACCTGGCGGAGGGGACGAAGGCCGTCGCGGCGACCGTGCCCGGCGCCGAACTCCGGGTGATGCCCGGCGAGGACCACGCGGTGTTGCAGCGGCCGGCGGCGCTGGCGGAGATCCTCACGAAGTTTCTCGGCTGAAAATGTCGGAGCGGGCGGCTACCGTCGAATCGGCATGCGAATCGACGGCGCGATCCCTCAGCTCATCGGCAGGGAGCATCCTGCCGCGCTGCTGCGCGCCGAGATCGCGCGGGCGGTCGGCAGTCACGGCGGCCTGACGCTGGTCGCCGGTGAGGCCGGCATCGGCAAGACCACGCTCGTCACCAGCGCGGCCGAGGAGGCCAGGCGCCTGGGCGCGCTGGTCCTCGGCGGAGCCTGCTGGGAGTCCGACAACGCCCCCGGCTACTGGCCGTGGGTGCAGGTGCTGCGAGGAATGCGGCGGTGGGCCGCGCCCGAGGAGTGGGCGGCGGCCGAAGACGCCGGGGGCGCCGGACTGGCCGCGCTGCTGGGCGAGTCGCCGAGCGCCGACGCGGCCGAGGGCTTCCGGCTGTACGACGCGGTGACGAGCGCCCTGGTGGCGGTGTCCCAGAGCCGTCCCCTGGTGGTCGTGCTCGAAGACCTCCACTGGGCCGACGCCGCGTCGCTCCGGCTGCTGGACTTCGCGGCCCAGCACACCTGGTTCGAGCGGGTGCTGCTGGTGGGCACCTACCGCGACGTGGAGGTGGAGTCGGCGGACCATCCGCTGCGGCCCCTCGTGCTGCCGCTCGTCGCGCGGGCGACCACGGTGACCCTGACCGGGCTCGAACGCGAGGAGGTCGGCGCGCTGATGACCCGCGCCGCCGGCCTGAATCCGTCCGCCGACCTCGTCGCCGAGGTGCACCGGCGCACCGGCGGCAACCCCTTCTTCGTGGAGCAGACCGCGCGGCTGTGGCGCAGCGGCGGTTCGGTCGCCACGATCGCTCCCGGCGTTCGCGACACCCTGCTGCGGCGGCTGTCCCTGCTGCCCGCGCCGGTCGTGGACCTTCTCGTCACCGCCGCGGTGCTCGGGCGTGAGTTCCACCGCCAGGTGCTGGCCGCCGTCGCCGCCGCTCCCGTCCTCCAGGTGGAACGGCTGCTCGACCAGGCGGTGGCCGCCCGGCTCGTCATAGCGAAGGGCGGGTCGGCAGGGGGCGGGTCGGCAGGCGGCGGGTCGGCAGGCGGCGAGGTGTTCGCGTTCGCGCACGATCTGGTCCGCCAGACGCTCTACGAGTCGCTCGATGAGAAGGCCGCGGCCCGGCGGCACGCCGCGGTGGTCGACGCCGTGGAGCGGTCGCCGGCTCTCGCGGAGCATGTGCTCTCCGCCGACGTGGCCCGGCACGCCTATCTGGCCGGTGACCACGTCGAGCCGGCCCACGCGGCCGACCGGCTGCTCGCCGCGGCCCGCGACGCCGCCGCGCGCCTGGCCACCGAGGAGGCGCTCGGGCACTATCGCCGGGCGCTCGAACTGGCCGCCGTCGCCGGTGAGCACCGCCGGCGCGTCCTGATCGCACTCGAACTCGGCAGAGAGGTCTTCCACGGGCATGACCGCGACGGCGGCCGGCGCGCGTTCGAGGAGGCGGCCAACGTCGCCCGGGAGATCGGCGAGCCCCAGCTCATCGCGAGGGTGGCGCTGACCTTCTACGCGTCCCGCGGTGGCGACGGTGGTCCGCTGGTCGCAGATCTGCTGCGTGAGGCGCACGCCGCGCTGGTCCGGGACGGCCGGCCTCCCGGCGAGGAGCTGTCCCTCGACCACCTGGCACGGGAGCTGGCCATCCACGTGGCGCTGCTCGCCCGGCGCGGCGAGGACGACGAGGCGCTGGCCTTCAGCCTGTGGGCCTCCCACGACGCCATCTGGGGCCTGGGCACCGCACCGGAGAGGGTGGCGCTCACCGGAGAGCTACTGACCCTGGCCCGCCGCACGGGCGACGTCGAGATGGAGAGCATCGCCGCCGCGTTGCGCTGGGTGGCACTGCTCGAACAGGGCGATCCCGCCTATTTCGACCAGTTCCGCGAGTTCGTAGCGCTCGGCGGCCGCGCCGACCTGCCGCGCATCGACATAGCGACGGCCAGCGACCGCAGCATCATCGCCGCCCTCACGGGCGACTTCGCCCAGGCTGAGGCCCTGCTCGACGAGCTCGCCCGGTTCGAGCACGGGCACGACCACTGCCTCTACATGCTGGACCACCACCGCTGGGCCGTACGCATGCTCCAGGGCCGCGACGACGGCCTGGACGAGATCCACCGGGCGCTGCGCCGGGGCGGGCACCCCTGCCCCGGCCTGCTCGAAGGGATGACCGCGCTGCGCAGGGGAGACGGCGCGACCGCGCTGCGCCACCTGCGCGACACCATGGCGAGGGGCGAGCCGCGACGTGCGGTGCAGCCCCTGTGGCTGCGGTTCCAGGCCATGGTGGCCGCCTGGTCGCGTGACCCGGAGCTGTGCGAGAAGGCGCGGACCGAGCTCGACCCCTATCTCGGCACCTGGGCGGTGTCGATGTACGGCTGGGACATCGGCGGCCCGGTGGTCCTCCTGCGTGCCCTTGTCGACGCGGCGCAGGAACGCTGGGACGAGGCGATCGACGGGTTCACCGCCGCCTGGCACTCCGCCGAGCTGCTGCTCGCCCGCCCGTGGTCCGTCGAGGCGCGGGCGCATCTCGGCGAGGCGCTGCTGCGGCGGTGCCGCCCGGGCGACGCCGAGGAGGCCGGGAAGCTGCTGGACGACGTGGAGAGCGAGGCGCGCCGGCTCGGCATGCGGCACGTCCTGGAGCGCGTCCGCAGGAGCCGCACACCGCCCGGCGCCGGAGCCGAGTTCCGGCGGGACGGCGCGGTCTGGACCCTGGGGTTCGGCGGCCACACCGTCCGCCTGCCCGACGCCAAGGGCCTGCGCGACCTCCATCTCCTGCTGAGCCATCCCGGGGCCGACCTGCCCGCCGTACGGCTGCTCGATCCGGAGGGCGGGGAGCTGGTCGTCGCCGCCCGGGGGATGGGCGGCGACGCGGTCCTCGACGAGGAGGCCAAGGCGCGCTATCGGCGCCGGCTCGCCCTGCTCGATGAGGAGATCGACCGGGCGGCCGAGCGGCGCGACGACGGCCGAGCTGCGGAGTTCGACAGGGAACGGGCGGCCCTGCTGGCCGAGCTGCGCTCCGCCTCCGGTCTGGGCGGCCGGGACCGCCGTCTCGGCGACGAGGCGGAGCGCGCCCGCAAGGCCGTCACCGCCCGCATCCGCGACGTGCTGCGCAAGCTTGACCACCTGCATCCCGCGTTGGCCGCGCACCTCCGCGCGGCCGTCTCCACCGGCGCCACCTGCCGCTACCAGCCCGGCCACGAGATCACCTGGCGCCTGTGACTATTTGCGGTTGTAGAGCCGCATGGTCAGCGCGCCGAAGATCACGACCGACAGCGCGCCGCAGACCAGCACCCAGGTGATCTCCCCGGTGTCGGGGCTGCCCGCCATCAGGGAACGCGCCGCGGTGACCAGGTGGGATATGGGGTTGACCCCGACGAACGCCTGCAGCCAGCCCGGCATGGTCTGCGGGTCGACGTAGACGTTGCTGAGGAAGGTGAGCGGGAACAGCACCATCATGCTGACGCCCATCACCGACTTCTCGCTGCGCAGCAGCAGCCCGAACATCGTCCAGATCCACGAGAACGCGAACGAGAAGGCCACCAGCAGCGCGATCGCGGCCACCACGCCGGCGACCCCGCCCTGCGGGCGGAAACCCAGCGCGAGGCCGACCACGAGGATGACCGTCGAGGCCATCGTGTAGCGCAACGCGTCGCCGAGCAGGTAGCCGACCATGGTCGACGGCCGCCAGATCGGCAGGCTGCGGAAGCGGTCGAAGACGCCCTTCTCGATGTCCTTGTTGACCTCGACCCCGGTGTACATCGTGATCATGACGACGCTCGTCACCATGATGCCCGGCAGCAGGAATTGCAGATACTCCGTCGGCGAGCCCGCCAGCGCACCGCCGAACAGATAGGTGAACATCAACGTCATCATGATCGGGAACGCGGTGACGTCGAAGAGCTGCTCGGGCACGTGCTTGATCTTCAACATCGCCCGCCAGCCGAACGTCAGCGAGGCCGACAGGGCGCTGGGGCGCGGCGGGCGTACGCCAGGCGCCAGGACCGCGCCGAGCGTGTCGGCGGCGGGGACGAAGGACGTGCCGGTCTCGGTGGTCGTGGCGCTCATGCCGCCTCCTCCTGAGCGTTCTCGCCGGTGGCCGGGTGATCCGTAAGGGCAAGGCTGTGCTCCCCGGGAGGCGCGCCGGTCAGCGCGAGGAAGGCCTCGTCGAGGCTGGGCTGGCCGAGGGAGAAGTCGTCCACGACGATGCCGGACGCCGCCAGCGCCGCGAGGGCGCGCGAGGCCCGCTCCGCACCCGCGTCGGCGTCACCCCCGGCGACGCGGGCGGTCAGGGCCACGGGATCGACTTCCAGATGGACCTGGGTGTTCAGCTCCTTGGCCAGCACCCGCTCGGCCTCCGGCCGCTGCGCGGCGTCCCGCAGCCGCACGTGCACCGCCCCCGAGCCGACCGACGACTTGAGCTCGCCCGGCGTGCCCTCGGCGATGACCCTGCCGTGGTCGATGACCGCGATGCGCCCCGCCAGCCGGTCGGCCTCGTCCAGATACTGCGTGGTGAGCAGCACGGTCGTGCCGTGGGCGACCACGATCCTGATGATGTCCCAGACCTGGTTGCGGCTGCGCGGGTCGAGGCCGGTCGTGGGCTCGTCCAGGAACAACAGGTCGGGCGTGTTGAGGATGCTGGCCGCGATGTCCAGCCTTCTGCGCATGCCGCCCGAGTAGTTCTTGACCTGCCGGCGGGCGGCCTCGGTCAGCCCGAACGCCTCGAGCAGCTGCATGGCCCGGTCTTTGGCCGCGGCCTTCCTGTGGCCCAGCAGCCTGCCGAGCAGGACCAGGTTCTCCACCCCGGTCATCTCCTCGTCCACCGAGGCGTACTGGCCCGTCAGGCTCACCCGGCCGCGTACGGCGTCGGCCTCGCGCAGCACGTCGTGGCCGAAGACCCTGGCCTCGCCGCCGTCCGGGCGCAGCAGGGTCGCCAGCATCTTGACCGCCGTGGTCTTGCCCGCCCCGTTGGGGCCGAGCACGCCATATACCGTGCCGGCCGGCACCGTGAGGTCGAGACCGTCCACCGCGCGGTTGTCGCCGAATGTCTTGACCAGGCCCGATGTCTCTATCGCCAGGTCGTGCATGATCTGTCGTCTCCGTTTCATCCAAACGTTCACGAAACAGGCGCCAGATCCGGCGCGGACGCCGCTAGATCCGATCTAGCGGGCACCGTTGCGGGCCGACACGACCCGGATCCGTGACATCTGTCGTGGGCGGGTCGTGACAGACGGCGGGGGCCCGCGTCGAGGCGGCGGCGGAGGCTTGTCGCATGAACCTTCATGACGGCGCCCCCGCCCTCTCCATCGCGGGGCTGCGCAAGACGTACGGCGAGACCCGCGCGGTCGACGGAGTCGACCTGGTGGTGGACCGGGGGGAGGTGGTGGCCCTGCTCGGCCCGAACGGCGCGGGAAAATCCACCACGATCGACATGGTCGTCGGGCTGAGCCGTCCGGACGCGGGGGAGATCGCCGTGTTCGGCGCGTCTCCGCATGAGGCGGTGCGGCGCGGCCTGGTGGGCGTGATGCCGCAGGAGGGCACGCTGCTCGACGACGTGACCGTCCGCGAGACGGTGGCGCTGATCGCGTCGCTGCACCGGACGCCGCTGCCGGTGGAGGAGGTGCTGGGCCGCGCCGGGGTGGCCGGCCTCGCCGGTCGCCGGGCCGCGCTGCTGTCCGGCGGCCAGAGGCAGCGGGTGCGGTTCGCCATGGCCCTGGTGTCCGGCCCCGGCCTGCTGGTGCTCGACGAGCCGACGGCGGCCATGGACGTGACGGCCCGGCGGGAGTTCTGGCAGTCGATGCACGCCTTCGCCGAGACCGGCCGCACCGTGCTGTTCTCCACGCACTACCTGGAGGAGGCCGAGGCGTACGCCGACCGGGTCGTGCTGATGCACGCGGGCCGCGTCGTGGCCGACGGCCCGGTATCGGCGGTCATGGCCGAGGTGTCCGGCCGTACGGTGACCGCGACCGTGCCCGGCGCGCGCGCCGAGGACCTGGGCGCGCTCCCGGGCGTGACTGCGGCGCACGTGCGCGACGGCCGGGCCGAGCTCCGCTGCACCGACTCCGACCTGGTCGTACGGCACCTGCTGGCGCGCTATCCCGAGGTGCGGGACGTCGAGGTCGGCGCGCTGGGCCTGGAGGAGGCGTTCCTGCGCCTGACCGGAGCAGCGGAGGCCGTGCGATGACCGGATATCTCGCGTTCGAGATCAGACGGACCCTGCGGGACGCCAAGTTCCTGCTGTTCGCGGTCGCCCTGCCGGTGGGCATCTATCTGCTGATGGCCGACCGCTTCGCCGACCAGGGCGCTCCCGCGGCGTACGTGATGGGCGGGGTCGCGGTGTTCGGGGCGATGAAGGCGGCGCTCGACGTCGGGGCACGTACGGCGGTGGAGCGCGGCATCGGCTGGCAGCGCCAGTTGCGGCTGACTCCGCTCAGCGGCGGCGGCTATCTGCTGGCCAAGGCGTCGGTGGCGATGGTCGTGGCGCTGCCGCCGGTGGCCGGGGTGTCGCTGGTCGCCGCGCTCACCGGCGGGGTGGACCTGTCCGCGGGCGGCTGGGCGACGGCCGTGCTCGGCGTGTGGGCGGGCACGGTGCCGTTCGCCCTGCTCGGCCTGCTGATCGGCCAGTTCGCCAGTGCCCGGGGCCTCCAGGCGTACCAGGGGGCGGTGGTGCTGGTGCTCGGCTTCGTCGGCGGGCTGTTCATCCCGGTGAGCACGTTCCCCGCCGCGCTCGCGGTGGTGGCCAAGGTCCTGCCGAGCTACTGGCTCGCCGAGATCGGCCACGCCGCCGCGCTGGGCGGGCACAGCAGCGGGGGAGGCAGCGGGGTGGCCGTGCTGGTCCTGGCGCTGTACACGCTCGTGCTGGGCGTCGCCGTGGCCGTCCGGTATCGCCGCGACACGGCGCGGGCCTAGGGTGATTGACGTGGGCGAGCAGGGCGTATGGGGGCGTTCCGCCTGGCCGGTGTGGAACCCGGCCCGGCCGGGGTCTCGCTCGGCTCACGTCCGCGGCGTCCTCGTGCTGGCGCTCCTGCTGGTCTGGCCGCTGTGGGAGACGCTGCGGGAGGCGCTGAGGCCGGACGGATCCGGGCCGCAGGCCCCGGCGGTGCGGATCGCGCTCGGCGCCGTCACTGTCCTGTACGCGGCGGGCTGGCTCTGGTCCATGATCGGCGGGATCCGCCTGCCGCCCCGGCGGCGGATCCTGCTCGTCGGGGCGCTGTTCGCGCTGGCGGCCGTGGCGGCCCTGCTGCGCGACGGCCCGCTCTATCTCGGCCATGCCGGCGTGTTCAGCTACGTGCTCGCGGTGGCGGCCTGGCTGCTTCCGGCCCGCTGGGGCGTGCTGCTCGCGGCGGCGACCTGGCTGCTTCAGGTGCTCGCACAGTGGCTCGCCCCCGGCCCCGTCACCTGGGAGCACGTGGGCGGCCTCGTCCCCGGGGTCGTGATCCCGGTGGCCGTGACGCTGCTGATCCGGCTCGTCGTCCAGCTCGGCCAGGCCCACGAGGAGATCGCGGCGCTGGCCACGGCGGCCGAGCGCGACCGGCTGGCCAGGGACCTCCACGACGTGCTCGGGCACAGCCTGACCACGATCACGGTGAAGACCGCCCTGGCCCGCCGGGTGCTGGAGAGTGGCGGCGACGTCGAACGCGCTCTGGCCGAGCTGCGCGACGTCGAACGGCTGTCCCGGGAGGCGCACGGCGAGGTGCGCCTGACCGTGTCGGGCCGCCGCCGGCCGTCCCTCGCCGCCGAGCTGGCGGGGGCACGCGCCGCGCTGCGGGCCGCCGGGATCAGCCCGATCCTCCCGCCGTCCGCCGACCACGTGCCGGCCGAGCTGGCCGAGCCCTTCGCGTACGTCCTGAGAGAGGGGGTCACCAACGTGATCCGGCACAGCGGCGCCACCCGGTGCGAGGTGCTGCTCGGGGACGACTGGCTGGAGGTGCGCGACAACGGCACGGGGCAAGACACGGGGCGAGAAACCGCGGGGCGGCACGCGGCGAAGCCCGGCAACGGCCTGTCCGGCCTGGCCGAGCGGCTGCGCGCCGTCGGCGGGCGGGTCGAGGCGGGCCCGCTGCCCGCGGGCGGCTTCCGGCTGCGGGCGAGCCGCGCATGATCAGGGTGCTGCTCGCCGACGACCAGGCGCTCGTACGCGGGGCGCTGGCGGCGATGCTCGCGCTGGAGCCCGACATCGAGGTGGTGGCCCAGGTGGGCTCGGGCGAGGAGGTCGTCGAGGCGGCCCGGCACGCCCGGCCCGACGTGGCGTTGATCGACGTGCAGATGCCGGGCAGGGACGGCCTGGAGGTCACGGCCGACCTGCGCGCCGCGCTCCCGTCGTGCCGGGTGGTTATCTGCACGACCTTCGGGCGGCCCGGCTACTTCGCCCGTGCCATGGAAAACGGCGCCTCGGGCTTCGTCGTGAAGGACGCGCCGCCCGAGCACCTGGTCGACACGGTGCGCCGGGTGCACGCGGGCCTGCGCGTGGTCGATCCCGCCCTGGCCGCCGAGTCGCTCGCCAGCGGGTCGAGCCCGCTGACCCCGCGGGAGCGCGACGTGCTGCGCGCGGCCCGGCAGGGCGGCACGGTGGCCGAGATAGCGCGGAGCCTGCACCTGTCGGCCGGGACCGTACGCAACCACCTGTCGGCGGCGATCGGCAAGACCGGCGCGAGCACCCGCGCCGAGGCCGCGCTGATAGCCGACGAACAGGGCTGGCTCTGACGCGCCGTTTCCGGAAAAAGGGAATGACCGGAAAGCGGCTCGGGCGCGAGAATCGCCCGCATGTCAGAGCCCATGTCGCAGCCGATGTTGCAGACCGACCGCATCACGCTCGTGCCGCTGTCCGACGACCACCTTGAGCACGAGATCGAGCTCGACGCCGATCCCGAGGTCATGCGCTACCTCACCGGCCGTGCGCGCACCCGCGAGGAGGTGGAGGCCCTCCACCGTCAGCGGCTCGACGTCGCGCACCGCGCCGCCGGGCTCGGCTTCTGGACCGGGTTCGTGGACGGGCGCTTCGTCGGCTGGTGGCTTCTGGAGCCGCCCGCGCGTGCCGACCAGGGCCCGGCCGACGGACAGGCCGAGCTCGGATACCGGCTCCTGCGGCGCTACTGGCGCCAGGGCCTGGGCAGCGAGGGAGCCCGCGAGCTGCTTCGTTACGCGTTCGAAGACCTCCGGCTCGACCGCGTCTTCGCCGAGACCATGGCGGTCAACGCCGCCTCCCGCGCGACGATGGCCGCGATCGGCATGCAGTACGTCCGTACGTTCCACATGGACTGGGAGGAGCCGCTCCCCGGCAGCGAGCTCGGCGAGGTCGAGTATGCGATCACCCGGGAGCAGTGGCTCGTTTCCCGAACGGCCCCCGCCTGATCTGGCTAGGTTGACCAAATGGACGTGGAGATCAGCGGCATACCAGTGCATTTCGCCGAGCACGGCGACGGCATGCCCGTTCTGGCGCTGCATGGAGCGGGAGTGGACCACCGCGAGATGGCCGGCGCGCTGGAACCGGTCTTCCGCGACCGGCCCGGCTATCGGCGCGTCTACCCCGACCTGCCCGGCATGGGGCGCACTCCGGTGGGGGACCGGCTCCGCGGTTCCGACGACGTCCTCGATCTCGTGCTCGGTCTGGTCGACGCCGTCGCCGGCGATCGGCCGTTCGCGATCGTCGGCCACTCGTTCGGCGGATATCTGGCCCGGGGCATCGCCGCCCGCCGTCCGGACCAGGTCGCGGGGCTGGCGCTGATCTGCCCGCTCGGCGAGGACGCACGTGACGTGCCCGCACACGAGGTGCTGCACGCCTCGGCCGACGTGGCCGGGGTGCTGAGCCCGGCCGAGCAGGCCCAGTTCCGTGACTACTTCGTGGTGCAGACGCCCGCCACGCTCGAACGGTTCCGGGAGCACGTGGCCCCGGCCCTGCCCCTCGTCGACAGGGACGGCCTCGGGCGGGTCTTCGAACAATGGCGGCTGAGCGACGTCTCCCCGTACGCCGGCCCGACCCTGATCCTCGCCGGGCGCCAGGACTCCACGGTGGGGTACGCCGGCGCCTGGGAGCTGGTGGCGCGCTATCCGCATGCCACCTACGCCGTCCTCGACCGGGCCGGGCACGCGCTGCCGCACGAGCAGACCGGGCTGCTGGCCGCGCTCGTCGGCGAATGGCTCGACAGAGTGGCGATCCGTTAGACCATGCCGTTAGACCATGCCGGGAATCAGCGATCATCAGCCCGAGACGGCGCGGAGGGCGCCGGGATGGCGGCCCGTGAGGCGGTCGAGCCTGGCGGCGGTGGCGTCGTCCGCGGGGAGATAGGCGATCAGGACCTGGCTGTCGTCGCCGGACAGGCCGAGGGTCTCGTAGGCCAGCCGTAGTTCGCCCGCCTCGGGATGCGCCAGCCGTTCGAGACCGGTGCGCCTGGGCGGGCCGGGCGGCGTCGCCAACCGGTCGGTGAAGGGCGCGCCGACGGCCAGGGTCAGCTCGTTGACGAGGCGCTCGACGTGCGGGTCCTCCCGGGAAATCCCCGGTTTCAGCGCGGCGAGCCGCTCGCCGGCGACCCGGTCCCACTCGGGGTACGCGGCCTTGGCCCGGGGGTCGGCGAAGACGTACCGCACCAGGTTGGGCGGCCTGCGGTCCAGCAGTCCGATGGGACCGGCGAGCCGCTCGTAGCCGTTCGTGTGGGCGAGCACGTCGCCGAGCCGGTTGACGACCACCGCCGGGGCGGGTTCGAGCCGGTCGAGCAGCGCCCGGACGGTGGGGCGGACCGACTGCGCGGGCGGCCCCTGGCACGGGCCGACGAGCCGGCCGGCACCGTCGGCCGCCTTGAAATGGTGGAGCAGATGGAGGCGGTCGTCGGACGACAGGCGCAACGCGTCGGCGAGGGCGGCGAGCACGGGCACCGAGGGGTGACGGTCCCGCCCCTGCTCAAGCCGGGTGAGATATTCGACGCTGATCCCGGCCAGCGTGGCCAGCTCGGAACGGCGAAGGCCGGGGGTGCGGCGCCGGCCGCCGCCGGGCAGCCCGACCTCGGCGGGGGTGACCGCCTCACGACGGGACCGCAGGAACTCTCCCAGGGTGTTGTCGCTCACGCTTCGCAGGCTACCGAGCGACCTCGCCTCCGATCGTGGCCCTGCGGGGGCCAGTCTCGGCCCGGCCTCCCTCGGGTGGTCCCCGTCACCGGATCCTCGGTGCTGTTCACGGTTGTCACTGACATGAGGAGCGCCGACATGGATCTGGGACTCACCGGCCGTACGGTCATCGTGACGGGGGCCTCCGGCGGCATCGGGCGGGAGATCGCCCGCGGGTTCGCCGCCGAAGGAGCCGACGTGGTGCTCACCTATCACCACGCGCAGGACGGTGCGGAACGGCTCGCCAAGGAGATCGGCGGACGCTCGCTCGTCGCGCCGTACGAGATGGACGACGACGAAGCGGCCCGCGGCCTGGTCGAGAGCGTGCTCGCGTGGTCGGGCCGGATAGACGTGCTGGTCAACAACGCCGTGCACTGGGGCGCCGACGAGCCGGAAGCGGACCTCCCGTTCGACGCCGTGCCCGACGTGAGGTGGCAGAAGGTGATCCGGGTCAACGTCGAGGGCGCGCTGCGGCTCAGCCGGGCGGTCGTCCCGTCGATGCGCGAGCGCGGATGGGGCCGGATGGTGCACATCTCGTCGAGCGTCGCGGTCGACGGCATGCCCGGCGGGGAGTTCTACGGCGCGGCCAAGGCGGCGCTGCACGGTTTCAGCAGGTCAGCCGCGTTCGGGCTGGGGAAGGCCGGCGACATCCTGTCCAACGTCGTCATGCCCGGCTTCACCAGGACCGAGACGAACGCCGAGATGGCCGAGCAATGGGGCGGGCACTACAGCGCGCGGGCTCCGATCGGCCGCCTGCTCGACGCCGCCGAGGTCGCGAACGCCGTCGTCTATCTGGGCTCGGCCGCCAACACCGGCATCACCGGACAGGCGATCAAAGTGACCGGCGGAGCCTGACACCTGTTCGCTGTGACGACCCGATGCGAGCCCGCGCCGTAGCCGCCGGCTGGTCTGGGCCGGACGGCCTGCGGGCCCGCACGACTCGGGCCGCGGTTACGCACCGCCAGAGATGGTTCTACTGGCGCATGAGCAGGAAGGTGTGCTGGCCCTCCGCGCCGATCTCGGCGTCGAGCGTCTTGTCGTCGAGCGAGGGCGCCACCTCCGCCTCGACGAAGACCCGGGTGTCCGCCTTCTCGATCACCTGGTCGCCGGCCTGCGGCGCGCTCACCAGAGACAGTTCGAGGGAGGCTTCCGGGCCGGGCCTCGCCGCCAGTCGCAGGCCCGCCTCATCAGGGATGTTGTCACCGGCCGTCAGATCACGAATCGCCATGACGGCGTTGTCGGTCAGCGTCAGCATTGACTTGCTCCTTCACGAATGGGGGCGGATTTTCCGTACGGCCGGAGAAACCTCCGGCCCCATGTGGTCGGGACGGCCCGACGGCGCGTGCGCGACGCCGGCCACTCCGACCTCGTTACGCCGTACCCCCGATCCGGGGACGAAACCGCGTAGCGCTCCGGCCGTGCACGTCCTGGCGATCACTGTCCTGATAACTGCCGCCCATCGGTCCTCTTGCCATCGCTTGTTCGCGCGGTGTCCTGAGTGTGGCAACAGCGCACAGGACGCTACATATGCAAAGCTATTTACTTGTTTTTCTACGAGCTCACCGAGTGGGGCCACGACCTGAAGCCGATCCTCGTGCACCTGAGCCGATGGGGCCGGCAGTCCCTGCTGCGGGAGACGACGACGCCCCTCGGGATCGATTCGGCCGGTCTCAAGGCCCTGGTGATCGACGGGACCCCGCCCGTCCGGCTCGGGGAGCGGCTGAAGACCACCGGCGATCGCGCTGTCCTCCAGCGGCTGCTCGACGCCATCGCGACAGAGTGACCGAAGGGGAGATCGCACATGAGCTCGTCACCGGAATCGAGTGAGGTCGAGACCCTCCTCGGCTACCTGAACTGGAAGCGGCGGCACGTCCTCGACATCCTCGACGGCCTGGACGAGGCCGACCTCCGGCGTCCTGTCCTTCCGTCGGCCTGGACCCCGGTCGGCCTCGTCCACCACCTCGCCCTCGACGTCGAGCGCTTCTGGTTCCGCGCGGTCTTCGGTGGCGACCCCGAAGCGGTGGCCTCGTTCGCCACCTCGGCCGACGCGTGGCAGGTGCCCGCCGACCTGCCCGCCTCGGAGGTGTTCGACCTCTACCGCGAGGAGACGGCGCGCGCCGACAAGGTGATCGCCTCCAGCGGTCTGAACCAGACGCCGCGCTGGTGGCCGGACTTCCGCGACGACCGGCCGCCGCGCGACCTGCGTTCGGCGATCCTCCACGTCATCGTGGAGACGGCGACCCACGCCGGCCATCTCGACGCCGTACGCGAGCTGATCGACGGCAAACAGTTCCTCGTCCTCGACTGAGTCAGGAGCCGGGGCAGCGGTAGGCGGCGTGGCGGTTGGGGGAGCAGCACACCACGCCGCATGTGAGGAACCGGCCGCCGGTCAGCCAGATGCCCCACTGCACGGGCCACTACCCGCGCCCGGCAGTGCGCCTGGTCTCGGCCGCCAACACCGGCATCACCGCACAGGCCATCAAGGTGACCGGCGGCGCCTGATCGGATCGACAACCCCGGAGTACGCCGTGCGGGTCCAAGTACTTCGCGTACTTGACGTACGTTTCTCTCGATCCGATATTGGCAGTGGGACGAGAGGAAGTGGCATGGGAGTGCATTTCGCCAGCTACACGGAGGCCAGAGCCAAGCTCAAGGAGCTCCTCGACGCTGCTGAGCGGGGTCGGAGTGCGACCGTTCGCCGCGACGACCGGACCGCCGCTGTAGTAGACGGCGAGCGCTTGCGATACTTCCTGGCTCGAATCTGCCCATCCAACGCCCAGGTAGTGGCCGAGGATGGCGGATGGTCGGTCTTCATTCCAGGGCTGCCGGTCGCCGCGGACGGGCGGACGTTCGACGAGGCCATCGACGAGATGATCGACGCGCTTCGAGAGTACGCCGAGGATTGGCAGGACCACCTGTTGGACGCGGTCAACCACCGCGACAACTGGGGGCTGGTGCAGATGATCTGCCTGAGCAGCGACGACCAGCTACGGGAGTGGCTGATAGGGGCGGCTCAATGACGTGGCCGCAGCCGACCCGGGAAGATCACGAGCGTTTCTGCAAGAGCGAAGGCTGGCGGCGAATCCGGGACGCCAGGGGACGGACGGGCACGCACCACGTCACGTACGAGTTCGACCTCCCTACGGGCGGCATCCTGCGGACGCGAATTTCACATCCACCTGACCGCTATGGGCCCAGCCTTTGGGCTCATATCCTGCGAGACCAGCTCCAGGTCTCCGAGGAGGAGTTCTGGGGCTGCGTCCGGGACGGGATCGTGCCTGACCGGGGAGGCCGTCAAGCGCCGGCTGAGGCGCTGCCCGCAGACCTGGTCTATCTCCTCATCCATCGAGCCGGGCTGACCGACGCCGAGGTCGGCCGCATGTCGCGAGATGAGGCGCTTGCTCGTCTTCAGATCTTCTGGTCGGAAGGCTCGTAGGCCGGTTCAGGAGGTGGGGCAGCGGTAGGCGGCGTGGCGGTTGGGGGAGCAGCACACCACGCCGCAGGTGAGGAACCGGCCGCCGGTCAGCCAGATGCCCCACTGCACGTCGACGCCGCCGGTGAGTGCCTCGCGGGCGTTGCGCAGCCGTACGTCGAGCCCGATGCGGGCCTCGTCGGCCGGGCGGAGGAAGGAGCTCTCCATCGCCCGGTAGCGCTCCGCCAGCCACGTGAGCGCGTCGTCGGGAGTGGCCGCAGAGGCGTCGATCCGGCGGGCCGGCTTCAGCAGCCAGTCGCACGTACGCATCGGCGGCAGCGGGGAGCTCGTGAACGGACCGGGGTCGGCGGGCGGCAGCGGCGGTCGCCGCTCGGCCTCGTTGCGCAGCTCTTCCCCGATGCCGCTCCACACGTAGCAGTGCAGGTGCATGACGCTCCGTACAGTGGGGGTGGCCCCTGCCTGGTGCGAGCGGGCAGGGGCCGCCGTGCTCCTACAGTGTGGTCAGGCCGGCCGCGCGAAGCTCGGCACCGGTGAACCGGAGAGTCCCGGCATCCGGGTTCTTGCTGTCACGCAGGGCGAAGGCGTCCGCCTCGCCCGGAATCGGGGCCAGCTCGACGCAGGACTCCATGTCCTCCTCCTGCTGGTTGCCGCCGCACAGCCGCCGGAAGCGCGCTCCGGCGAGGTCGCGGTCGTACAGGTCCATCGGGCTCCTTCCTGTTGGTGGTCCCGCCTCGTACGGTTCGCCGGGCGGGCGTCTTCGTCGGCCCTGTCTTCACCGGGCCTGTCTTTATCGGGCTCGGCCGCGTAGCAGGTCCAGCCAGATCCGGCGCGTCCGGGCGTCGGGCAGCCGTTCGGTCTCCCTCGTTTCCGGTCGGCCGCCGCTCCGGTCCGTACGGCGGACGAACAGCAGCCCGCCGGACGCGCACAGTTCGTACGCCAGCGGGGAGCAGTGGTCGCAGGTGTGGGCCACGACCCGAACCCGGGCGGTGCGCCTGGTCTCAGCCATCCACCGCAGCGTGACGTGCCCCGGCTGCTCGGGCGCAAGATGCAGCCCCGGGCAGGCGTCGGCGGCCTGAGCCAGAGCATCGAGCGCCCGGACAGCGGACTCTCGGAGGGCACTCACTGGGGCAGCAACCCTGCGGCGAGCTCCTCCTGGTCGCAGAGCCGCGCAACGAGTTGGTCGGCGTCGTCCGCATCGATGGTGTGGCTCAGCCCGTGACTCAACTGCGCGTCGGTGAGTCGCTGATTGCGCGTTGCCCACAGGCGATCCGCTGAGCTCCGCCAGATTGTCCATTGGGGGAACGCGGCCTGCAGGTTCGCAAAGGTTGTCGTCGGGGACATGGCGACAGAGTCACGTACTGTGCCGTCACATTTACACTGCGTTTGCGGGACGTGCGGGACGTTTCGCGTTACCGTCGGGAGACGTCCTCAACGTCCCCCCGATTCGAGGTCGCCAGTGGCAAATGACTCTCTACGCCAAGCCATGTCCAGTGCGAGACTTACCGAAAGGGACCTCGCGTTACGGTGCGAGGTAGACGTCAAGACGGTGTCCCGCTGGCTGGCTGACGAGGCACGCGTGCCGCACCCGCGTCATCGGTGGGCCGCTGCCGAAGCGTTGGGAGTGGATGAGTCCGTGTTATGGCCCGAGGCGATTCGGAACACGGTCAAGATCGGCCCCGATCGAGAAGTGGTGTCCGTTTATCCCTACCGGTCCGCCTGCCCGAAGAGCGTGTGGCGGGCGCTCATCACCGAGGCGAAATCGACAATCACGCTGGCGGGATACACGAACTACTTCCTTTGGCTTGAACACCCCAACCTGGCGAAGGTGCTCAAACGCAAAGTCGAGCAGGGCTGCAGTGTCCGTTTCCTGATCGGCGACCCCGACAGCGAGGTGACCCGCCGACGCGAGGAAGCCGAAGGCGTCCCGCTCACAGTGTCAACGCGGATCCGCATCACACTGGCCGAACTCGACCAGCTCAAGGGCGTGCCCGGCGTCGAGGCGCGGTTCGGTGACGAGCACATCGCCATGTCGGTGTTCCAGTTCGACGACGAAATGCTCGTCACCCCACACCTGGCCAAGCTTGTCGGTCACGACTCGCCGCTCCTGCACCTCAAGCGCCACCAAGACGACGGCCTCTATGACCGCTTCGCCTACCACGTAAAGGAGCTATGGTCAGCCGGCCGGGACATCTGGCCGAAGGCAAGCGTGGGATGACATCAGCGGTGCAGGGAATGAGTGGCGACTTTCGTGATCATGCTGTTTCAGTCGGAAGTAGTCGCAGCAGCAGTGGACCTGTTCGAGGCCGCAACCATGCCCGACTCGTCCACTACGTCGCGACCGCGCGACGGTGCTTCGGAACCTTGGGGCAGCGGGTTCTCACGCGAGAGAACCGGATGAGCCGCTGGGATGCGCTTCCGGATTCACCAAGGAGACTGGGGAATGCTCCCAGGCTTCGGCGGCCGCCAGGTAGCGATACAGCTCGCCGGCGATCGCTTGGGCAAGACCCACGGGAACGGCGTTGCCGATCTGACGCGCTATCTGGATCTTGCTGCCGACCCACTGATACTCGAGGGGGAAGCCTTGGAGAAGCGCGGCTTCTAAGTGTGTGATCGGGCGGTCGGCCTTCGGGTGGAGGTATCGGCCCTTCTCCGGCTTGTAGAACTCGGTGCGGATGGTCACTGAGGGACGGTCCCACCAGAGGCGCCCCATCACATCTCCGGAACCGGTTCGATGGTTGATCCAGTTCGGAGTCGACAGGTGAGGCGGCAGGTTGTGACGGTTGCCCCCTTCGGGAATCGCCTTGTATCGCTCGCGCGAGAGGTCTGTCGGGTTACGACCGATATGAAGGTCACTCGTGCGGAAGGTGCCCGGGAGTGTCCGGCCCAGGAGGTCACAGGTCCGTGCCGGTAGTTCAGTGGTCGCCGTCTCCGGAGGAGTGGAGCTGAAGACGGCGCTTGCGGGAATCCATCTCTCCAGCGCTTCGAACAGCGCCCCATCGCTCTTCTTATCGGGCTTCCGGTGGGTGGGCTTGGGGTGTTGGAGAGGCTTCTTGGACGGGTGCGACTCGATGAGGTCTCGGTGAGTGGCCAGAACGATCACACGCCGGCGAGTCTGAGGTACACCGTAGTCGGCCGCGTTCAGCAGCTTCGTCTCCAGAACGTACTCTCGCAACTCACCGCGCTCACCTGTCGATGCCTTGAGCAACTGGTACTCATGCGACTTCAGGAAGCGGTCCACGTTCTCGATGACGAAGATCTTGGGCTTGAGCGCCAGGACCACCCGGACGTACTCCTTCCAGAGCTTGTTCCGGGGGTCGAGCGGATCCTCCTTGCCCAAGCCGGAGAAACCCTGGCAGGGCGGGCCGCCAAGGATCACGTCCACGTCGGAAGCGACATTCTTGGGATCCCACCCGGCTATGTCACCTGCATAGATATGGCCGGTCCCGCCGGCCTCCTCGGCGAAGTTCGCCGCGTACGTAGAGGCTGCGGCGATGTCCCATTCCACCGCTCCGACCGTACGGAAGGCGCCCGGCTTGAACGTATGGAACCCCTGAGTCAGCCCCCCACATCCGGCGAATAGGTCGACGATCTTGATGGGGCTGAGGGGGCGGGCGGTCATGAGCCTCACCTTACCGAGATCATTGGGCCAATACTGCCGCAATCTGTCGGCCCACGGCCTCGGCGAGCGGCGGTGGGACCGCCTGCGCCACCTGCTTATAGCGTGCTGTCTTACCGCCCATGACGATCCAGTCGTCCGGCAGGCTCTGGAGCTTCATCACCTGCTCGACCGTCAGCTTGGGAACTCCGTCCCGCCCGAGGCTCGGGTCCAGTACGAAGTCTGCATCGGGGACATCGTTCCCGAGGCCGTGGGCGTTCACGGCCACTTCCATCCACTGGCGCTTGGATCGAGTGGGGCCCAGATCGGCACCTCCGTGGTTCTTCGAGCCGCCGACGACCGTCGGGGCGACACGATTCGCCAACGCCGCCCAGGCGTCCGCATCACGCCAACCCTTGCTCGCCATCGACTCCCTCAGCACCTCGCCGACCGTCGGAACGGTGCGGTGCGTCGGCTCGGGCCACTCGAATCGCATGAAGTCGTTCGGCCGCATGGCGAGCAACAGGCAGCTGCGTCGCACCTGAGGCACGCCGAAGTCCTGCGCATCCAGGACCTTCCACTCCCACCGGTAGCCCAGGTGCTCGAGCTCGGCTTCGACCTCCTTCCGGACCCCTGCGAACTTGGGCATCTTCAATGACGGCGTGGTCTCCAGGACGATCGCCCTGGGCTGCAACTCGATCGCCAAACAGACCGCCACGGACAGCAGGTCTCGCTCATCCTTGGCGCCCTCCTGTTTGCCGGCGATCGAGTAAGGAGTGGACGGGACGCCACCGGACAGCAGATCGACTGTCCGGATTCGGTAGTCGGCTCCGACGAAGTCTTTGAGGTCCAGTTCGGTGACGTTCCAGTCCGGCCGGTTGGCGCGTAACGTCCGGCATGCATGCACGTCGTTGTCGATCGCCATGACCGGGCGGAAGCCTGCTCTCTCAAGCCCGAGCGCCTGGCCACCGACTCCGGACCCGATTTCCAGACTGGTGAACTGTTCGCCCATACACCCCCCTTGATCCAGATCGTCGAGCATATGTGATCGCAGCTCTGAATCAGATACCTCGGAGCTACAACGCCATTTCTCCCGCCGCCGGACTTTCAGTAAGGAGTTGCTTGAAGAGAGTGGCCAAGGTGTCCACCGAGGTGGAACGGACTCGCCCGTCCGAAGGGCCGGTCGGTAGCGAATCGTACGGCACCAGAACACCCGCCAACTCCTCGATCCAATCGCGGTACGCGTCGACGTCCCTGGGGTCGTCCGGCGCGTACGCCTCGTAGGACAGGGTGCTACCCGCGGTGTTCACTGCCTGAGCCAGCGCGTTGACCTGTCGTCCCGTGCGGACGACGCCGGTGTTGAGCAGCCGAATCATCGCTTGAGCGGTCGGGCGATGCAGAATCACATCCAGCCTCAACACGGTATTCAACACATCCTGATTACTGCAGGCCACGACAACGGGTCCATAGTCCGGTCCGTCGCGGAAGAGCTCGGCCGCCCACCACAATCGGGCCATGGCCTGGGAATGAAATGGCCCGGAAAACCGGGTACGTGACACCGTTGGTGGATTACCCCTGCTCAGGTGCCTCCAGTAGACGTAGTCGGGGGCGAGTCGTAGTGCCAGGTAGTTCCATATCCCCGAGTCCGAGGCCTCACGGCGGGTCAAGCGCAGTGTTGCGTGCAGCACCGGAGCCAGCCAGGCGTCCGCAGAGGTGCGTTCGGCCGGCGTGAAGCGCTTCATCGCCTCGTCGAAGAGTTGTCGAACCGGCTCGGCCTCCCATGTTGACCACTCCGACATCTGGTCGATCGCGGAGGACTGCAGTGGCTCACTGTTCTCCAGGACACCGGTTGTCAGGAATCGTGCGGCGGCTTCGTTGGACAGCAGGCCCAGCGTCGTGTTCACTCGTCCTCCGGACCGGTCTTCTGTAGGAATCGGATAAAGCCGCCCAGACTGCGCGGCATTCGGGCCTGCTTGGCAGCGGCGTGCATCACCCGCGACTGCACTCCGCCGACACCGAGGTCGGCGATCTGGCGTAGCGCGTCCTCCGGCGAATGATCGGGGAAGAGAGTGGGGAGCATGCGACGGAGCACCAGCCCACGCCAGCCCTCCGGCCAATCTCGGCCGTCGACCTGGTGAGCCGCCTCGTTGAAGAGGGCGGTCCACATGGCGGTGCCGATCTGGGCCGCCAGCCCTTCCCGAATCGGACGCTCGGCGGCCTTCGTGCTTTCGAGGATCGCACGCAATCCGTCGAATCCGCTGTTCAGATTGAGCGTGGCCACCTCATCGGTGGTGGTCAGCGCCCAGGGATCGCTCTTGCACCAGGCCAGGTGCGGATCCTCGGCAAAGTCGACCCATCGCGTCTGGACGGCCTCCTTCTGCGCCGCCGGCCGCGCCTGAAGATCGACGATCCAGGGCCGGGCGACCGTCGCAACTACTCGCCCTGGTACTTCGTCAACTGTCGCCACGAGGTGGCCTGAGAGTTGCACCCGACCGAAATGGTCGTCTCGATGGAGATCCAGCTCTCCGGTCCATTCGCCCGGCTGGCCCATCATGAGCTTGACGGCCGAGTGGGTGTTGGTCCGCCGTTCTGACGCTGTGGCAAAGAAGGCGAGGCTGTACCAGGGTCCTGCGTCCAACTCATGTCGGGGTGCGCTGACGCGGATGCCCAGTCGTAGGGTGCTCCAGTCTTCACGGTTCACACGGTGCAGCCCAACAGTGTGGTCCTGTTCCGAGATCATGTCGTAGGGCAGCGCCACATCATCGAGGCGAACTTCGTGGACCGTCATGGTCAGCTCCCCTGCGAGCACAGGGTAGGGCGCGATCTGCTTCATCGCCTGCCATCCTTGGCCTGGACCAGGTCGACTTCGGCGATCGCCATCCGCCCGGCCACAGGATGGCTGGAGACATCGCTGACGCCTGTGAACACCGCGGAGCGTTCTTTCGCGGCGCATACCAGCACGTCCCCGATCAGCTCGCAGTTCGATTCGGCGAAGAGTTCGGCCCAGCGAGCCTCGGGTTTCGGGCCTGAACGAGTGGCGAATCTGAGTAGTGGACGGAGCACCCATGGATCTTCTCGCTCCGGCAACTTGATCTCGACCCTGATCCGCCACGCCCCGGCATCGTCCACCTCCCCCGTAGCGCTTTTGACGGTCGGATACCCCTTGGTCCGCGGCAGCGGTATCGGATCGAGGTCCAGCAGGTCTCGCAGGATGGCGGGAGGACCTTCCTGCCCAACGGGTTCCGATGGTTTCACCGCGCTGCGCACCATGGCGAAGGCCGTTCTTCGAAACTCCCTCAGCCTGGTCATGGCACCGCGTGCGTATGTCGCGGTGAGATCCTCGGTGGGTTTCCAGTCATTGTGCTCTGGAGGCTCGGCCGCACGAAGAAACGCTTCGGCGACCTCGTCAGCCGGCGCCCCAGCCCCTGTCGCGTTTCCGGCCAGCAGCACGGCCTGAAATTGGGGCGCACCGATGGGGACTCCGGTGACCGGCCGATCCAACACCGTCATCCGGGTGCCGCGCATCCCGACCAGGCGATTGGGCTTTTCCTCGCCCTCATGCGCCCGTGTCACCAACAGCACGGCCTCGTGCTCCACGGAACCCGACTGCGGATCTGACTTGGACGGCGGCACGGCCAACGGCACCGCCAACTCCACCACGTCCTCCGCCCGAACGAGTTGCGACACAGTTGTCCTATCGAGGAATGCTCGGACCGCACGCGCCCGCGCGGGCTCGTAGCGGTAAGGGTCGACACGCTCTTCCGCGACGACGGCCTGACCATCGCGCAGAGCCTCCACCGATGCCTCCAGCATGGGTGCCTGGCCGCGTCCTGCGACCATGGATGCCCAGAAGTGGGAGGCCAAGCCACGCACCAGAACGGCGTGCATCTCCTCCAGCGTCGTGGCTTCTCCGGAAGGATCGTGCGCTCCGACGATCAGGAAGCTCGTACCAGGATCGGAGCTTCCTCGAGTCAGGTACAGCTCTTCCACGGTACGTTCACCGGCCCACCACGATCGAGCGGCCGAAGCTCTCAGAGGATCCCGACCGCCGAGCCAGGCAGGACCCGCGTACTGCACCCCGTTCAGCTCATGCCAGGGAAGATCTATCCGGCCGATGAGACGTCGTTCACGAAGATCCTCGTAAGGCTCGGAGAGCGTGCTGTTCATCACGACCAGACCGAAACGACTGGCGCCCCAGATGGTCGCCTTGCCCAGACCGAAAGACCCGCCGGCAATGCCCTTCTTATGGCTGTCGAGCTGTCTTCGGACGACCGCGGCGAACCTCCCGTCCTCGTACTCGGGACCGGTCAGGCCGTTCGCGTTGTAGTCGTCGATGCGGAGGAGAAGCAGTTTGCCGGTCTCTCGTAGCTCACGAAGTCCGTCGGCCAGCATGCGGCCGACCTTCTGCTTCTGATCGCCTGCCGCCTCGATGTGAGGAGCAAGGTCGTCCCACCGTATGGCTTCCTGGAGCCGACGGAGACGTTCGCCGGAGAGCTCGTGCAGAGTGAAGCGGACTCGAACCGGGCGCGTCTTGTCCCAACGCTCGTCCAGGCTGTTCTGTGTCGCCTCTCTGGCGGTTATCGCCAGAGAGGAGTCGAAGGCGAAGGCGGCAGGATTTCCTAATTCCCGACCGCCATCGGAATGCGCTAGGCGATGATGCCAGGCCACATAGCCGCTCGATTCCGGAGCCTCGTCACGGGTCGCGGAGGAGCCGGCGGCCAGGTCGAGGATCTCCTCGATCGCCTGAATGTTCTCGATCCGAGGCGTGGCCCGGCCGGTGATCCATGCCGAGACCGCAGCGCGCGTCACGTTCAGGGCGGCCGCTAACTCCGACTGGCTCATGCCCTTACGGCGCAGTTGTCTGCCGAGCCAGGCCCCGAACGCCTCCGGATCGCGGGTGATGCTGTCATCGTCCTGAGTCATCGCGGGTTTCTCCAGGTGGGACAGGGCCAATTGACGCCTCAGGCTAGCGTTTGACACTGGTTTGACGCTACCGGCAGGGGAAGTCTCTATGTCCTCAAGCTGGTTCAAGTCCGGAAAGGGCGATTTGGCCACATGTGCGTCATTCGGCCTTTTAAGTCCAAAGATTTTCCGCTTGCGGGCTAAGTTGCTCATATGGCAGCATGACCCTCACCGAGGACGAGTTCCCCAAGGCTCTTCCGAAGGGTGAAGCGCACCCCGATTCGTTCTATTGATCTGCTTACTTTGTCGGCATCGAACTGCATTTAGCGTGCCCAGCAAAGGTTCGGCAAACACCTCGCCGAATGTCTCCTTGGCGTGCCTGAATTCTTTTCCATGCCACTGCTCTACCCCCTCAATTGGCATTCCATCGTTGGGAGACAATTGCTGTGAGCAACGATGACCCCTCTGTGCTGGAGGTGGTCCTTCAGCAGACCGCGCGAGTGCTCGACACGTACAGGATCGATCCCGGCCTGATCCAGGAGCACGTCAACGGCGAGCGCCGTATCAAGGAAGGCGGATACGGCGACCGTCAGATCTACGAGCTGGTCCAGAACGGTGCCGACGAGCTGAGAAACGACCCTGGCGGGAAGATCGCGGTGGTCCTCACGGACACCCACCTGTACTGCGCCAATGAGGGCACCGCCATGACTCCCGAGGGCGCCGACACCATTCTGCGCATGGGCGTTTCGCGCAAGCGGGGCGGTCAGATCGGTCGGTTCGGCGTCGGAGTGAAGTCTGTTCTGAGCGTCACCGACGTGCCCGAGTTCTTCAGCAGGGACGACGACAAGAGCTTCGGTTTCGACAGAGAGTGGGCGGAGCTGGAGATCAAGCGCATCCAGCCCGCGGCCACGGAGACACCGGTGCTCCGCATGGCCCGCCCTCTCGACCGAGACCGTGCCGCGGCTACCGATCCCATCCTCAAACAGTTGCTCTCATGGGCCACGACCGTCGTACGGTTGCCTCTGAAACCAGCCGCTGTCGCGCGACTCGCCAAGGACATCGACGAGTTCCCCGTAGAGTTCTCGCTGTTCTCCCCGCAGGTCGGCACCGTCACGCTGGAGAAGCGACTCTCCGGGCGGACATCCAAGCGGCAGATCTTCCAGAAGGTCGACGGCGAGCGCCGCGTCCTGCAGACGATCTCTTCCCGCGACGGTGGGCAGGAGAAGCAGACCGCCGATTGGCGCGTTTTCACTCGCGTCCACCGTCCGTCGATCACGGCGCTGACAGAGGCCGGCGAACTTCACGACAGGCCAGAGATCGATATCGCCTGGGCGGTTCCCGAGGCCGGAACCCGGACTCGTGACCGGGGACAGTTTTGGGCCTACTTCCCGACGAACTACACCACGACTCTTCGGGGAATCGTCAACGCTCCCTGGAAGACGAGCGAGGACCGACAGAACCTTTACGCGAACAACCGGTTCAACGATGAGCTGATCGCCGAAGTGGCCGATCTGGTCGTCTCGTCCCTCCCTTCGTTGGCGCGACCGGACGATGTAGGGGCCTGCTTCGACTCCGTCCCCTCACGAGGGCGGGAGGAGCCACAGTGGGCGGCCGAGGATCTGGTGGCGAAGATCTGGCGACTCGCTGCAGTCAAGCCTGTCTTCCCTGATCAGGACGGCAACTTCGACACCCCGGCCAAGATCCGTGTGCACCCTGCCGACCTGCGATCGGAATGGCTGCAGTGGTGGGCGGATCACCCTGGGCGCCCGACGAACTGGATCCACCACTCCGTGGAGAGCCCAAAGCATCGCCGGGACAGCGTCAACCGCATCCTGGAGCACTCGACCACGCCGGTTGCCACCGTGAAGGAATGGCTGGAGGCGCTCGTCTCTGACAAGACCCCAGAGGCGTCGGCACGCGCGGTGCTCATCGTCGCCGACATGAAGCGGAACAACCACCCGCAGGTGGAAGACGCCCTTCGGGCGAAGATCGTCCTAACCGAAACGCTGGGACTCGTCACTCCCTCCACGCAGATCTTCCGGCGATCCGCCGACGACGGTCTGGCAGACAACACCATCTACGTGGACGAGCACGTCTACGCCGGCCAGGGCGCCATCGCGAGGGCTCTGGACCTGCTTGGCATCCACGAAGCGCATCCCGCCGGTCGGTTCGCATCGGTGGTGGAACGCGGCTTCGCCGGATACTCCGACCGCGACTGGGTGGCCTTCTGGGAGCTGGCACGCCTGGCCGGCCCCTATGGAGTGAACGCCGCGTTCAGGAACCGTGACTTCGACACGGCGAAGGAGCTCAAGGTCAAGGTCCTGACCGGGGAGTTTCGTCGGATCAGGGACTGTCTGCTGCCCGGTCGCGTCGTCCCCGACGACGGCTCGCGTGACAGGAACGTCACGGTGGACATGCAGTTCCATCGGGATGACCGCGCCTACCTTGCCGATCTCGGACTGCTCGACGGCCCCGTGGCCAACGTCGATCCTGCGGGGGAGGAGTGGTTCGAGGAGTACAAGGAGGTCTACTGGAAGCAGTATGTGGCCAGGCTTCCGGCCGGCGAACCCCGCCCCACTCTTGCACGTATGCAGTTCGAGGGAAGCGCCCCCGCAGGCCCTCTACACCTGTTCACGGCACTGTCGCCCGAGGGACGAGCCGCCTTTCTCAAGGCCATTCCGACGGGCGGCGCGGTGGTGAACTGGACCATGCAGGCCGGCAACAAGGGAGTGGCCAGCCGCAGGTCCGTGCCGTCTCCGATTCGATGGCTCACGCACAAGTTCGGCTACCTTCAGACTTCTCGTGGACTTCGGGTGGTCAAACGCTGTGTCGGTCCCGAACTGAGCAGCCACAGAGACGTCCTTCCCGTCGCGAACGTGTCGCCGAGCGTCGCTGCGATGCTGGGGCTTTCGCAGACCCTCAACGAGGTCCCCGAAGCCCTGTGGCATGAGCTCGTCTGGGAGGCGTCCGACTCCACCGAGGACACGTTCCCCGGCAAGGTCTACGCCCTGATGTTCGAGGTCCTCGTGGACTTCCCCGAAGGGGCGATGACGCGCTGTCGCGTGGGAGACGAGTGGCGTAGCGACATCGAGGACAAGGACATCGCGGTGACCTCGAGTCGCGCCGAATACGACACGCTCGTAAGAGAGAGGGTGCCTGCGCTGCTCGTCCCGACCGAGGAACTGGCCGAGACGATGCGGGGGGCGTGGAACATGCTCGCACCCTCCGACGCGATCAAGAAGGAGATTCGTTACACGGCACAGGCGGAAGGCGTCCCGCTCCTGGAGGAATTTCCTCATCTGAAGATGCTGCGGCGCTCTCAGGTGGAGGGCTGGTCCACCGTTCGCTGCGACGAACTTGAAGAGATCATCCGGACTCCAAGTGGTATGCGCACTCAGACGATCCCCGCGGCTGAGCTGCCCGAAGAGCGCAAGGTGCTCGTTCGTACGCCGGTGGACGACCTGCAGGTGCTCATCGCCGTGGATCGTGTCCTCCGGCTGAACCTTGGTGCGTCGGTCTGCAAGAGCATCCTCGACCGCCGCACACAGGAGCGCAACAACGAGCGCATCCAGCAGATACGCCGGGCCGAAAGCCTGGCGGAGAAGCTGCTTCTGCTCATCGGGGTCGAGGCTCTGAAGAAGGGGCTTCCCGAGGGACTGCTCGAGAGCGACGAGGCCAACCACGGGAGCGCCCAGGGCGACCGCCGGATGGCCGAGCTGGCCCACAATGCGTATGGGACGGAGGTGTTGCGCATCTACCGGAAGGACATCGAGGCCAACTTCTCCCAGCTCTCGGCCGGGTTCCGGGGCGACGCCACGTCCGTGCGCATTGTCAACGATCTCGGTTTCCCCGGCGAATACGCAGGGACCCGAGGGGAGACTCTGCCGGCGCTGGAGAAGGTCTACGGTCCCACCCGCTTCCCCCGCCTCCATGACTACCAGGAGCGGCTCGCGCAGAAGGCGGTCGAGCTGTTGACCAAGTACGACGCTCCACGCGCGATGCTGTGTCTGCCCACCGGCGCCGGCAAAACGCGCGTGGCGGCGGAGGCGGTGATCCGGGTGATCAAGGAGCGGGGGCTCGGTGGTCGGCCCGTCCTGTGGATCGCGCAGAGTGAAGAGCTCTGTGAGCAGGCTGTCCAGAGTTGGTCCTTTGTCTGGTCCAAGGTCGGCCCCGAAGAACAGCTGGTCATCAACCGCCTCTGGTCCACTCGCGAAGCCGCTCCGAGCGGCGACACGGCTCAGTTGGTCGTCGCCACGGACGCCAAGCTGGAGGTCTGCTTGGACACGGCCGAGTACGCATGGCTCCGCGACCCCGCGCTAGTGATCGTGGATGAGGCCCACACCTCGATCACTCCCCGTTACACCCGCATTCTCGCGTCGCTGGGTCTGACCTTCAGGGAGACCACGCGTCCTCTGCTCGGACTGACCGCCACGCCGTTCCGCGGCTTCAACGAGACCGAGACCAATCGCCTGGTCGAGCGTTACGGGCGGAACCGCCTCGACGAGGGAATCTTCACGACCGGCGATCCTTATGCGGAGCTCCAGGAGTTGGGTGTACTGGCGCGGGTCGACCACAGAGCGCTCCAGGGCTCCACTCTCGCGCTCTCCGAGGAGGACCTTCGCCAGGCAGCAGCCTTCGAAGGAGCCAGGTTGCCCGCCACCGTGGAAGAGAAGCTGGGACGGGACATCGCACGTAACCAGACGCTCATCCAGGAGATCCAGGCGCTGCCAGAGGACAGTCCAGTGCTGCTCTTCGCCACATCGGTCAACCACGCCAAGCTCATGGCCGCCCAGCTCAACGACCTCGGTATCAGGTCCGCCTCGATCGACTCCGGCACCCCGGACGCAGACCGGCGCACGCACATCGAGAGGTTCCGGCGGAAGCAGATCCGGGTGTTGACCAACTATGGAGTGCTCGCCCAGGGCTTCGATGCCCCGGCCACCGAGGTGGTCATCGTGGCGCGGCCTACCTATAGCCCGAACGTCTACCAGCAGATGATCGGGCGTGGTCTCCGGGGCCCGAAGAACGGCGGCAAGGAGACCTGCCTGATCCTCGACGTGGCGGACAACATCGTCAACTACGACCGTCAGCTGGCCTTCACCCAGTTCGAATATCTCTGGAGCAACAAGTGAGCGATGCCTACAACGGCACCCCTACGCTCACGGCCGAACAGCGGGCTGTCGTCGAGCAGCCCGCCGACGCCCTGACTTTGGTAACCGCAGGGGCCGGTGCCGGCAAGACCCACACTCTTGTGCGCCGGCTCGACAGGCTGGTCGCTGAGGAAGACCTGACCGCCGGGGAAATCCTGGTGCTCACCTTCTCCCGCGCCGCCGTACGCGAACTCAAGAGCCGCCTCGCCAAGTACGGAGATTCGGCTCGGCATGTACGGGTCCAGACCTTCGACTCCTGGGCGCTCGACCTGCTCATGCAGGTGGACGCCCAAGGGTCCTGGCTGGAGAAGTCCTTCGATGCCCGCATCGAGGGTGCGCAGCAGGCGATCGACAACGGTCTCGCCAACGAGCTCTACGAGCACAACCTCCGCCATGTCGTCATCGACGAGGTTCAAGACCTTGTCGGCGCCAGGCGAGAGCTGGTGGAGGCCCTACTGGACCGATTCGCCTGCGGGTTCACCCTCGTCGGCGACCCGGCCCAGTCGATCTATGGATTCACGGTCAAGAATCCGTCGGAGCGTAGGCAGGAGACCAACCGGTTCTTCGAGTGGCTCCGCAGCACCTTCGGTGAAAATCTGACAGAGCTGAGCCTTACCGACAACTTCCGAGCGCAGACCGATGAGGCGAAGACCGCCCTCGACTTCGGACCGCGGCTGCGCCTGCTCTCAGAATCCGAGAATCGGGACGGCGAAGGCCACTACAACGATCTCCGGAAGGTTCTCACCGGGGTGATGAACTTCGGCGGGTTCGACGAGTTGGCCGCCGATGCACTTACCGGTTTCACCGGTACCACCGCGATCCTCTGCCGGACCAACGGTCAGGCGTTGATGATCTCCGAGAAACTTCATGCAGTCGGCGTGCCGCATCGGCTCCAGCGATCCGCGCGTGATCGTGTTGCGCCGATGTGGCTGGGCCTCCTTTTGGCACGCTCCCATGGATCGTCACTGACCCGGGAGAGGTTCGATGAGTGGGTCGGCGATCTGCCCCTGACCGAGGGCTCGGACCCCGACGTCCTCTGGCGATTGCTCCAGCGAACCGGTACCGGACGTGGTTCGGACCGCATCCTGGACCTGGCCAGACTCCGCTCCGCGCTCGCCACCGGCAGGTTGCCCGACGACCTGATCGCCCAGCCCCCTGCGCGGCTCGTCGTCTCTTCCTTCCACCGTGCCAAGGGGTTGGAGTTCGACCGGGTCCTTGTGGCGGACCCGGGACCACTGCGGGAAGCGTCCCCGGAGGACAAGTCCAAGAAGGTCGACAAGGATCCCGCAGAAGAAGCCCGGTCGCTCTATGTGGCGATGACACGAGCGCGATACGAGCTCTACATGGTTCCTGGTGTGGACATGCGCAACATCCGCATCCACGACGCCACCGGACGATGGGGCCGGTACTTCTTCCAGCGCTGGCGGCGAGACGGTCTCGAACTCCGAGGGGGCGACGTCACCACCGAGTATCCGGCGGGTTCGGTCGACTTCGAAGCCGATGCCTCAGACGTTCAACACTATTTGGCGACCGCCGTCCGACCTGGAGATGCCCTCGAGTTGGAGCGGGTCTACCCGGAACCGATCGGACTCCTCGAAAGCCCTCCCTACCTGATCAAGCATGAGGGGCGGCCGATCGGCACGGTCTCGGAGAAGTTCCGACGCGATCTCTACACATTCCTGAAGCGCGGTCCGAGCTTCGTTCCTTACTCATTTCCGTCTTTGATCTCCGGTGTCCGCGTCGACACCGTGGAGACCGTCGCCGGCAACGAAGCCGCCGGCGTCCGTGCCGGACTCGACCAGCACGGTGTTTGGCTCGCACCGCGTCTCGTCGGCCTCTCCACCTTCACCTGGGACAAGAAGGAACCTGATGTCGAAGCACAGTGAGCATTACGCCTTCCGCGCCGACCTCGTCGAGCGTCTTCACCTCGACATGATCGGCCCGGTCGGCGGCCCGGACGAGATACTCACGGACTCACCGGTGACGACGTACGTTGCCGGCGTCCTCTATCCCCAGCGCCGTGACCCCGCCGAGGTGAAGGAGGAAGCGCTCGAACGCGACGCGGACCTCTCTCCCGAAACGCGAGTCAAGGACGATGTCGTCGACACGGGTGTCTCACTGGCCAACGACCAAGCGCCGTCGTCCATGGGTCTCACCTTCGGGGTGAACCCGAAGGCGTCTCCGACGATCACCGTGTTCGTGACGGCCGCCGTTTATGACCCGATCGACAAGGCCGGACATCCGGTCAAGGCCCAGCGCGCCGAGCGGCGTACCGTCGAAGAGCAGGATCTCCGCTGGCAGCGGCGGGTCCTCGAACTCGAGCCCGTTCAGGTGGATGTCACGGTTCCCCGCCGGTACAGCGAATCGCTGGCTCCTGGAGTAGAGCTTCGCGTACGGGTCCGTCGTCCCGAAGGCGGAGCCGCGTCCGTCACGGTTGCGTTGGTCAACGTGAACGAAGTCGAGAAGTTCGGCATCCGTGACGCCTACTGCCTCTACCAGCCGAAGATCCTCGTCAAGGGTGAGGAGGGCACGAAGCCCTTTGTGGAACGGCCCGTCCCGGTCGGCGCGGACGAGGTGGAGATCAAAACGAACCGCCTGCTTTACCGTTACGCCCCCAACTTCGCGGCGGGTCATGGATGCGCGGCGAACTGGGACTGGACGCCCCCTCCACTTCGTGACGAAGCGCTGGTCAAGGGAGTGCCGGCTGCCGTGGCCGCTGTCTGGAGCGAGTTCGTCCCATCAAAGGAGGTGCTGCTGACCGACTCCAATCCGGAGATCGACGACTCGGCGCTCCGCATGATCGACCTCGCGCGCAAGCCGGAAGACGAGATCCTCAGTGGACTCCGGAACCTGGTGAACGGGTACCGTGCCTGGATCGCCGAACGCGCCGAGGAATCAAGACTGCTCGCCAACACCGAGTTCGCCGAGTCGGCCAGGGAACAGATCCGGCAGTGCGAGCTGGCCTGCGACCGAATGGATTCGGGCATCGAGACGCTCCGTAGCAATCCGGTGGCCATGGTCGCTTTTCGACGCGCGAACGAGGCGATGGCCGTCCAGCGGGCCAGGACTAGCTGGATCAAGGGACAGAAGCAGGGCGTGCCGGACGTCGAAATGGGGAAGTGGCGCCCGTTCCAGATCGCCTTCTTGCTGCTCTGCATGGACGGCATTGTTGACAGAGGGCACAAGGACCGAGAAATCGCCGATCTTCTGTGGTTTCCCACGGGTGGCGGTAAGACCGAGGCGTACCTGGGCATCATCGCGTTCACCGTTTTCCTGCGCCGACTCACCAATGGCGAATCGGGTGGCGGAGTCACCGCCATCATGCGGTACACCCTCCGCCTGCTGACGCTTCAGCAGTTCGAACGTGCCGCAGCTCTGATCTGCGCTATGGAGATCATTCGACGTCGAGCACCCAAGGAACTGGGTGACGAGACCATTTCCATCGGCATGTGGGTAGGCGCCGCAGCCACGCCCAACAAGCTCAAGGACGCGGCCGCCAGCCTTAAAAAGCTCCGGGACGGCGGGGAACTGCACAAGGAGAATCCTGTCCAGCTTCGCTTCTGCCCGTGGTGTGGTACCGCCATGGGGCCCGACGAATACGAAGTGGACGTCGCCAGTTCCAAGATGCGCATCTTCTGCGCCGATCCGCAGTGCGAATTCAACCGCGAGCTCCCGGTTCATGTGGTCGACGAGAAGATCTACGAGGTTCGGCCCACGCTGATCATCGCGACCGTCGACAAGTTCGCCCAGATCACATGGCGCCCCGAGGTGGCGGCTCTCTTCAACCGGGACCGAGAAGGCACGCTCCCTCCGGAGCTCATCGTCCAGGACGAACTCCATCTCATCTCCGGCCCGCTCGGCAGCCTCACCGGCCTGTACGAGACGGCGATCGACATCGCAGCGGACCAGCCCAAGGTGATCGCCTCAACCGCGACCATTCGTCGCGCCAAAGAGCAGGGAAAACGTCTGTTCATGCGGGATGTCGCTCAGTTCCCGCCCGCCGGCCTCGATGCACGGGACTCCTGGTTCGCGGTCGAAACGCCGGCCAAGGACAAAGCATCACGACTTTACGTCGGTCTTCTCGCACCAAACACCAGTCAGGCGACCCTGTTGGTTCGTGCATACGCCGCACTTCTGCACCACGCCGCGGAAATAGGCGGCCCCGACTCCGTCAGGGACGCGTACTGGACACTGGTCGGTTATTTCAACAGCCTCCGTCTCCTGGCCGCTGCCGAACTTCAGGTGTTGGATGACGTCCAGGATCGACTCAAGCTTTTGGCCGAGCGACATGGCGCCAAACTGCGTCGCGCCGATAAGCTCACGGAGCTGACGAGTCGCGTGAAATCCAGCGACATTCCCAAGCGGCTCAAGGATCTCGAGCGAATGCACCCCGACGAGAGTGTCTTCGATACGGTCCTCGCAACGAACATGATCTCCGTAGGTGTGGATGTGGATCGGCTCGGCCTTATGGCGATCATGGGCCAGCCGCAGACCACAGCGGAGTACATCCAGTCCAGCAGCCGCGTCGGGCGTCAGCACCCGGGACTGGTCGTCATCCTCTACAACGCCAACCGGTCGCGGGACCGGTCGCACTACGAGAGCTTCGTGCCGTACCACTCGGCCCTTTACCGGCAGGTCGAATCGACCAGCGTCACGCCCTTTTCGCCACGTGCTCGGGACCGGGCGCTCCACGCCGTCCTGGTCGGGATGGCCCGACTCCTCTACCCGGAACTCCGCCTGAACGGTGCAGCGGCGGCCGTGCACAAGTACGAGAGCCGTATCGAGGAACTGAAGGACCTCATCGTCGCGAGAGCGAAGGCGGTCGACGAGGAGGAAGAGGCCGGCACCGAGAAGGACCTCAACTACATCATCGGTCGCTGGCGCGATCTGGCCGACGATAATCCCGACCTGGTCTACGAGGCCAAGCCACGATTCAAGCGGAGCGAGAAGCGCAACCCCGATGAGGCTCTTCTCCGCACCCATGCCGACACAGATCTCGAGCGTGCGTTCTCCACGTTGTGGAGCCTCCGCGACGTCGACGCCGAGTCCGATCTTTACTTGGAGCGATGAAGAATGGCACTTCGTAGTGGGCGGACTCGTCAGACGGGTCGCAGCGGGGACGCCGAAATCACGCGCACACCGCTAGGAGCGGTGCGACGGGCGCAGACCATCACCACGTACGGCGTGGGCGCGATGATCGCCATCGAGGACCAGTCCTACATCGTGTGCGGGCTGGACAGTTGGCGCAACGTTTGGAAGTCGGATGTGATCTACGAGCCGAGGCTCCAGCATTGGCTCCGGGTGGCACGGTTCCAACTCCCCCCGGCGGACGAGCCGTCCTCCGGGGATGGGATCAGAGTCCGTCTCTTCCCTGAGATGTACTCATGCGGCACGTGCAAGAAGCTTCAGGAGTTCAAGCGATTCGGCTCTCCGACGGGCAAGAGCCTTTGCGGTGCCTGTGACAAGCCGCTGACACCGTCGCGATTCGTGATCGCCTGCGAGAACGGGCACCTGGACGACTTTCCCTACTTCGAATGGGTTCACAAGAAGAGCGAGCCCAACCGTGACCCGAACGAGAAGGTCAAACACGAGCTCACGCTGGAGAGCAGCGGTCAGACGGCGTCACTTCGATCGGTCGTGATCAAGTGTTCGTGCGGTGTACGCCCGGTGTCCTTGGAGGGTGCCTTCGGCGGCGGCGCGATGTTCGCGTTGGGGATCAAGTGCAAGGGACGCCGGCCGTGGCTTGGCCGCGATGCCAACGAATCGGGGTGCACTGCGACACCGCGCACGCTGCAGCGAGGCGCGTCGGCCGCCTGGTTTTCCATCACCCGGTCGGCTCTATCGATTCCGCCCTGGTCGGAGTCCCTCCAGCAGCGGCTCAACCAGCACTACGACATGTTCAGTGGCCTGCTGGACGATGGCGTGTCCGACTCGGTGCTCTTGAACGCCATCAAGAGGACCGACATCATGGACGATGATCGGTTCACGGCGGATCAGGTCCTCTCTGCGATTCACCGTAGGCGTGAGCTCGAAGCGAGTGCTCCGCCGGACTCCGATGAGGCTGAGCCGATGCTCGAATCGGCCAATGAGTTGCGCCGTGAGGAGTACAACCAGCTCTACGACGGCACCAGGGTCGTCTCTCGTGACGAGAACTTCGAATGCGTGCCGGCGGCTGGTGACGGAAGCGCACTGCCCTATGGCATCAAGCGCTCCATGTTGGTGAAGCGCTTGCGCGAAGTGCGAGCACTCGAATCCTTTACGCGCGTCACCATGCCTGATCCGGCCGGCGGTGACACTCGTCGCGCCGCCATGGCGAACGGCACCGTCGACTGGCTTCCGGCGATCGAGGTAAGCGGTGAAGGCGTTTTCCTCGCCATCGCTGAGGATCTGCTGCAGGCATGGGAGCAGCGGCCCGGCCCCCTGACCCGCTCCCACCAAATCTGGCACAACCACACGATGCTCCTGCGCGAACGCGTGGAACGGACCGCGGGCAAAGTGCGACTCGATGACATCAGGTCGCCTGTAACCCCGCGCTTCATCCTCCTGCACACCCTCGCACATGTACTCATCAACGAATGGAGCCTGGACTGCGGCTACCCTTCGGCCGCGCTCCGCGAGCGGCTCTATGTCGATAAGGACATGGCGGGGGTCCTCATCTATACCGCGACCAGCGACTCCGCCGGCTCTCTCGGTGGCGTTGTCGCCCAGGGAGAGCATCGCAAGCTCTACGAGACCCTGGAGTCGGCGCTGTCCCGCGCCGAATGGTGTTCACAGGATCCACCATGCATGGAGTCCGAGGCCAGCGGTACCAACAGCCTCAACCTGGCCGCCTGCTACGCCTGCGTACTGCTCGCGGAGACGAGCTGCGAGAACAACAACGTCTTCTTAGACCGGGCTATGTTGATCGGCACGCCGGATGACCCGTCGACCGGTTTCTTCTACAAGGGCGACTGAGTAGCGTGATCCCCGGCCCGATCAAGATCGATCGGGCCGGGGGTTCGAACGAGGAGGCGCGGGTGCCACGCTTGGGAATCCATCAGGACTTCCTGCAGGACCTCATCCGGCTGGAACGTCCCATTCAGCAGAAGGTCGTCGAGGCGATCTCCAAGTTCGAGCAGAGTTCGCACGCCGGCATGCACTTGGAGAAGCTGCACAACATCCGTGACGAACGGTTCAAAAGCATCCGGATCGACCTTAAGTACCGCGGCATCGTCCTGGCTCCTGAATCCGGAGACGAGTTCATGCTGCTTCGCGTTGATTCCCACGACAAGGCTTATGAGTGGGTCAAGCACCGCCGCGTCTCGGTGAACATGGCTACCGGTTACATGGAGATCCGTGACGACGCGATCATCACTGACACGATCCAAGGGTTGCAGAAGATCCACGGAGAGACCGTACGACCACTGTTCGAACACGTCTCGGACGCCGACATGGCGCGGTTGGGCATCGACGATCAGATGCTCAAGTTCGCCCGGATGCTCAGCGATGTGGCCATGCTCGAGGCGTTGGACGGCAAGCTCCCCCAGATCCAATACGACGTGCTCTTCGGTCTGGCCGCGGGCATGTCCCCCGAAGAGGTCTGGAACGACGTCGTCGGCGGCATCACGCCCGAGGCGATCGACCCGGACGACCTGGTGGCCGCAACGCAGCGTATGCCCCACAAGGTAGCGCTGGTCGAAGGGCCGGAAGAGCTCATGGAGCTGTTCGCCAAGCCTTTCGCCAGATGGCGGGTCTACCTGCACCCGTTGCAGCAAGAGGCGGCGTTTCGGTCGTACTCAGGTCCCGCTCAGGTGACCGGCGGGCCTGGCACGGGCAAGACGGTGGTCGCTCTCCACCGTGCTCGGCACCTCGCCCGACAGGGTGGTCGAGTGCTGCTCACCACGTTCACCGCGACGCTTACGCGATCGCTGGCCGAATCGCTGAGGTTACTTGAGACCGACGACGAGGTCCTTTCTCGGATCGACGTGCTCACCGTCGATCAGGTGGCTCGGCGGCTGGTCGACGGGCACGTGGGGAAGTTCACGCTGCTCCGTCGAGACGAGGAGAAGGAGATCTGGCGACGGATCATCCGGCACCGAAGCCTGGAATTCACCGAGAAATTCCTTCAGGAGGAATGGCGACAGGTCGTCCTGGCGCAAGGGGTCACGTCTTTCGACGCCTATCTGGATGCTCGCCGAATCGGGCGTGGCCGGCGACTTGGCCCGGTGCAACGCGCTAAGGTCTGGCGGGCGATCGGCGAGTTCGAACAGGAACTGGCGGACAACAACTACCGCACTTTCGAGACGATCTGCGTCGAAGCCACTCGGGTGCTGGGCGAGTTGGACACGCGACCGTACGATCACGTGGTCGTGGACGAAGCGCAAGATCTTCATCCTGTTCGTTGGCGTGTTATCCGGGGCCTGGTCGCCGAGGGGCCGGACGACCTGTTCATCGCGAACGACACCCACCAGAGGATCTATGACAACCGCGTCTCCCTGAGCTCGGTCGGCATCCAGTTGGCCGGACGGTCCACCAAGTTGAAGATCAACTACCGGACCACCGAGGAGATCCTCAACTGGAGCTGCGCCATGCTGGCAGGCGAGAAGATCGTGGACCTCGCCGGACAGCACACGAGCCTGACCGGCTGCCGCTCGGAGATCCACGGGGCTGAGCCCGAACTCTATGGTGCATCCACGAAGAACGCCGAACTCACGCATCTCATCGAGATCGTGCAAGGCTGGCTCGATGCCGGAGTGCAACCGGAGGAGATCGGCATCGCGGCCCGCTCCGAAATGCTGGCCCAATCGGCGGCGGAAGCCCTCACCCGCGCCGGCATCGATGTCGTTTATCTCTCTCGCGAGAAGGACGGCACGGAGCGACACATCCGCGCCACGACCATGCACCGTATGAAGGGCCTCGAGTTCCGTTGTGTCGCCGTGATCGGCGTGGGTGCCAACCAGTTGCCCTATGCAAACGCGATCACGCCCCTAGAAGAGGACGCGACCACTCATGCGAACGACCTCCAGCGGGAGCGCTGCCTGCTCTTCGTCGCCAGCACACGTGCCAGAGAACGCCTTTACATCTCCTGGCATGGGGAGCCAAGCCCCTTCCTCAACCTCGCCAGTAGTTGACGATCTCCGCGATCTCCTCGTCGGAGATCGCGGCGAGTCGGATCTCCTGCGGCTCACCACTCGTCCGGGACAGGAACAGACCGCTGCCTGGCGCAAGGACCTCGGCTCCAGGCCTGTTGATGACCCGGATGCTCTCATCGGCCGTGGTCATGGAAAGGGCCAGTCTTGCTGGGAAGTATCCCTTTACACGACTGCTCAGGACCGTCTCGGATGGTCGGGCAGTACGCGCGACTACATGAAAGCCGACCGCGCGTCCTTCCCGGGCCAGCTCGACGACAGCATCTTGGTCATCGACGTCCGCTAGTTCGTCGATCACCACCACCACGTCTGGATGCGCACGCTCGATGTCACCTAGTGCAACGATCGGCATTGGAGCCTTCTCTTCGCGCACCTCACGATTGAACTGCTCGATATCACGGCATCCAATCCGCTCAAGGTCCCCATAACGACAGCCGAGCTCGGCAACTGCCCACGTGAGCGGATTCCCCATAGCCTCTTGGACGACATGGGGAAGATCGAAGAACTGATTCCGTCGGCCGACCATGATCAGTCGACAATGCTTCGGTTTGTGCTTCACCACGAGTGAGGTGACTATGCTCCTGACCGGGTCGAACCGTCCGCCATCTCCTCCGATCAGTACATGCCTCGCCTCGTTGAGGTCCAGGTAGACGGACGTTTCGTCATGAGCGCGCCCGAGGCCGGCGAGTAGAGAGTCGTCTGGAGTCTGCCGAAGAATGTCGCCCAAGCTGAGGAGGTCCGGCAGCTTGTGCGGCACCTCCACACTGATTGCCTTAGAGCCTGGCAACGGTGATGTCGATTGTTCCAGCAGAACAAGGCGGACCCGGTCGTTCTTCGCAGCCTGAACGATTTTCGGGGCCAAATCGAGAACCGCGGTCGCCGGAGTCGTGGGGCCGAGCCTGACTTCGAACCGGGTCAGTACCGGCGTGCGGGTGTATCCGGCGACCTTCGCGTCGACTCGAGCTCTCTTCAAGATCTGATCTATCTCTTTGGCCATTGCGTCATCTGCGTCGGTGTGCTTGCGCTCGGGGACGCTTGATTTCAGAAGCCAGTCGGGAGGAAGCCGCTCGGTCTTCTTGTCGACCTTTCGACCTTCCGGGCGCATAGCACGCAGGCGCTGGGCGACCTCCTCCGCCGACTGTGGACGGTCCTCTGGCTTCTTGGCGAGAAGCTGGAGAATGAGCTCCTCCAGAGCCGACGGGATATCGCTGCGGATAGCGCTGGGAGGGGTGGGCTTCTCCGTGGCATGCCGGTGCATCAGCTGCCAAACATTCCCGTCGAACGGCGTTTCACCGGTGGCCATCTCGTAGAGCACACAGCCCAACGAGTACAGGTCGCTGCGTTCGTCCGGCTCGCCTTCGCTCTGTTCCGGTGCCATATAGGCCGGCGTGCCCACCTGCAGGGTGGCCTTCCCCGAATCGACAGCTCTCGCGATGCCGAAGTCACAGATCTTCGGTCGGTCGCCGGGCAGGAGCATGATGTTCGCCGGCTTGATGTCGCGGTGGATGACCTTCTTTGCATGTGCGACGCCCAGCGCCTCTGCCAGCCGGGCACCGATGTTCACGACCCGCTTGCTCGGAAGGCCGTTCAGGTGCCTGGAAAAGACCTTCATCAAGTCCTGGCCATGGAGGAGTTCCATCACGAAGAACAGCCGCCCCTCGTGCTCGTCGGCGTCATGGACGACGACGATGCCCGGGTGCTGTAACCGGCCGCACAGGACGGGCTCGGCGCGGAATCGCTCGACGCGCCGCGGATCCGGATCCAGCTCGCTGGGAAAAATCTTGACGGCGACTTCACGATCAAGGCGCAGGTCGACGGCCTTCCACACCACGCCCATCCCACCGGCACCCAGCTTGTCCACCAAGCGGTACCGGCCGGCCAGCGTCTCCCCCTCTCGCATCCGTCACTCCACCCTTACTTGTCCCGATTGCACGGCTATGGCGATGCTCTATCACGACTCACTGATCGGGGCGAGCCGAGCCGCCAATCAGCACAACCGAATCTCGCTACCGTAGGTCGCATGGCAGTCCAGAGGCCGACTCGCGCGTCCAGTGATGGCACCCGCAAGAGCATGCAAGCCAACCGCGGCCGGGATACCAAGCCCGAGCTCGCCCTCCGGCGAGCCGTCCACGCGCTGGGCCTCAGGTACCGCGTCTCCGTCCGCCCTCTGCCCGGCATTCGTCGAACCGCCGACATCGTCTTCACGCGGGCCAAGGTGGCGGTTTTCATGGACGGTTGTTTCTGGCACGGCTGCCCCGAGCACCACACGAAGTCGGCCACCAACGCCGAGTACTGGGCCGAGAAGGTCCGAAGAAACAGAGAGCGTGACGCTGAAACGGATCGGCTTCTGACGGAAGCAGGGTGGAACGTGATTCGTATATGGGAGCACGAAGACCCTGCGGCGTCGGCCAAGGTGATCGCGGCAGAAGTACATGGCCGATCGACGGATCGTCAGAGAGACTATTCGACGCTCTGATGTGCCCAGGGTCCCGTGGGGTCGGCTTGATAGGCCCTCATACCGGCTAGTGTTGGCGGAGAGCACCTTGTATCGACCGGGGCGCGCCTCGCCGGGGGCACTGGGGCGTCGTTGACGATCATGGAGGATCTTCCTGTGTGCGAAGATCACGTTAGCCGGCTCTGACCCGGTCTTGTAGACGAATAGGACACGGTTGCCGCCCTGGCGTTCGCTTATGTAGCCGAGGGCGGCCCGGAAATTCAGCCTGTCCTGCGGTGATGGGGCGGGGGCCGGCGCTGGGCGCATCAGCCGGCGCGGCGTCGAGGTCGGTGCCCATACATGCGCCGTGACCCTGGCGTCAGTGCGTACACGCAGCGGGCGGGGCGTCCCATCGCTGATAGTCGATGGAACCCTTCGGACTCGCCGCATCGACAACGGGTCCCATCAATCAAGACACTTGAGCGGTCGCTTAAATCTGCTTACGCTTGGGTTTGAGCGATCGCTCAAGATGTGAGGGGTGCGCATGGGCCGGTTTGTGTACGTCGAGTGCTTGATCCGGGCCGACATGGAGGCCCTGTGGGAGCGGACACAGCGCCCTGACCTGCACCAACGTTGGGACTTGCGCTTCACGGAGATCGACTATCTGCCGCGCGCCGCCGACCGGCCGCAGCGGTTCCGGTACGCCTTCCGGCTCCTGCCCGGGCTCGTCATCGACGGCAGCGGCGTTACGGCGGGAGACCGGCGCGATCCAGGGCAACGGACGTCAGCGCTGCGCTTCGCCTCCGGCCATCCGCTCTCGCTGATCCGCTCGGGCTCCGGCTACTGGCGCTACGTCCCCACCGACGACGGCGTCCGCTTCATCACCCGGTACGGCTATCGCCCCGGCTGGGGCAATACCGTCGACCTCGTCTTCCGGCCGCTCATCGGCTGGGCGACGGCCTGGTCCTTCGATCGGCTGCGCCTCTGGCTGGAGACCGGCCAGACGCCGGAGCGCTCCCTGTGGCAGGCGCTCGCCGAGGTCTGCCTGCGCACCCTCACGACCGCGATCGCCATCACCACAACCCCGGCGGCCGTCGCCTGCCTGATCGGAGCGGCGGCCGTACTCCTGCCGCCGCTTCCGTCGACCCCGGCGGCCCGGCGATGCCTGCGCCGTCCGCCCGACCGGCAGGCGGCGACAGCCCCGCACCCCCTGATGGAGACGCTATGACCTCGATTTTCGAACGTGCCCTGGGCTCCGATTTCGCCCGTCTGCACCCGCAACTGCAACGACGCTTCGGTGTGAGCGTCGCCGACAGGCGGGCCTGCGTGGGCGCGGGGGTGATGGACCACATCTGGCATGCGGGCTTCACCCGGCCGTTCCTCGCCATCGGCGGGACCCGCAACATCCTGGTCCCCGAGCAGGGCCGGCAGGTGCCGTTCACCATCGAGAACTACCCGTACGTCGACTCGTACGGGCGGGAGACGGTCAGCTTCGTCCGCGTCTTCGAGCTGCCCGGCCGCCGCAGGCGGTTCGACGCCCAGATGGTGTTCGACCCCATCAGGGGCATCGTCGACTATCTGGGCTCGCACCAGCATCTGGCCGTGGACCTGGACTTCCAGGTGGACGAGCACGGGGGTCTCGTCATCCGCTCCGGTGAGTTCCGCCTGCACGAGGGCAGGCTCTCCTGCCGCCTCCCCGGAGCGGTCACGGGAACGGCCGTCGTCAGGGAGTCGTACGACGACGAGGCGGGGGAGTTCCGCATCGGGGTCACGGTGTCGCACCACCGGCTGGGGCCCATGTTCGGCTATTGGGGCGCGTTCACGGCCCGATACGTCGACGTCAGCGAGCACGGCGTGCCCGCCACCATCAAGCCGCTACGGGAAGAGGCACGCCTTTGACGTCAACGCAGCGGAGGGACGGCGTTGCGGGCGCGGTCGAGGGCGAGGGCCGGCCACCAGGTGCCGCCGACGGGGGCCACCTGGTGATACACCGGATCCTCCGGCCCGGGGCCGCCCCGCAGGCACCGGCCGTTGGAGTCCCCGGGGTGGCGGATCCACAGGAACGCGTCGGCCAGCTCGTCGCCGGTGTCGGTGGTCGGGCGGAGGCCGACGCCCCGCCCTGGCGGGTTGCACCACGGCTGCGGGTCGGCGTACTTGCCCTCGGGCGCGTCCCACACGCCCTTGCCGTTGCGGCTGGTGTCGATGACGAAGTGGGTCAGCGGCGCGTCGGCCGGCACGGCGGCGATCTCGGCGTCCGTACAGGTGCCGCCCTTGGCGCTCACCACGTGGACGCAGCGGGAGAGCTTTTCGCCGTACGGGAGGAGGGTGTCGGTGTGCTGGAAGTCCGAGCTGTTCAGGTAGAAGCCGTCGGCCCGCGCTACGGCGGCCTTGACGAGCCGGTCGGCCATGATGGTGACGGACTCGGGCCAGCCCTGGATGCCGCCGTCGAGATACACGGCCGTGTGCGGCAGCTTCCCCAGGCGGTCCACCGCGTAGCCGAGCTCGCGGTAGCGCTCGGCGGTCCCCGCCGCGCCGCCCTCATCGCAGCCGTCGGTGCCGGGCACCTTGGTCAGGCTGTTGGGTTCGAGCACGACCACCGCCCGGCCGGTGCCGATGCCGGTCGCGACCTGGTCGATCCAGTGCCGGTACGTCCGCTCGTCCGGCGCCCCGCGACGGGAGCAGTCCGCCAAGGTGATGTAGTCCGTCATGAACACCGGCGTGGCGTCGTGGGCCGTGGCGAGCCGCATGGTGGACGCGACGGTGTCCTTCACCTCGGTGAGCGGCATGTTCAGCTGCACGGAATGCGGCACCGCGGCCAGGGCGCGCATCAGCGCGGCGTCGGCCTTCCTGCCCTGCGCCTCCCAGATCTCCGCCTGGCGCTGCGGGTCGGGCTCCTTCCTGTAGGCGAACCGTACGCCGGGCTCGCGCAGCGGATTGCCGGCGGCGCCTGCGGCGGAAGCGGACGGGAGAGCGGGGGAAGCAGTCGGGTGAGCGGGGGATCCGGACGGGAGAGCGGCGGCCACGGAGGTGGCCGACGGGCCGGACGACGAGGGCGAGCCCGGCGAGGTGCCCAGCCAGACCGCGGCCACCGCCGCGGCCAGGGCGACGGCTCCCGCCCCGATCCCCATCGCCAGCCTGTGGCTGCGTCTCCTACCACCCCCGGGCATGGTCGCGGGCGCCGCGGAGCCGATGAGCGTGTCGAGGATGTCCTGCACGGTCGGTCGCTCGGCGGGGTTCTTGGCCAGGGCGCGGGCGACGAGTGTGCCCAGCGGCCCGTCGAGGCCGGTCAGGTCGGGTTCCCCGTTGATGACCCGGTTGAGCACGAAGGGGAGCGATCCGTTGCCGAAGGGGGCGCGGCCCGTGCCCGCGTACGCGATCGTGCTCGCCCAGGCGAAGACGTCGGAGGCGGGGGTGAGGGGGCCGCCCTCGAACTGTTCGGGAGACATAAAGGACGGCGTGCCGACGACCGCGCTGCTCATGTGTCCGGTCATGTCGGTCAGGTGGGCGACGCCGAAGTCGATGACCTTGGGGCCGACGGGGGAGAGCAGGACGTTGCCGGGCTTGAGGTCGCGGTGGATGATCCCGGCGGTGTGGATGGCCCGCAGGGCGGTCGCGATGCTGACCGCGAGTCCTTCCAGGCTGGAGCCGCGCAGCGGCCCGTCGCGTACGACGGCCTCCCGGAGGGTCGGTCCGGGGACGTATTCGGTGACCAGGTAGGCGGTTTCGCCGTCCATTTGGGCGTCGAGGACGGCGGCGGTGCAGAAGCGGGCGACCCGTTTGGCGGCCTCGACCTCGCGGCGGAAGCGGCGGCGGAAGCCGGGGTCGGCGGCGATGGAGTGATGGAGCAGCTTGACCGCCACGCGCGTGCCGTCCGGCGCCTCGCCCAGATAGACGGTGCCCATGCCGCCCTCGCCCAGCCTGCGCAGCAGCCGGTAAGGCCCCACCTGGTGCGGGTCGCCTGCTCGCAGGCCGGACTCATGCTGCCCGGGTAAGCCGTCCGCCTCGCTGCCGCCGTACACATCGCCCCCGCTGGGATGTCCGGGAAGGTCACTTCGGATCTTATGACCGCCGCCGGGCGGGCCATCGCCGGACGCCTGCCACTACGGTGAAGCCGCGAAACAGGAACGAAGGGGGAGACGATGGCCGACACCCGCACACGGCTGCTCGAAGGCGCCCTGGAGACGTTGCGCACCCAGGGCATCGCGGGGGCCTCGGCGCGGGCGATCGCCACCGCCGCGGGGGTGAACCAGGCGCTCGTCTTCTATCACTTCGGCACGGTCGACGACCTCCTCGCCGCGGCCCTGCGGTACGGCTCCGAGCAGCGGGTGGCCGTCTATCGGGCCCGGTTCGCGGCCGTGACCTCCCTGCGCGAACTGCTCGACCTCGGCCGTGCACTGCACGCCGAGGAGCGCGAGACCGGCAACCTCGCCGTGCTCGCCCAGATGCTCGCGGGCAGCCAGATGGATGGCAGGCTCGCCCCCGCCACGGCTGACGGCCTCGGCATGTGGGTCACCGAGATCGAGGAGGTCCTCGGCCGCGTGCTGGCCGGCAGCCCGCTCGCGGAGTTCGTGGACGTCGCCGGGCTCGCCCGCGCGACGGCCGCGGCGTTCGTCGGCCTCGAACTGTACGACGGCGTCGACCGCGACGGCGCGGAGCGCGCGTTCAACAGCCTGGAGCAGCTCGCCGGCCTGGTCGGCGTACTGGAGGACATGGGCCCGCTCGTGCGGCGCACCGTACGCGCCCGCCTCCGCAAGGCCGGCACCGGCGAAATGTGAGGCCGAGAAGTGCGGCGGACAGATGAGCCGGCGCGGTGCCGTCAGTCGACCCTGACGACGTATTTGCCCCGCACCCCGCCCGCCTCCAGCGCGCGGTGGGCCGCCGCCGTCTCCTCCAGCGGGAAGCACCGGTCCACCGCGGGGCGCAGTCTCCCCTCCGCCACCTCACGGGCGAGGTCGTCGAAGAGCGCCCGCGTGGGGTTGCCGCTGAAGAAGCGCACCCGGCCGCGTCCGTGCACGGCGCTGGCGGCGAGATAGCCGAGTGAAGCGGCGGGCCGCGTCAGGTCGAAGGCGATGGTGACCATACGCCCGCCGGGCCTCAGCAGGCGCCGGAAGGCCCGCAGGTCGGTGCCCGCGGTGTCGAGGACCACGTCGAACAGGCCCAGTTCGCCCGGCGTGACGGTCCGGTGGTCGACGACGTGATGGGCGCCGAGCGTACGGACGAAGTCGAGGTTGGCGGCGCGGGCCAGGGCAGTGACCTCGGCGCCGTAGGCCCGTCCGAGCTGGACGGCGGCGTTGCCGACACCGCCCGCGGCGCCGCGTACGAGCAGTCGTTCGCCGGGGCGCAGCCGGGCCTTGTCGCGCAGCGCCGTGATGGCCGTGGTCGCCACCGGCAGCGCGGCGGCCTCCACCAGATCGAGTCCGGCCGGGACGCGGCCGAGCCGCTCGGCCCGGACCGCCACATACTCGGCGGCGCTGCCGAATCCGGTGCGGCCCACGACACCCCACACCCGGTCGCCGACCACGAAGTCCGTCACGCCGGCGCCGAGCGCGGCGACCTCGCCGGTGAGGTCCAACCCCATGCGTTGCGGGAACTTCCGTCCGGTGAGGAGACGGACCTTGCCGGAACGGGCGGCCGTTTCTCCGCCGTTCACGCTGAACGCGCGCACCCGCACGAGCACCTCGCCGGGCGCCGGCTCCGGGCGCGGCACCCGGCTCACGTACAGCACCTCGGGACCGCCGTATCGGTCGAACAGCACCGCTCTCATCGTGTGGTCGTCCATCGCTCTCACCTTCGCCGTCGGTGGCCGTGCGGGCATCGGGCCCGAGCGTAGGCTTCTATGTGGACGGCATCGTCCGCTTACATCGGAAGTGAGAAACAGTGGTGGAGGATTCCTCTCGGATCGCGGGCCAGCGGATGCGGGCCGACGCCCGGCGCAACCGGGGGCGCATCCTCGTCGCCGCCCGCGAGGTCTTCGCCGAGCACGGGATCGACGCGCCCATGGCGGCCGTCGCCCGGAGGGCCGGAGTCGGCGTGGCGACGCTTTACCGGCGTTTCCCGACCCGCGACGCGCTGGTGCGGGCCGCGTTCGCGCACCAGATGCAGACCTGCGCCCGGGCGCTCACCGAGGCGCTGGCCGACCCCGACCCCTGGAGGGGCTTCCAGCGGTTGTTCGAGACGGTCTGCGAACTCCAGCGGGAGGAGCGCGGCTTCCCCGCCGCGTTCGTCGCGGCCTTTCCGGACAGCACGGCGGGACACGCGCAGGCTCGGGAACGGACCGAGCGCGACCTCACGACCCTGGTCCGCAGAGCCCAGGCGGCGGGCGCGCTGCGGGCCGACTTCCACCCTTCCGACCTCATCGTGGCCCTGTTGTCCCACTGTGGTCTGGTCACCGCGCTGCCGCACGACACTGCCGCGTCCCGGCGCCTGGTGGCGTACCTGCTGCAGTCGTTCCGCGCCGAGGCGGCTCACCGGCCCCTGCCTCCGCCGAGCGCTCTGTCGCTGCGCGATGTCCCGGTCGCGGCCGACGGCTCACAGAGACCGCGTTCCTTCAGGGCCTGACGCGAGAATGGGCGACGCTTTCGCTATCGCACGCGGAGCGCGGAATCTCGGCGGCGCGCCCGGTCAGCGGTCGCGACGGCCGTTGTCCCGGCCCTCGTCCTGCCCGCTGTGGCCGAGGCCGGTGAACTGCCGGAGGAACTCCCGGTAGGCGTCGGCCCGGACTCCGGGCGACGGCGACCGGACGCCCTGGATGATGCTCTGCGGGATGCCGCCCGCGTCGGGCCGCCCGGACCGGTAGTCCCGCAGCCGTTCCCGATGCTCGTCCGCCCAGTCGTGCAGCGCCCCGATGCGGGCGAAATGGAACGCCACGGCCAGCAGGGGCACGACGAGGATCGTCGTCACGACGACGCCGACATCGTGAACGAGCACGCCCAGGATCAGGACGGCTCCGGCCACGCTGCCTGCTCTGATGAGACCCCTCCGCACGCTTCCGCGGTCGGCCCTGGCTTCCTCGGCCCACTCCCGTACGCGGTGCAGCGGAGGCCGATACGCCGCGCCGAGTCGCAGGACCTGTGGCACCCAGCCCGCGTACGCCGCCAGGGTCAGCGCGACGAGATACCAGGACACCGTCGCGGCGATGTCCGGCTCGGCCCACCCCCAGATGACCCAGGGCACCGGGATCGTGGCGGCGCCCCAGGCTCCGAGCCACAGCGTCGCGCGGCCGACCGCCTCCAACCGGGCCGTGGGCGAGAGCCGCCGGCGCTCGTAGTCGGCCCAATCGCGGTCGCGCAGCGCGGCGGCGTGATCCAGCACGGCCGCCATCCGCTGGTTCTGCAGGTCGGCCGCCGCCTGCCGCCGCATCGCTTCCGCCTGCGCGGCGGCGTAAGCGGTGAAGTCGGTGCGTACGAGCCACCCGATGGGGGTGTCCGGGCCGCCGTCCCGCTCGCGCAGCCAGTCGTACCACTCGATCTCACCGGTGGCGGGCGGCGGCACGTGCTCGCAGGCGGCGCGCAACCACACCGTGGTCTGCGGGTAGGGCAGGAGGGCCGCCAGCAGCAGCCCGCGTGCCCCGCTCCCGGCCCATTCGCGGGCTTCGGACGGCAGCCCGGGAATCCTGGCGGCCAGCCGCCGCCACGACTCCCAGACCTCGTTCCACGCCTGCTGGGTCCCGCGCAGCGCGCTCAGCACCGTGAACCTGGCGAGGGCGTCCAGCAGGCCACCCTCGCAGAGATCGCGGTAGAGCTCCCACTCGGGGCCGCTTTCGCGGATGCGGCCGATCCTGAGCGCCTCGGACAGCGCCTCCACCGTCACCGGCGTCCCTCGCCATACGGCCTCTCCCGCCGGATCGAGCCAGCCCAGCAGGTGAAGCAGTTTCAGGTCGGCCGGGAGAGCCTGGTCGCGGAGCCGATGGTCGATGAGCTCGATCTGGGTGGTCAGGTCCTCGGCGGTGAGACCGTCGAGCTCACGCAGCCAGGAGAGAAGGCCGAGCCAGCCGTCGGAGGGCGCGCCGGCCGTGGCCGCGCCCTCGAAGAACTGACGCCTCGCGGCAGCCCAGTCGCGGCGGATGGCGGCGGCCAGCTCGTGCCGGGTTGTGACCGCCGCACCGGTGAGGACCAGCGGGCGGCGCTGCGGCGGCGCCTGGTGAATGTGGTTGATCTGGACGTTGCGATCCCCGAGCTGGAAAGGCGCCGGGCCGTGGAAGACGTTTCCCGTTACTCCGTCCTTTTTCGTTGCTGCGTCGTTTTTTGTTGACCCGTCTTTTCCTGATTCGGGGTCGCGGGTCATGGCGTCGGCCCGAAGTGGTTGTCCTGACGGTTGTTGTCGCCGACCTGGAACGCGGTCGGTCCACGGAAGACGTTCCCCGACACTCCTCCCGCCGATGCCTGGCGGGCCTGGTCGGCGAGGTCGTTCAGTTCGCGGGCCACCCGTTCACGCTCGGCCTCGCCGAGACTCTCCAGCAGCATCTCGAACCGGGCCGCCCAGGCCGCCTCCTGCCTGGCCCGTACGAGCGCGGCGTCGCCCGGGGGGAGCGAGGCGAGATCGGTCGCGGTCTGGTCCAGCCGCATCAGCTCCGTACGCTCGCGTTCGGGATCGTCGCGGCTGAGCAACCGCGCCGTCCGCTGCCGTACGATCGCCCACGCGTCGGTGCCCGCGGCCTGCACCACCGCGGTTCCGCCCGCCGCGACCGCCGCCGCCACCCATTCGAGCATTCCCGGCCCCCTTACAAGATCCAATGACAATGTATATCTGGACTTGACGGAGCCGCCGGAAAACAGCCGCTGGAAAACAGAAACGCGTCAGGTCGCGAGCGCGTCCGCCAGCAGTTCGCGCAACGTGATCGGCTTGCGGCCGAGCAACTCCCCGAGCGTGGGATCGACTTCGGCGAACTCGCCCCGGCGGCCGGCCTCGAACATGCCCAGAAGGAAGCGGGCCTGCTGCTCGGGAACGCCGTGTGACACCATGCCCGCCACCCACTCGTCGTCCGGGACGGTGACGCGGGTGATCTCGCGTCCGGTCAGCTCGGAGGCGAGCGCGGCGGCGTCCGCCAGGTCGAGCGCCTCGGGGCCGGTCAGCGGCGGGGTGATCCCGTCGAGCCGGCCCTCCTCGGTCAGAACGGCGGCGGCCACCTCGGCGAGGTCGGCGTGGGCGGTCCAGGAGACCGGGCCATCCTCGGGCGCGACGAGCGTGCCGGTCTCGAGCGCCTGACGCACGAACTGCACCGCGGTGGTGGCGTAGAAGCCGTTGCGCAGCGCGGTGAACGCGACGCCGGACACGTGCAGGTCCTGCTCGGTCTCGGCGTGGGACGGCATCGGGACGAAGGGGGATGCCGGGTTCGCGCCCATGTGGCTGGTGTAGACGATCCGCTTGGCGCCCGCGGCCGTGGCGGCCTCGATCGCCGTACGGTGCGGGCGCGCGTCGGCAGGGCCCGAGACGACGAGCACCTGGGACGCGCCCTCGAACGCGTACGCCAGGCTCGCGGGGTCGTCGAAGTCGCCCTGCCGCACGCGGACGCCGCGCTGGGCGAGGTCGCCGGCCTTCGCCACGTCGCGGACGCTGACGCCGAGCCGGTCGGCGGGGATGCGCGCGAGCAGATGCTCGACGACGCCCCGGCCGAGCTGACCCGTCGCCCCGGTGATGATGATCACTATGCACTCCTTGATATCGGTGTTATCGACAATGACGCTAACATTGGAAATCAACCGATATCAACTTGCTGCTATCGTTGGGAGCATGAGCGATCCCGAGAGCGAGACGGCGAGCGGCCGCGACAGGACGCGGGCGCACATCGTGTCGGTCGCGGCCGGGCTGCTCGCGAGCGGCGGGCGCGAGGCCGTCTCGACCAGAGCGGTGGCCGCCGCGGCGGGGACGCAGGCGCCGACGATCTACCGCCTGTTCGGCGACAAGGAGGGCCTGCTCGACGCGGTCGCCGAGTATGGCTTCAGCTCCTATCTCCGGGACAAGAAGGCGAGCCCGCCGGTCGGCGACCCGATCGAGGCGTTGCGCGCCGGATGGGACCTGCACGTCGGCTTCGGGCTGGCGAACCCCGCCCTGTTCTCGCTCATGTACGGCGATCCCACGCCGGGACGGCAGTCGCCCGCCGCCGTCACCGCCTTCCGCATGCTGGGGGAGCGCATCCGCGCCATCGCCGCCGCCGGGCGGCTGAAGGTCGGCGAGCGCCTGGCGGCCGACCTCGTGCACGCCGCCGGCTGCGGCACGGTCTTCACGTTGCTCGCCCTGCCCGTGGAGCGGCGTGACCCGCGCCTGTCGGAGACGGCCCGCGAGGCGGTGATAGCCGCCATCACCACCGACGTCCCCGTGGTCGAATCCCCCGGACCGGCCGCGGCGGCGATGGCGCTGCGCGCCGCGCTGCCCGACGCCACAGCTCTCACCGACGGCGAACGCCACGTGCTCGGCGAATGGCTCGACCGGCTCGCCGCGGACGGACCCGGCTGAGATCTGGACGGGCGAACGTCAGCGGGCCGCGCCGGTCTCGGCGTACGCGGCGTCCTTGGCGCACTCGGCGTGCTCGGCGTACTTGTCCAGGAGTTCCCGGCGGAGCCGGGCCAGGTACGTCTCGCTGCCGGCGGACGACCGGTTGTAGCGGTCGATGTCATGGAGGGCGCGCCAGCCCGGCAGCCGCTCCCGGGAAAGGCGCAGGAGACCCATCCCGGTCTCGGCGGCGGCGCCGCCGTCGGCGGGCCGCAGGATGGCGGGCGCGGCGGCGAGTATGGCGTCCACCTGGGCGAAGCCGTCCTCGACCTGGCGCGTCACCTCGTCGATCGCCTCCTGCCTGGTGCAGCCGGTCTCGTGGCGGAGCACCCTGACCAGGTTGTAGGGAGCGCCGACGGCCTCGTCCTCGTCCAGAGTCATCAAGTCGTTCTCGGCGAGCGCCGCGGCCGCGCCGACGTTCAGCAGCCGGCGGACGAGCGGATGATCGCGCACCTCCGGTTCGAGCTCCCCGCCGTACGTGATCTCGAAGGTGTCCAGGAAGACAGGTGCTCCGGAGCTCCCCAGACGCAACGCGAACTGGTCCCGCAGGCTGGGGACGAAACCGCTGAGCCGGTGACACGCCTCGCGCTCGGCCGCCTCCAGCCACTCCTCCAGGTGACCGAGGGCGCGCGCCCGCCATGAGGGCGGCTGGATCAGGCGGACCCGCTCCCATGCCTGGGCCATGGCCGTGGCGACCGCTCCACCGGCCGGCGGGGTGTCGCCGAGCCCGCGGACGAGCAGGGTGAGCCGGTGGCGCAGCCGGACGATCTCGCCGGGGTCGGTGAGCCCCGGCTCGTCGAAGAGGTCGTCGACGACGGCGATCACCAGCATCCAACGGGCCAGCGTCTCGGCCTGCTCGGCGTCGGCGCCCGGCCAGAACCGCGCGGCCGTCAAGGCCATGGCGTTCCACCGCGGGTGGCGCGCCTCCTCCGGAGTGGTGGCCAGCCCGGTGTCCAGAAGCCAGGCGTCCAACCGCTCCTGCACCTGCTCGTGCCGCCCCGCTGGAACGCCGGGCCGAGCGGAGGCCGGAGCGGGAGAGGTCACGGCGGGGGCGGCCTTGGCGCCGGAACCCGTGATCGACCGCACGTAGCCGGCCAGCCCCTCACGCGACCGTGGATCGCCCAGACCGTCGAGTCGCCGCAGAGCCGTCTCCACGTGGGTCTCGGCGACCTGCCGGGCCTCCTCCACGGCTCCGCACGATAGAACCAGTTGCCGTGCCCGCTCGGCGTCGGCCGTGGTCAGGCCGCGGCGCAGCAGCCGGGCGAGCGAGGGCTCGCGGCCCAGGGCCCTGATCACGGGCAGCGTGTAGACGCCTTCCACGATGTCGGAGTTGGCCGGTTTCCCGAGCTCTCCGGTCGTCGCGGTCAGGTCGAGGATGTCGTCGCGCACCTGGTAGGCCATGCCGAGATGCCAGCCCAACCGTGCCAGGTCCTCCTCCGCCTCGGGGCCTCGTCCGGCCTGCATTGCGCCCAGCCGGCAGGCCAGGGACAGCAACTCGGCCGTCTTGGCGCCGGTCACCTCCAGATAATCGGCCTCGGTGCGGGAGAGCAGGAAGCGGTCGGCGGTCTCGGCGATCATTCCCGAGCAGATCCGCCGGGCGGTCTCGGCGACCACCAGGGACTCGCGCCGGCCCAGCTCGGAGAGGATCCGGCTGGCGCTGGTGAACAGCAGGTCGCCGGCCAGGACCGCCAGTCGCGCGCCCCACACGGTGTTGACGCTCGGCCTTCCCCTGCGCCGGCGCGCGTCGTCGATGACGTCGTCGTGATAGAGCGACGCCATGTGCAGCAGTTCGACGGCCGCCGCGGCCTCGACGGCGCGGATGTCGGCGGCCCGCTCCGGTCCGGCGAGCACGTAGTAGGACAACAGCGCCAGAGTGGGCCGGATGAGGTGGCGGTGCCCCGCAGGCTGCCTGGTCAGCGGGGCCAGTTCGGAGCGGTTCGGCACGTCCGCCATGCCGACGATCTCCCGCACCCGATCGAGGTCGGACTCCAGGGCGGGGAAGGCACGAGAAACGCTCTCAGATGTCACGGATGCTCCTGACGGGGGACTCATGGATGCGTTGCTGTCACCGGCACACCGACCGGCCCCTGCGCGCGCGTACGGCCGACGAAGGCGGAGATGCCGAGGGCCACCGTGGCCAGCGCCCAGCACACGGCCGGGCCGACGGCGTTCCAGGGCACCGTGTCGATGGCCACGGCCGCGACCGCCGCCTGCATCGGCCCGTAGTCGGGCAGGAAACGCACCAGGACACTGGTAGCGGCCGGGGTGGCGAGCGGGCTCTGCAGGGCCAGGTCGATCGAGCAGATGACGGTGACGAGGACCAGGCCGGCCAGGTCGCTGGTCAGCACCGCGGCGAGCGCGATGCCGATCCCTCCGTAGATCAGCGCTCCACCGGCGAGGGCGGCGGCGAGCAGCAGGGGCTGCGCGGTCGGATGGGTCAGGCAGATCAGGCCGGTCGCGTAGAGCGCGATGACGAGCGCAACCACCACCAGGGCGGTGAGCTTCGCCGCGATCAGGCACAGCTGGGGGAACCCGGATCGCACCAGCCGGCGGTCGAACGACGCCGAGTTCATCGTGGTCACGAACATCATGAATCCGGTGATCAGCGCCAGGATCTGCAGCGCCCCGCCGAGCTGGTTGAGCACGCCGGCCGGCAGCGTGACGGTCCGGTCGGCGGCCCGGACGAAGAACGGCAGCGGGATCTCCAGGGACAGGGCGTAGATGAGGATCACCCACACCGGGATGAAGAGCACGATGATCACCAATGCCAGCCGGTTGCGCAGGTGCTCCACGAACGTCATGCGCACGGCGGTGGCGTAGCAGGCCCAGTGACCTCTCATGCGGCACCGGTCCTGTCCGCGGCCCGCAGCACGCCGCCCTCCAGCCGGTGGAGGGTGTCGAGACGGGCCGCGTCGTACGCGAGGTGGGAGACCACCAGCACCGAACGGCCGCGTCCGCGCAGCTCCTCGGCCAGGTCCCAGAACCGTACGTAGGTCTCCCAATCGAAGCCCTGGTAGGGCTCGTCGAGCAGGAGCAGGTCCGGGTCGTGCATGAGGGCCAGGACGAGGTTGAGCTTCTGCCGCGTGCCGCCGCTCAGCGTGGCGGGGCGGGCCCGGCGGGAGCCGGAGAACCGCAGCGCCTCCATCAGCTCCTCGGCCCTGCGCAGGTCTTCCAGGCCGTAGGCGACCTGGAAGAACCGCAGGTGCTGGTCGACCGTGAATGCGTCGTGCAGCACCGTCTCCTGCGGGCAGTGTCCGATGCGCCCGCCGTGGCGCACCGACCCGCCGTCCGGCCGCAGGTCGCCGGCGAGGACGCGCAGCAGCGTGGTCTTGCCCGCGCCGTTCTCCCCGACGACCCCCGCCACCCGGCCGGGCGGAAGGTCGAGATCCACACCACGCAGGACCGGGTTGCCCCGGTAGCTCTTCCGTACGTCCCGCACCCGCAGCACGGCCTCATCCGACGGCATTCGGCACCCTTCCCGCCCCGGCCCCGCGTCGGCTACTTGTCGACGGCGATGAAGGCGACCGTGCCGCTGCCCTGGGCGCTGCTCACGCCCTTGCTGGAGCACTGGCTGATGTCCGAGGTGGGCGCGGCCTTCCCGGCGATCCGCTTGCCCTTGAGCTTCCCTTCGGTGACCTCGCCGACCAGCATCATGTCGCCCGGGTTGTACGAGGCGATCCCGTCGAGGTTGGGGTGGACCGTGGAGGTGCCCAGCGTCTTGCCCTGGGCGTCCTTCCAGGTGATGGTGCCCGTGCCGGCGACGTTCTGGACGCCCGTGCAGGACGCCTGCCCGGTGCCCTTGAAGGTGGCCGTGCCCGAGCGGATGTTGGGGAAGCTCCCGTCGGGAGAGGCGCAGCCGGTGAGCGCCACGGCGCCCTTGGCGGTCACCGCGCGGGCCTCCTTGCCCACCGCGGGGTCGGCGGTGATCGGGCCGCTGGTGCTCACCGCGCAGGTGAGCACGGTGTGGCCGCCCGGCTGCTTGGGCGAGGGATCGGCGACCGGCCTGGTGTTCTGGCTGCCGCCGCCCGACGTCCCCTGGGCGACCGACGGGAGGACCGTCAGGGCCAGGCCGACGACACCCGCCGCGGCGCCGACGCCGCAGGCCAGGTAGACGCGCGATCGAGAAAGGTTCATGGACATCCCCCCGGGAAGATTGCTGACGGTAATTTACTTATCACAGACAGTAACTAGAGGGTTGGTTGGTCGACGCAGGTCAGATGGCACTTCCCCATCGCTGCTCTCGCTCAGGGCGTCAGACGCGCTCGTAGTGAGTGAACTTTCCTCGGCCGCCATGCTGTCGCACGTAGCCTTGCTCGCGTAGGCCGCGGAGAGCCTTGCGGATGTTCGGTGCCGTGAGATCGAGCATCTCGACCAACTGTGCGACGGTGAGGGCCCCGTGCGTGAGGGCGTCAAGGACGCGTGACTCGGTGGCGTTCAACGGGTCGGCTGCCGGAATGGTGACGATGGGCCGGTGCAGGATGGCGACGAACCGAATGCCCGCGTCGATGTAGTGAGCGGGAGGTAGACGGGCTTCTGTGAGCGCCGCTCCCACAGTGGGAATGCCGCTGGCGAGCGCCTCGATGACTCGGCCGCCGCTGAATGGGGAACGCACGTTCTGGCAGATGGCGACGAGCCGCGCGTTGCGTGCGGACGTGACCGCTTCTTTGCCGAGACGGTCGACCGTTATGCCGTAGAGCCCTCCGGGGTTCGTGATCACAAGACGATCCCGGCGAAGCCTGATTTCCACGGCCATCCCCGCTGACCAGTGATCGAGATCGCGGTGGACCAACGCGTTGGCGACCAGTTCACGAAAGGCGACAAGCGGATAGGCGGGCAGGTCCCGGACGGTGCCGTCGAGCCCCGCCACGACGGCCGTATCGAAGGTTCGTCTGGCCCACTCCATGGCTGCGTCGAGCATTCGGGGAATGGGTCCGGTCAGGACGGCCAGGTTGCGTGCCCGGGAACCGGGTGGATCTCCTGGCAGTGGGTCGGCGGATATCTGGATGGCGTATCGAGGGAACCACTGTTGCGGATGCGTGCCCAGAGCCAGTAGCCCAGCGACCGTAGGTCTGCCGTCGACGGCGGTTACTCCGGCGCGGCACAGCAGTTCATCGTCCCGGACGAAGCGCCCCAGCCCCTGCTGATCGCGCTCGCGGACCGCCTCAACGAATGCTTTCACCAGTTCGAGGTCAAGGTCCGCCGAGGTGGCTCCCTCGACCAGAGGTCGATCGAACATAGGTGCTCGTCGCGCCGCGATGAAGGCCTGTTCTTCGATATCCGAGAGCCGGAAATCGCCGTCGTATCCTCGCAGATAGGAGGCGCCCGTGGCGGTGACCCGGCACGGTTTGGCGGACTTGTCGCACTCGTGCACCCTCGCCACTACGACCGGAGCGCCGTAGGCGATGCCGTCGTCCAAAGTCAGGCGGACAGGTGGCGTGAACGAGCGCGCCTTCGCCGCGAGGCCCTGTTTCAGTGACTGCACGTTCGGCAGTGGAACCGGCCGGAACCCGAACCGTTCATCCAGCCCGAGGATTATCGTTCCGCCGCCGGGTAGATTCGCGAGCGCACTCAGAGTCGGGGTCAGCGACTCGGGGAGTCCTCCGGCAGCCGACTTGACCTCTATGGCCGTCGAGTCCCCGCCGGCTGCCCGAAGCTCATCGATGAGATGGCTCACGTCCTCAGGCATGCGGGAAATGTAACTGCGGTCAGTTACATTTCGTGGGTCGTCGGTTACATTTCCTGGAGCTCCCGATCGGTGAACCGTCGGGGAAGCCGGTCTCCGCACTGCGGTCACATCAAGGCGATGAGAGCGTGATGACCGGTCTGCTTTGCGGTCAGATCGCTACCGTCATCGTGGTGTCGGTGACCTGGAAACCGAGCCTTTTGTACAGGTGGCGGGCGGGTTGCCCTCGGTGACCACCAGGCCCAGGCCGCTCAGCCCGTCCGCGCCGGCGCGGGCCAGGGTGGCCGACAGCATGAGCGCGCCGAGACCTCGCGGCGACCGGTCCGGGTGCCGGAACACGTCCGCGATCCACGGTCCCCGGTCCGAGTCGTGCGCGAACACGCCGCCCACCACCTCGCCTTTACCAGCGGAGTCCTCCCGTACGGCAAGGACGCTGCAGGCGAGCAGGGGGCCGATCTCCTCGCCGCTCAGGAGCGGAACGAGCTCCTCCTCCAGGGCCTTTTCGGGATCCCGTGGCTGGTGGTCGGGGTGGCCGGGCGGGTAGGCGGCCAACCACGCGGGGAGGATCTCGGCGGGCGGCCGATCACAGGGGACGAGCAGAAAGCCGTCCGGAGCGGTGCCCCCGACCGGCTCGGCGACCGGCAGGTCGCACCGCATCACGTGCATGTGCCGCACCAGCCGCGCGCCCCGGTCGAGCAGTGCCCGGCCGAGCTCGACCGGCGCGGAGACCGCCCAGCCGGGCATCCGCGACATGATCGCGTCGGCGGCTCCCGGGCCGATGTCCTCGATCGCGTACGCCCAGGGGCTGCCGTCGCGGACGCCTTCCCGATAACTGCACACCGGGACGCCGTGGGGGCCGGTCATCGTCCGCCGTTCCTCGGTCATACCGCGAGGCTCGCGCAGCCCGCCCCGCCCGGCAACCGGTTAACAGCGTCGCGGCCCGTCAGACGCCCTGGGGCAGGCGGAACAGGCGGTGGGGGTCGTACGCCGCCTTGACCTGGGCCAGCCGGGCGGCGTTGGCGCCGTGGTACTGCTGCCGCCAGTTCTTGAGCTCCGGATCGACGTAGTTCACGTACGCGTGGTCGCCGAAGTGGGGCCGCATGGCGGCGTGGGCGGCCCTGGCCCAGGCGGCGGCGCCGGAGAAGTGGGAGAAATACTGCACGCCGAACAGCGCCTTGCGGTGTGGGAAGGCGGTCGCGTCGGGGCGCACCCGGGCGACGGCGCCGCCGAGCGCGTCGAGCATCACGATGTGCCGGCCCGGCGCGGCGACCTGGGCCACCAGTGCCTTGATCCCGGCGGACGACAGCGGCTTGTAAGCGAAGTGCGACTTGGCCGAGAACGAGTCGCGGACGAGCTTGCCGCTCGGGTTCTGCCCGGGGAGCGTGCCGGGACGGTGGCACTGGGCCACGGACGCCGACGCGCAGCCCGCCTCCACCATCATCGCGTGGTCGTAGGCGGACGTCGCGACGTAGCGGGTCGAAGGGCTCGAACCGACGCGGTCGACGAGCTTCTGCAGCAGGTTCTCGCACGCGGTCTTGCCGCCGATGTAGAGGCCGCCGACCATCACGTCGAGCGACGGGTCGTGGCCGAGATGGCAGTTGGACCACATCGCGTCGGGCGCGGCGGGCGCCCACGCCTGCCATGCCTTCAGCACGGCCGCGGCCTTCGCCCAGGGCCAGTGCAGGAAGAACAGGGTCACCGAACGCGTCCGATGGGTCCGGAACGTGAACGACGTCGCCACGCCGAAGTTGCCGCCGCCGCCTCCCCTGGAGGCCCAGTAGAGGTCCGGGTGCGAGGTCGGCGAGCAGGTCAGCACCTTCCCGTCCGCCGTGACGACCTTCAGGGACTCCAGCACGTCGCAGGTCAGGCCATACTGCCGCGACACCACGCCGATGCCGCCGCCCAGCGTGAGCCCGGCGACCCCGACCGTCGGGCAGGAGCCCGCGGGGATGCTGACGCCGTGCGCGGCCAGCTTGGCGTACACGTCGACCAGGCGCGCCCCGGCGCCGACCGTGGCGTGGCCGCTCGCGTAGGACACGCCGCTCATCGGCGACACGTCGATGACGAGCCCGCTGCCCGTGGACCAGCCCGCGTAGCTGTGGCCGCCCGACCGGGAGGTCACCGGCACGCCGTAGCGCCGGGCGAACGCCAGGCACTCCGACACGTCCCCCGCCGTCTTGCAGTAGGCCACCCCGGCCGGGCGGGCGGAGTCGAAGGCCGAGTTGAACACGCGGCGCGCGTTGTCGTACGACGCATCGCCGGGGCGGATCAGCTTGCCGTCCAGCCCCCGTCCGAGCGCGGACCAGTCGGCGGGACGGGGCCCCGCGGCGGCGAAGGCCGCACCCGAAGCCGCACCGGTAACGGCGGCGGCCCCGGCCAGAGCCGAAACGCGAAGGAAACTCCGTCTGTCGATCATGGTCGTACTCCCCGAGGTGCTGATCTCCCTCGTTGAGACGCTCATGGAACCGGTCAGGTTGGTAACAACCCCATCACTTCGGTCCTACTCCCCGGCCCTGTCCCGCGGAGCCGTCTGCCGGAGCCACACGCCGGGGTGAACCGAGGTCACGTCGTGCCTATGCGGAGGGCCAGCGCGGGGCACATCTCCACGGCCTTCTGCGCCTCGCCCAGCAGCCACGAGGGCACTCCGGTGTCCATGAACACCGGGAAGCCGTGCCGGTCGAGCTTGACCAGCTCGGGCACGAGGTGCGCGCACAGGCCGTGGCCCTGGCAGCGGGTCCAGTCGACGACGAGCCTGGCGTCCTGCGCGTCCTCGATCGGCAGCGGCAGCACGCCCGTGGTCGTCCGCCCGCAGCCGCCGTGGAAGCGGTGCTCCTCCACGTCGTCGGCGAACGCGTCGAGCGCCGACAGCGCGAACCTGGCCGAGCCGTCCGGGTGGAAGCAGGCGCCCCGGCCCTTCACCGCGGCTGCGGCCCGGCGGATCAGCTCGGGGCCCTCCGGGTCGCCGTCCTGGAGCCGGCGGCAGGCCCGCGCGAGGTCCGGCAGCCCGAGGCGGCACGGCCCGCACTGCCCGGCCGACTGCGCGGCGAGGTAGTTCGCCACCCGCGCCGTCTCGCCGAGCGGGCAGGTGTCCTCGCCCAGAACCACCACGATGCCCGCGCCCAGCTCGCCGCCCGCCTCCTTCGCGCCGCGCCGCGACAGGATCGCGCCGTACGCGTCCTCGGCGGCCATCCAGGTGCCGTGGTAGCCGCCGAGCAGCAGCCCGTCGCCGATCTTCGCCTCGCACAGGTTCAGCACGTCGGCCAGCGGCACGCCCGGCGTCACCTCCACGACCGCGGGGGTGGCCACCGAGCCGCCGACCGTGAGCAGGATCGTCCCCGGCTCCTGGACGGTGCCCACCGCGGCGTACTCCTCCGGCCCCAGCTCGGCGAGCACGGCGAGCTGGGCGAAGGTCTCGGTGTTCGACAGCAGGGTGGGCAGCCCGCGCACCCCGCTGTCGCTGGAGCGGACCTTGCGGCCCGGGGGCAGGCCCGCCTCGCCGTTGACCGCGCGGACGAGCGCGCCGCCCTCGCCCGAGACGAACCTCTCCTGGATGCCCGCGACGCGCACCAGGCCGGTGAGGCCGCGCTCGGCCACGGCGGCGGTCACCGACGCCTCGGCCAGCTCGCCGGCGCCGACCGCGATCACCACCTCGCGGGAGCCGAGCGCGCTCGCCGCGAGCAGCGCGCCTTCCAGGACGAGATGGGGCGCCCGGGTGAGCAGGGTCTTGTCCTTGAGGCTGGCGGGCTCGCCCTCGGCGGCGTTCACCAGCACGACCGTCTCGCTGTCGCGGGCGCGGGAGGACACGGCGCGCAGCTTGCGCGCGAACGGGAACGCGGCTCCGCCCCGGCCTCGCAGGTCCACCTCCTCGGCCATCGAGATCAGCGCGTCCACGGTCTGGCTCGGGAGCCGGTCGTGGAACCTGTAGTGCGCGTTCAGGTCGAGCCTGCGGTGGTCGTCCAGCCCAGCGGTGAGCCGGGCCGGGCCGAGCCGCCGGACATGGGAGACGCGGTAGGGAATCACACGATCCTCCGGAGGCGGGGTTCCTGGGGGGTGGGAGGTGTGCCGGGCATGTCGAGGACGTCGTGGGGATCGGTGCCGGTGCGGCCGAGGACGGCGGCCTCACGTGGGGTCTGCTGCCGCCGTACGGCGGGCCGCGGCGCGTCGAGGCCCTCCCGGGACATGCGGCCGGCGCTCCACTCGGCGTTCCAGTCGCCGGTCGGCGCCTGCCGGGCGGGCCGGGTGGCGGCGGCGAGCCGGATCAGCAGGGCCGCGCCGACCGCCGCAAGGCACGCCACGTAGCTGAAGGTCACCCAGGGGGCGGCGGTCCGGCCCGCGGTCAGGCCGTGCAGGATCGCCACCGGCCAGGCGAGATAGGCCAGGTCGTGCAGCCCGCGCCACAGCCAGGGCCGCTCCGCCTGGGCGAACCTGCCGCGCATCACGCCGGTCGCGACGATCACGACGAACAGGTCCGAGGCCACGGCCCCCAGCGACACGTAGACGTTGGTGGTGGGGATCACCGACCCGTACGGCGGCACCAGCCCGGCGGCGATCTTCATGCCGATGTGGACGATCAGGAAGCCGATGCCGAGCAGCGCCATGGCGCGGTGCACGAGCTGGACGCGCACCCGTTGCGAGATCGGCAGGACGACGCGGTCGGTCGCCGCCAGGCCGAGGGCGACCGTGGTCGTGAGGCCGACGAGCGAGAAGACCCCGGCGTAGAACGTGAGGAACGCCTGGGCGTCGGCGAGGAACGCCGCGCCGCCGCTGGTCCGGGTGGCGGCGAGCCCTCCGGTGAGGGCCAGGGCGACCACGGCGCCGAGGGCGATCCGCACGCCGCGCCTTTCGAGGTCGAGGCCGGAATCGGGCCGGGTGTGCCGGGGAGCCCGTCTGCTGGGCAAGGATTCCTCCGTTTCGTCGATGCGGGCTCGATGTGGGAGGGTGCCGCTCCCCGTCCTCAGGCGGGGGTGGTCTGCGAAAGGACCGGACGGGGAACGGCACGATCGGGGGTCGGCGGCTCAGCAGCGCAGGCCGCGGTTGACGCAGGTGACGACCGTGTTCATCAGCCGGTCGGGCATGACGTTCTCGAAGTCGGCGTGGTCGGTGATCGGGTTGTGCCGCTGCTCGGGGAAGCTGTCCACCGCGAACGACGGCCCGCTCGGCACCGAATAGGCCAGCGTCATGCGGAGCTGCGGGATCGCGCGGGTGCCCGCGGGGCAGGCGCCGTTCGCACCGGGGAACACGACGTGGGTCCTGTGATCGGCGCTGTCGGTGTTCCGGCCGTCCCAGCAACTGGGGAAGTCGAGCACGCGCAGCACCAGGCTGCCCCGGGGGCAGAGCGGATATTTGCTGGTGAGCCGGTTGGTGAAGCCGGTGCAGGTCCACTGCGCCCTGGCGTTGGCGCCGCCGTTGGTGGCCGCCTTCGCGTCGCCGGTGATCAGTTTGAGGAAGCGGGGCATCGCGACGACCCTGCTGACCGGGTTGCCGCGGAACTGCAGCGTGACCGACCGCGCCAGGAGGATCCTGCCGACGTTGCCCTCGGACGCGCCGCCCGGCTCGTCCGCGCCCGGGTTCGCGCCCGTACCGGAGCCGCCCGCACCTGAGCCCGCACCTGAGCCCGTACCGGAGCCCGGGCCCCGGCCGCGCCCGGTGCGGAAGCGCCCCTCCTGGAACCGTCCTTCCTGGGATCGGGCGGAGGCGTCCGGCGAGGGGGAGGCCGATGGTGCCGCCTGGGCGGCGCCGACGCCGGTCCGGCTGCGCAGCACGGGCCAGAAGTACGCCGACTTGTCGCCGAACCGGCAGGTGGTGCCGCCCGCGGCGAGGCTCTGGTCGGTGGAGAAGCCGTTGGTGGTGAGGTTGCCGACATAGTCGTGCACGTGGTGCGCGCCGTTCGACACCCCCGGCGTGACGATGTGGTTGTCGGAGTTGCGGTGGCCGTTCTCGTTGCGCCCGCAGCGTGAGGTGAACGAGCCGCGCCCGGCGCGTACGCCGGTGTCGCCCGGCGGGACCTGCCGGATGTCGACGAAGTCCTCCAGGGCCGGGCCGACGTCCTCGCACTCCGCGCCCTGGACGGAGGGGTCGCAGTGGTCGGCGAACGCGGGCCGGCCCACACCGGTCAGCGAGCCTGCGATCAGTACGCCCGCCATCGCGAGCACGAGCCGTTTTCGCATGGAGTCTCCCTAAAGACAGTGCTAGACCGTGGGGGTGGGCAGCGTGGAGTAGTCGACGAGCCCGGTGCCTTCGAGCAGCGTCATGTGCTTCATCACGACGTCGACCGCCTGACCGGCGAAGTCGCGGATCAGGCTGTTGCGGGTGTCCGCGCGTACGGCGGAGACGAAGGTGAACACCTTGCCGTGCGCGTCGCGCAGGCGGGCGGTGAAGACGCGGTCGAAGTCGGCGCCGCGCAGGGGCGCCATCTCGTCCAGCCACCCGCGCTGGTCGGGGTTGGGCTGGTCCGGCAGCGGGACGGCGAGCTTGGCGGCGAGCTCCCTGACCGCCGCGTCGAGCTTGGTGTGGTCCTCGACGAGGTGCATGCCGGCGTCCTTGACCTTGGCGCTGCCGGCCCGGTCCTGGGCCCAGCGGCCGGCGGGGATCTCCCAGAGCCCCGCCCAGCGCACGCGGACCAGCAGGTCGCGGTCGGCCGGGCCCAGCGGGCCGTAGGGGGTCTGCGTCCAATCCGGCCCGGTCCAGCCCGGCTGCGACGACGCACTCCGAGGGACGACCACGACGACCGTGACGGCCGCCGCGAAGAGGAAGACGCCGAGCACCAGGAGTTCCCCAAACCGGAACCGCATCGTGCCTCCTTTCGTGACCTTCGGTCGGAGGTACGCGGTCTCCTCGGGCGCGGTTCAGGAAATAGTCAGAAATGACTGGAGTTACGGATGTGGTGTACGAACCAGTAACCCTGGTGCAAATATGTGGCCGTGCGTCGACAACTCGACAGCCGGTTCGTGCGTCTTGACCCCCCCGACTATGACGCTGACAACGACGATCGGGACGAACGCCTGATCCGGGAGCTGTACCGCGAGTTCGGCGGTCCGCTGCTGCGTCATGTGCGCAAGACGACCGGCAACGACCTGCAATGGGCTGAGGACGTCGTCCAGGAGACGCTCGTGCGTGCCTGGCGCAACTCGGCGAAGCTGACGTGGGAGCCGCCCCTGCTGTGGGCGTGGCTCCTCACCGTCGCCCGCCGCATCGTGATCGACGGGCGCCGCAGGCGCGGCGTACGGCCGAGGGAGGTGGAGGCTCCCGAAGAGGACAGCATCGCCGTACCGGACGGCTCGGACCGGACGCTGGCGGCCATCGTGGTCGCGGACGCGCTGCGGCACCTGTCGAGTCAGCACCGGGAAGTTATCGAAGAGACATACTTACGGGACCGGACGGTAAGCCAAGCGGCCGAGGTTCTGGGCATCCCACCGGGTACCGTGAAATCCAGGCTCTTTTACGCCCTGCGCGCACTTCGCACGGCCCTGAAGGAGAGGGGGGTGGCCAGCTGATGTCCGCGTCGTCGCCGCACTTCGACGTGGCAGCGTACGCCCTGGGAGTGCTGGACGACGACGACGCCGAGGCGTTCGAGCGGCACCTCGACGAATGCGCGCCATGCCGGGCGGAACTGCTGGAGGCCCAGGAGCTGCCCGGCATGCTCGACGCCTTCAAGGACGGCTCCGTCTCCTCCTCGGAGCGTTCCCACCCCTGATCGCCCGGCGCCGGCGGCCCGCGGCAGACGGCCGCGGTACGGCCCGAAGATCGCCCGTCGGCCGCGGCCGCTGTCAAGATCCTGGCCCGGCGTCCGCTCTGGTCCACGAAGACGGCCGTACGCTCCGGACGGTGATCTTCCACGACTCATGATCGCACGCGAGTCGAAAGCAGCTTCGAGGAGTGCACACCGTCTCGTGATCCGGAATTTCGGATTTCCCGATGGCCGGCGCGTGGCTTTCCGATCATTGCGGGGCGGCGTGCGCATCGGACCCCTCGGCGGGGGTGTGGCTGGTTAAATGGGGCAAGGTCAACCCCCTGATCACAAGGGTCTGGACCAAGTTGACGTTTGTGCCGTTTTGGGGTGATATCGGGGGCGGTGGTGCCGACCTTTCGGTCAATGGGGACCGGAAGGAGCGCGCCCATCGTGGAGGAGTGGCGCATGCCTGCGACGCCGTACGGCCGGGCCGGGTCCGGAGACGTCCTGCCCCCGCCGCGCAGTTTCGGCGAGGAGGGCGCGCGCCTGTCCTATGGCGGTTATCTCCGCCTCCCCGAGCTGCTCGCTCAGCAGGAGCAGCGATCCGGGGCCAGCGACGAACTGCTGTTCATCACCGTTCACCAGGTCTATGAGCTGTGGTTCAAGCTCCTCCTGCACGAGCTGGAGCGGATCAGGGACGCGATGATCGAGGGCGCCCTGTGGCGTGCCAGGCACCTGTTCCGCCGGGTCCACGCGGTGGAGAAGGTGCTGGTCGACCAGGTCCAGGTGCTGGAGACCATGACCCCCCAGGACTTCCTGGAGTTCCGATCGGTGCTCGCCCCCGCGAGCGGCTTCCAGTCGGTGCAGTTCCGCGAGCTCGAGTTCCTCTCCGGCGCCAAGGACCCGACGTACCTCGGCCGGCTGCGGGACGCGAGCGAGGCGGAGCTCGCCAGGCTCCGGCGTCGGCTCGACGAGCCGACGCTGTGGGACGCCTTCGTCACCGCCCTCTCCCAGCGGGGCCTGCCTGTCTCCGACGAGGAGATCATGGAGTCCCTGCTGGCCGTCGCCCGCGACCGGGGATCGTACGACGATCTGTGGGATCTGGCCGAAGATCTCCTCACCCACGACGAGACGACGGCGCTCTGGCGGATGAGGCACGTGCAGATGGTGGAGCGCCAGATCGGCACGAAATCCGGTACGGGGGGCTCTTCTGGGGCACCGTACTTGAGGGGAAGGACGCGTTTGCACTTCTTTCCCCTGCTCTGGGAACTGCGGGCCTGGCTTTGAATCCTCACAAGGGAGTGAGTAGCGACATGCCGCTCGAAATGGCGCTAAGTCGGCAGGAATCGGATGAAGCGCTGGATGAGCTTCTCCGCATCGCCGCCGAGAGATGCGCGCACGCGCCGGGAGCGCTGCAGGTGGAGGGCGAGGACGTCCTGGCCTTCCTACGGCGGTACTACCGGAACGTTCCGGTCGAGGACCTGGCCGACCGCGACCCGGTGAACGTCTACGGCCCCGCGATGGCCCACCGCCACCTGGCCCAGCACCGGCCGCAGGGACGCGCGCTGGTCCGCGCGTTCACTCCCACTCTGGAGGAGCACGGCTGGGACCCGGGCCGCTCGGTGGTCCAGATCGTCACCGACGACATGCCGTTCCTCGTCGACTCGGTGACGACGGAGCTGGACCGGCACGAGATCGGCACCCACCTGATCGTCCATCCGCAGATGCGGGTGCGCAGGGACATGACCGGCGAGCTGCTCGGCCCCGACAAGGAGGACGTCACCGGGCAGGTCATCCGCGAGTCGTGGATGCACATCGAGATCGACCGGCAGACCGATCAGGCCGTGCTCAAGGAGCTGGAGAACGACCTGCAGCGGGTGCTGCTCGACGTGCGCTGCGCGGTCGAGGACTTCGCCAAGATGCGGGCGATGGCCGTGCAGACCGCCGAGGACCTGGCGGTCAACCCGCCGCCGCTCGACCCCGCGCAGGTCGAGGACGGCGTGGAGCTGCTGCGCTGGCTGGCCGACGGCCACTTCACGTTCCTCGGCTACCGCGAATACCGCCTGGAGGACACCGACGGCGGCGCGGCGCTGCGCGGCCTGCCCGGCACCGGGCTCGGCATCCTGCGGGCCGACAAGCCCGGATCGGCCAGCTTCGCGGCCCTGCCGCCGGCCGTGCGGGAGAAGGCGCGGGAGAAACAGCTCCTCATCGTCACCAAGGCCAACAGCCGGGCCACCGTCTATCGGCCCCACTACCTCGACTACATCGGGATCAAGGTCTTCTCACCCGAGGGCGAGGTGATCGGCGAGCGCCGTTTCCTCGGCCTGTTCACCCACGTGGCGTACAACGAGTCGATCTCCCGGATCCCGGTGCTGCGGCGCAAGCTCGCCGAGGTGCTGGAGCGGGCCGGGCTGTCGCCCGACAGCCACGACGGCAAGGATCTGATGGAGATCCTGGAGACCTACCCGCGCACCGAGCTCTTCCAGATGTCCGTGGACGAGCTGCTGCCCATCGCGCTCGGCGTGCTGCGGCTGCGCGAGCGCAAGCAGGTCAAGCTGTTCCTGCGCCGCGACGACTACGGCCGCTACATCTCCTGCCTGATCTTCCTGCCGCGCGACCGCTACACCACCAAGGTGCGCCTGCACATGCAGCGCATCCTGATGGACGCGCTCGGCGGCAGCTCGCTCGACTACAGCACGATGATCGGCGAGTCGGCGCTGGCCCGGCTGCACATCGTGATCCGCGGCGAGCGCGGCAAGCCGCTCGCCGACACCCCGGTCGACGTCGAGGAGCTGGAGGCGCGGCTGGCCGCCACCACCCGGACGTGGGAGGACGACCTCGCCACCGCGATCAACGAGCTGTGCCCGGAAGAGGACGCGCCCCGGCTGCTGCGCCGCTACGGCTCCGCCTTCCCCGAGGGCTACAAGGCCGACTTCCCCGCGCGTACGGCCGTCGCCGACCTCAAGCGGCTGGAGGCGCTCGCCGAGGACCCCAACGCCATCGGCATCAACCTCTACGAGCCGTACGGCGCGGCCGAGGGGAAGCGGCGCCTGAAGCTCTACCGGCTGGGCGCGCCGATCTCGCTGTCGCGGGTGCTTCCGCTGCTCACCCGGATGGGCGTCGAGGTGGTGGACGAGCGGCCCTACGAGATCGACCGTGACCACGACCCCCGCACCAAGGACGCCTGGATCTACGACTTCGGCCTGCGCTACACCCCCTCAGAGGAGGTGCACCGCGACGAGTTCAAGCGGCTCTTCCAGGACGCGTTCGCCGTGCTGTGGCGTGGCGAGGTGGAGAACGACGGCTTCAACGCGCTCGTGCTGGCCGGCGGGCTCACCTGGGAGCAGGCCGAGATCCTCCGGGCGTACGCCAAGTATCTGCGGCAGGCCGGCACGACGTTCAGCCAGTCGTACATAGAGAAGGTGCTGCGCGGGAACGTGCGGCTGGCCCGGCTGCTGGTGCGGCTGTTCGAGGCCAGGCTCGACCCGCGCCGGCCCGACGACGCCAGGGCGGAGGTCTGCGACGCGCTGACCGAGGAGATCCTCGCCTCGCTGGACGAGGTGGCCTCGCTCGACGAGGACCGCATCCTGCGGGCCTACCTGGAGATGATCCAGGCGACGCTGCGCACCAACGTCTTCCAGGCCGCGCGCGACGACGGCCGCGACGCCGGCGACGCGGGCAGCCAGTTCGTCACCGGCAGGCGCAAGCCGTACATCTCGCTGAAGTTCGACCCGCAGGCGATCAGCGTGCTGCCGCGGCCCCGGCCGAAGTACGAGATCTTCGTGTACTCGCCGCGCGTCGAGGGCGTGCACCTGCGCTTCGGCAAGGTCGCCCGCGGCGGCCTGCGCTGGTCGGACCGCATGGAGGACTTCCGCACGGAGATCCTCGGCCTGGTCAAGGCGCAGATGGTGAAGAACACCGTCATCGTGCCGACCGGCTCGAAGGGCGGCTTCGTCGTCAAGCAGCCCCCGGCCGGCGGACGCGACGAGTTCCTCGCCGAGGGCGTGGCCTGCTATCGCCAGTTCATCTCGGGCCTGCTCGACCTCACCGACAACCTGGCCGCCGGGCAGGTCGTGCCGCCGCCCGACGTCGTGCGGCACGACGGCGACGACACCTACCTCGTGGTGGCCGCCGACAAGGGCACCGCGACGTTCTCCGACATCGCCAACGAGGTGGCCAAGGAGTACGGCTACTGGCTCGGGGACGCCTTCGCCTCCGGCGGGTCGGTCGGCTACGACCACAAGGTCATGGGCATCACCGCGAGGGGCGCCTGGGAGTCGGTCAAATACCACTTCCGCACGCTCGGCGTGGACGTGCAGACCACCGACTTCACCGTGGTCGGCATCGGCGACATGTCCGGCGACGTGTTCGGCAACGGGATGCTCCTGTCGGAGCACATCCGGCTCGTGGCGGCCTTCGACCACCGGCACGTGTTCATCGACCCCGACCCCGACCCGGCGCGGAGCTTCGCCGAGCGGCGGCGGCTGTTCGAGCTGCCCAGAAGCTCCTGGGACGACTACGACAGGAAGCTCATCTCGGCGGGCGGCGGCGTGTGGCCGCGCACCGCGAAGTCGATCCCGGTGTCGCCCCAGACGCGCGCCGCGCTCGGCCTGCCGTCCAACGTCACCGCGCTCGCGCCGAACGACCTGATCAGCGCGATCCTGCGGGCCCCCGTCGACCTGCTGTGGAACGGCGGCATCGGCACGTACGTCAAGGCGTCGTCGGAGACCCACGCCGACGTGGGCGACAAGGCCAACGACGCGCTGCGGATCAACGCGTCCGAGCTGCGCTGCAAGGTCGTGGGCGAGGGCGGCAACCTCGGCTTCACCCAGCGCGCCAGGATCGAGTTCGCCCTGAACGGCGGGCTGATCAACACCGACTTCATCGACAACTCGGCCGGTGTGGACACCTCCGACCACGAGGTGAACATCAAGATTCTGCTCGACCAGGTCGTCCGCGACGGCGAGATGACCGACAAGCAGCGCAACCAGCTCTTCCTCGACATGACCGACGAGGTGGGCAGGCTGGTCCTGGAGGACAACTACGCCCAGAACGTCGTGCTCGCGGCGGCCCGGGCGCAGGCGCCGGAGATGCTGCACATCCACTCCCGCTATCTGCGGAAGCTGGAGCGGGCCGGGCTGGTCGACCGGGAGCTGGAGTTCCTGCCCTCGGACAAGGTGCTCGCCGAGCGGCGCCAGGCCGGGCTCGGGCTCACCAACCCCGAGTTCGCGGTGCTGCTCGCCTACACCAAGCTCGTGGTGGACGCCGAGCTGCTGCAGTCGGACATCCCCGACGACCCGTCGCTGGCGTCGTGGCTGGTGTCGTACTTCCCCTCGGCCCTGCGGGAGCGCTTCCGGCCGTACATGGACTCCCACCCGCTGCGCCGGGAGATCATCACGACCCGGATCGTCAACGACGTGGTGAACTTCGGCGGGACGAGCTTCGTCTTCCGGTTCGGCGAGGAGACCGGCGCCTCGACGCCCGACATCGTGCGGGCCTACCTGGTGACGCGGGAGGTCTTCGACCTGCCGTCGTTGGTGCGCCAGATCGAGGAGCTGGACAACGAGGTGGACACCTCCACTCAGCTCGCGATGCTGTTCGAGGCCCGCAAGCTGTCCGAGCGCGGCACCCGCTGGCTGCTCGGCAACCGCCGTCCGCCGCTCGACCTCTCCTCCACGGCCCGCTACTTCATCGAGGGCGCGAGCGGCCTGCTGCCCCACCTGCCCAAGCTGCTGACCGGCCCCGACCTCGTGGCGTACGAGGAGCGCAGGGACTCCTTCGTGGCCAGGGGCGTGCCCGGCGAGCTGGCCGAGCGGGTCGCGGCGATGGTGCCGGCCTACTCCACGTTCGACCTGGTGGAGATCGCGGCCTACACCGGCCGGCCGGTGAGCGAGGTGGCCGAGGTCTACTTCGACCTGGCCGACCGGCTCCAGCTCGCCCGGCTGCGCGAGCGGGTGATCGCGCTGCCGCGCGACAGCCGGTGGAACTCGATGGCCAGGTCGGCGCTGCGCGACGACCTGTACGCCGCCCACGCGACGCTGACCAGGGACGTGCTGATCCACAGCCGGCCGGGCCTGTCGCCGGAGGAGCGGCTGGCGAGCTGGACGGAGGCCAACCAGGCCGCGGTGACGCGGTCGCGGCAGACGCTGTCGGAGATCTGGGAGAGCGACACCTTCGACCTGGCGACGCTGTCGGTGGCGCTGCGCGCGGTGCGGACGCTGGTGTCCACCAGCAACCTCCCCCACGCGGTGGAGGAGTGACCGTGCCCGGTGATCAGTGGTTGGAGCCGCCGGTGACGATGCCCTCGTAGCCGACGACGTGCGCGGGCGCGGTGGACGCCTTGGGCGGCACCGCGCTCACGTACTGCTGGGTCTCGATGATCTGCCGCTTCTGCCGGATGAACAGGCTCTTGGCGGGGTTCAGCAGCCAGCGGGCCTCCGCGGGCACCGCCACCGGACGTCCCTCGCCGCACTTGAGCCCCTGGGGGCTGGGGGTCCACGAGGACGTGCGGATCAGCGTGTAGAGCATCATCGCGCCGCCGTCGCTCGTGCGCAGCGCGAAGATCGGATAGTTGGGGGCAGAGGCGAAGATCGACTCGTAGTTCATGCAGTCGTCGGCCTTGGCCGTCTCCTTGGCCTTGCTGATCTCGTCGTAGAAGCCCGTGGTCTGCGGTCCCGGGGCGATCAGCCCGGAGGCGTAGCCCTTGGTGCCCTCCTCGGCGACCGTGGCGTGCAGCGGGCCCATCAGGTTGGGGCTGATGGCCACCGAGGTGTCGCGGGCCTCCAGCGCCGTGGCGTACCCGTCCTCGTCGAGGGCGACCGAGGGCGGCGTCTCCCCGGGGTAGAGGAGCGACGCGAAGCTGTTGAGCCACCGCCCGTTCCGGCCCTGCCGTACGAACGTGAACACGCCCGTGCGGACCTCGCCGGAGGCGTCGCGCCGCCGCGCGGTGGCCGCGAACCAGACGTTCGAACGGCCGCTCTGCCGGGGCACGAGCACCGTGCGGCGATCCCACGTGTAGTGGGCGGGCTTGCCCGCCTGCGAGTGGATGCCGGCGATCGTGATGGGCCGCTGGCCGTCCTGGGTGAGCAGGAGCGCCCACCGGCCGGCCCCGGCCTGCCGCAGCACGTTGTCGGTGTCGAGGAACGCGTCGAACGCCTCGGAGGCCTCATCCAGGGTCACGGCCGGGGAATTCGCCGACGACGACGGGCTCGCGCCGGGACTCGGCAGGGCGGAGATGGCGGCCGCCGGGCTGGCCGTCGGCAGGGCCGGCTCGCCGCCCGAGCAGGCGACGACCGTGGAGGTGAGAAGGGCGAAGGCCAGCGCACTCCGAACGACCCCGTTCACGCCAGCCTCCCCATGCAATCGATGCACATGCTACCGAGGCGGACTGCCTGACCGGGTCTCCGATTCGCGTACCCTTTACAGACGTGGCAGTCATCGATCCAGCCGAAGAGATCAACGAGCTTAGCGGCACGCTGAAGGGCATTCAGGACGTGCTCGACCTCGACGCCCTGCGCAAGCAGATCGCCGAGTTGGAGGACCAGGCTGCCGCGCCCGACCTGTGGAACGACCCCGAGCAGGCGCAGCGCGTCACCAGCAAGCTCTCCCACCTGCAGGCCGAGGTCAACCGGGTGGACGGCCTGGGCCGCCGCCTGGAGGACCTGCCGGTCCTGTTCGAGCTGGCGTCCGAAGAAGGCGACGAGGACGCGCTGGCCGAGGCGGAACGGGAGCTCGCCGCGCTCAGGTCCGAGGTCAGCGCGCTCGAGGTCCGCACGCTCCTGTCGGGCGAGTACGACGCCCGCGAGGCGCTGGTGACCATCAACGCCCAGGCGGGCGGCGTCGACGCGGCCGACTGGGCCCAGATGCTGCTGCGCATGTATCTGCGGTGGGCCGAGCGCAAGGGCTACCCGGCGGAGGTCTACGAGACCTCCTACGCCGAGGAGGCCGGCATCAAGTCGGCCACGTTCACGGTCAAGGCCCCCTACGCGTACGGCACGCTCAGGGGCGAGCACGGCACCCACCGGCTGGTGCGGATCAGCCCGTTCGACAACCAGGGCCGCCGGCAGACCTCGTTCGCGGGCGTCGACGTGGTGCCCGTGGTCGAGCAGACCGATCACATCGACATCAACGAAGACGACCTGCGGATCGACGTCTACCGGTCGTCCGGGCCGGGTGGTCAGGGCGTGAACACGACCGACTCGGCCGTGAGGATCACCCACCTCCCGACCGGGATCGTGGTCTCCTGCCAGAACGAGCGGTCGCAGCTGCAGAACCGGGCGACGGCGATGGCCGTCCTCCAGGCCAAGCTGCTGGAGCGCAAGCGCCAGGAGGAGGCCGCGGCGATGAACGAGCTGCGCGGCGAGACGACGACCTCGTGGGGCACGCAGATCCGCAACTACGTCCTGCACCCCTACCAGATCGTCAAGGACCTGCGTACGGGCGTGGAGGCGGGCAACCCCTCCGCCGTGCTGGACGGCGACCTCGACGAGTTCATCGAGGGCGAGATCCGCTGGATGCGCCGCCAGGAGTCGGGTGACGGTCAGTAACCGCTGACGTGCGTGAGCGCGACGAGCGCCACGACCAGTAGCACGATCAGTGCGATGACCAGGGGCGACAGCCCCATGAACCCGTGGTGGTGAACCTTGGCGCGGCCCTCTCGGCAGACGGGGCAGCGCCCCTCCACCACGGGGCCCGCGCACGCGGCGCAGATCAGATGTTCGCAGCTCATAGCAGCTTTACCGCCCCATCGCCCAAGGGCTAATCGTTTTGTTTCCGTTATGGACGTTCCATGCCAGTGTTACCCCTAGACTGGCCTCTGGCCAAACGGAACGTCGATCCAGAGCAAAGTGACCGGCGACCCCCGGACCGGCCGTCCAACCCCCTAGACTGGCTAGCCGTGATGCGCCCGTGATCCATTTCGATAATGTCACCAAGGTCTACGCGAACCAAAACCGGCCCGCCCTCGACCACGTGAGCGTGGACGTCGACAAGGGCGAGTTCGTGTTCCTGGTCGGTCCGTCAGGGTCGGGGAAGTCCACCTTCCTCCGGCTGGTGCTGAAGGAGGAGCGGCCCAACAGCGGCTCCATCCACGTGGCCGGCAAGGACCTGTCGAAGCTGTCCAACTTCAAGGTGCCGCACCTGCGCCGCCGTATCGGCTGCGTCTTCCAGGACTTCCGGCTGCTGCCGAACAAGAACGTCTATGAGAACGTGGCGTTCGCCCTGGAGGTCATCGGCAAGCCGCGCCGCTTCATCCGCAAGGTCGTCCCCGAGGTCATCGAGCTCGTCGGCCTGGAGGGCAAGGCGCACCGCATGCCGGAGGAGCTGTCCGGTGGCGAGCAGCAGCGGGTCGCGATGGCCCGCGCGTTCGTCAACCGGCCGATGATCCTGCTGGCCGACGAGCCGACCGGAAACATCGACCCCGCCACGAGCATCGGCATCATGAAGGTGCTCGACCGAATCAACAGGACCGGCACGACCGTCCTCATGGCGACACACGACGCCGCGATCGTCGACTCCATGCGCAAGCGCGTGGTCGAGCTCGAGGACGGCAAGATCGTCCGCGACCAGTCGCGCGGCGTGTACGGCCAGGCGTATTAGGAGTAACTGGGACCATGCGGGCCAACTTCATCTTCTCCGAGGTCTGGATCGGCCTTCGGCGCAACCTCACGATGACCATCGCGGTGATCGTGACGGTGGCGGTCGGCATGGCGCTGCTCGGCGTCGGACTGATGATCAACTCCCAGGTCTCGAAGCTGACCGGCTTCTGGAGCGACAAGGTCGAGCTGTCGGTCTACCTGTGCACCAAGGGCTCGCCCTTCGAACCGTGCAAGAACAGAGGCGCGGTCACGCAGGAGGAGAAGGGCAACCTGGAGCAGACGATCAAGGCGCTGCCGGACGTCGAGCGGGTGCAGTTCGAGAACCAGGCCCAGGCGTTCAAGAACTTCCAGAGCACGGAGAGCAACACACTGCTGCTCTCGGTGACCAAGCCCGAGGACATGCCGGAGTCGTTCCGGGTCAAGCTGAAGGACCCGGAGAAGGCGGCGGCCGTGGCCGGCAGCCTCAAGGGACAGCCCGGCGTCTCCAACGTCGTCAACGAGCGCGACCTGCTCCAGTCGGTCTTCGGCTTCATGGACACGCTGCGCAACGTGGCGCTGGGCATCGCGATCCTCATGGTGATCGCGGCGACCCTGCTGATCGGCAACACGGTCCGGCTCTCGGCGTACAACCGCCGGAGAGAGACCGGCATCATGCGGCTGGTGGGCGCCTCCAACATCTACATCCAGCTTCCGTTCGTGCTGGAGGGTCTGATCGCGGGCCTCATCGGCGGCGTTCTGTCCGGTGTGATCCTGATCATCGTCAAGGTCTTCATCTTCGAGTCGATCCAGACCTACATGGCCGCGCCCCTCGGCTGGGACACGGTCGCGGGTGTGATCACCGGCACGATGGCCATCGGCGTGCTCATCTGTGTGCTCGCCTCTTTCGTCACTCTGCGCCGCTACCTGCGGGTGTGAGCCCGCACCGCCGCGCAACTCGTTTCCGCCCTTCGAGGCGACGGTAGGCTCCCCTTATGCCACGTGAGACCGGGCGCAAGCTGATCGCCCAGAACAAGCGTGCCAGGCACGACTTCTTCATCGAGGACACCTACGAGGCCGGTCTCGTCCTGACCGGCACCGAGGTCAAGTCCCTGCGGGCGGGAAAGGCCAACCTGACCGACGGCTACGCGTCGGTCGAGGGCGGCGAGGTCTGGCTGATCAACGTGTACATCCCGGAGTACAGCCAGGGCACCTGGACCAACCACGCCGCCCGGCGGACGCGCAAGCTGCTGCTGAACCGCAAGGAGATCGGCAAGCTCGACGTGACGCTGAAGGAGAAGGGCCTCACGCTGATCCCGCTGTCGATGTACTTCAAGGACGGCCGGGCGAAGATCGAAATCGGCGTCGCCAGGGGTAAGAAGGACTACGACAAGCGGCAGACGCTCATGGAGAAGCAGGCCAACCGGGAGATGGCGCGGGCCATGTCGAACGCGGTCCGCCGCCGGGGGGGCCGTTAGCCCGTGTCCTTCCGATCATTCGGGGTCGTCCGGGCGAGAGCCGTACGGGCCGCGCTCGCGCTGGGGCTGGCCGCGCCCCTGCTGACCGGCTGCTTCGAGGAGCCGACGCCGCACGACGCGGTGCGCGACTTCCTCGTCGGCTGGCAGACGGGCGACTACGCCGCCGCCGCGCGGCGCGCCGACGGCAACCCGGCGGTGGTGCGCAAGGCGCTGGAGGACGCCCGGCTGCAACTGGACGCCGCCTCGATCCGCTTCACCCTGCGGGGGATCAGCCAGGACGGCGACTCGGCGCAGGCCGGCTACCACGCCGAGGTGGATCTCGGCGAGAACAACCCCCTCTGGCAGTACGACGGCAACCTGCCCCTGCACCTGGTCGGCGGCCAGTGGAAGGTGCGGTGGTCGCCGAGCGTCATCCACCCCGACCTGCACCCCGGGCAGCGGCTCGCGGTCGCCACCGTCCCCAAGGGCCGCAAGCCGATCCTCGACCGGAACGGCAACCCGTTGCAGGACGAGACCGTGCTGCACGTCGCCGGAGTCATCCCCGCCAAGATCAAGGACCCCGGCAGGCTCTGCGACCAGCTCTCGAAGGTCACCGGTTTCGCCCAGGACCGCCTGCTGAGCCGCATCCTGTCGTCGCCCCCGCAGGACTTCGTCCCCCTCGCGACGTTCGGGCGGACGAAGTTCGCCCAGATCAAGTCCAAGCTGGAGGCCATCCCGGGTCTCGAGTTCCAGATCGACAACCCGCCGGTCGCCCCCAAGTCGCCCACCCAGATCGTCGGGGTGGTCACGGCCATCACGCCGGAGGCGGAGCAGAAGCTCGGCGGACCGCAGCGCGCCGGCGACACGCTCGGCCGCGACGGCCTGCAGAAGGCCTACCAGGACCAGCTCACCGGCTCGACCGAGACCCGGGTCGTCATCCTCGACAACGCCACCGGCAGGCAGGTCAAGGAGCTCAAGGCGTGGCCGGGACGGGAGAACTCCTCGGTCCAGACGACGATCGACAGCCGCCTGCAGCACGTGGGCGACTCCGCCGTGGCCGGACCCCGCCCGGCCGCGCTCGTCGCGGTGCAGGCCTCCACCGGCGAGGTGCTGGCCGTCTCCACCAACCAGCTGCACCAGGAGAACGACGCGCTGGCCGGAAAGTTCGCGGCCGGCACCGCCTTCTCGATCATCGCCGCGGAAGGGCTGCTCGAGTCGGGCCTCGACCCGAAGCAGAAGGTGCCGTGCAGCGCCGACCGCACCGTGGGCGGAGCCCGCTTCCAGCAGCCGGGCATCGTCGGGGTGACGACACCGACCTTCCAAACCGACTTCGCGCAGGGCTGCGTGACCGCCCTGGCGTCGCTTGCCCGGCGGATCAGCGGACAGCGGCTGGCCGACAGCGCGACCCAGTTCGGCATCGGCGGCGACTGGAGGCTGCCGCTGAAGACGTTCAGCGGGTCGATGAACGCCCCCGACGGGGACGCCGCCATCGCGAAGATCATGGCCGGGCAGGGTGCCCGCGTGAGCCCGCTGGCGATGGCCCTCGTCGCCGCGGCCGTGAAGTCCGGCACGTGGCGGCCGCCGGTGCTGGTGACCTCGCCCGCCGCCCCCGACCCATCGGTCGGCGGCGCCACGCAGGCCACCGCCCAGCCCGTCACGCTCGACCCCGCGATCACCGCGAAGCTGCGCACGCTCATGCGGGCCGGTGTGACGTCCGGCGCGGCCACCGCCGCCTCCGCCCCCGGCGACCCCGTGTACGGCGTGGCCGCCGAGGTCACCCAGACGGAGAAGAAGGAGCGCACCCGGCTCTCATGGTTCGTGGGCTGGCAGGGTGACGTCGCGGTCGCCGTGCTGTCGGAGAGCGGCGACCTGGCGGCCGCCTCGGCGATCGCCGGGAGCTTCTTCCGCGACGCCCAGCCCCAGACCTGAAAAAGATCCGGAGGCGAGCAACCATCAGGGCGGCGGTCGGCGTCTTTCTAGGTGACTGGGACCCGCTTGGGGGGTTGCGGGCCCAGTCGCCGTGATGAGGACAGGGCTCCATCTCGGGGGGAGCCCTGCCCGTCTCGACCGGCTCGACCCTGCCGGTCGGCCCCCGGGACGCGTGCCACAGGCCGCGATCCCGGGGGCTTCGGCGTCCCACCGGAATTCGAGTCGCGTCGCCGGTGTTGTCACGAGTAAGCTTGAGTTGCCAGGCTCTCGGGTCTGGATTGACAACTGCACAGGGGGTGACCGGTTTCGACTTCGACATTGCAAGTCAGGGGAAGCGGGTCGGGGACTGCGGACATAACCCCGTTAACACTGTGACCGCGAAACAATAAGTGCCAATAAGAAGAGCACTGAGGTCAGCCAGGCTTCCCTGGCTCTCGCCGCCTAAGCAGCGAGTAACCTCTGTCAGCCCGGGAGTGCCTTCGGCCCGGAACTGACATCGCTAGAAGGCTCAACCGTCCGGCCCGGTCACGGGGCCGTACGGGAAACCAAACAGTGACTGGGCCCGTCGGCGACTCGCCTGTGAGATTGCCGGGGCCGAGAAAAGCGCAACAGGCTGCACCCGGAGAAGCCCTGTCTTGGTGTTGAAGGACGCGGGTTCGATTCCCGCCACCTCCACATCTCCGCCGAAGGGCGGGGAGGAAGCGATCGCTTCCTCCCCGCCCTTCGGTTTTCCCACGGGACATCCCCTCCGGCGCGTCATCCCGTGGAGCCCTGTGGGACTCATCCGGGGCGCATCCCTGCGCGATCTGCTGGGCCTCCACGTCGCTGATCTGCTGGCGCAGGGATTGGGCGACGCGGCTGAGGCCGGCGGCCTCGTGCCTGGCGATGAAGGGATCGCTCCAGTCGACGGCGGCGATCTCGGCCTTGACCTGGGCGAGTTGTTCGTCGAGGTGCTGGTGGCGCTGGTGCAGTTGCTCGCACGCGCTGCCGGTCGAGCCCACCACGATCCGCACAGGGGGGCCGGCGTGGCCGAACCAGTGGACCCCTTCCCGCAGCATCTGCCAGCTGAAGTCGTACATGCCCGCTGTGCCGGGCGCGGTGACGTCGAACCGGAACGTCGCCGTGGAACCGGGGCGGACCTCGGGCACCGGCAGTTCGACCCTGCCCAGGCCCCAGGTGGTGTTGTCCTGAGGAGACTGGCTGCCGAGCCGATACCCGAGATCGGGAGTCCACGTGGTGGACCCGGTGTTGGTGACACGGACAGTGACGTGCGTGCGCGAGCCGGCGGGCATGGTCGCCGCGGGCGGGGTCGAAGTGACGACCGAGCCGTCGTCGATGTAGGCGGGGGCCGGGTCCACGTGTCGGTACGGAAGCCTGAAGAAACCGCGGATCTGGCCAGAATTGGGGCCGTGTGTGCCGTTGGTGGTGATGGTCTTCGCCGGGGTGGGAGAGCTCATGTCCATCTGGATGACGATGTCGTCGTGGCCGGGGAAGTTGCAGTCGTAGGTGCGCAGGGTCAGCAGGTCACCGTGCCGCTCGTAACCCCACACGAGGACGACGTGGTTCTTGAACACGTCCCAGGGGGCGTAGGAGTGGGTGAGGACGAGCCCTATGGGGCTGAGAACGCCGTTGTCGATGTCCTGGATGATGCCCGGGATCTCGTTGTACGACCGGCGGAAGAGCCCGGAGCCCCAGACGATCGCGTCGTGGTCGAGCGCCTGGGTGTCGGCCAGCCAGCGGGCGACCACGCCGGGGCCGTCGAAGCTGTGCACCAGGCGGGTGAGGATGTGTTGGGCGAGCGGGACGGGAATGGCGGACGAGTCCGTGCCCTTCAGCTGAGGAGTGCCGCTTTCGTGGATGTCCCGGGCGAGGAAGGACATGCCACCGCACAACCCCATCTCGGTGACGTCGATGGAGACGGGCGGCAGGCCGTGGATGGATATCTGCAGCGCGGTTCCCTGAGGCCACGGGCGGTTTCCGAACCGCGGGGCTCTCGTGGAGGGCAGGAACCCGGGTACGGCGGCCGGGCCGAAGTGCTGGACGGTGTTCGTGGCCCAGAGCGGATTTCCGGCGGTGCCGTACAGCACGAGGTTGCCGTCGTCCTGCAGCCACAGCCAGGCGCCGGGGTTGCCGTCCGTGTTCGTGGCCCAGTGTGCCTGGCCGGAGTCGTCGTAGAGAACGACGTTGCCGTCGCCCTGCATGACGGCGTGGGCGACGGGTTTGCCCCAGGTGCCGGTGTCCCACAAGGGGCGCCCGTCGTCGGTGCGATAGAGGACCAGGTTGCCGTCACCTTGCATGACCAGGCACACCCGTCCGTTGCCGGACACGAGCTCCGAGCCGGCCTTCATCTCCTGGCCGGCCGCTAATCGGTCCATGAGCGATCCTCCCTTGGAGTCGTCTCATTGAAGACGGCATCGAGGGGAGGTCGCCCCAGGGGAGCTCTCAGGGAAATCGCTAGGCGTCGCCCTCGTCGACTGCTGAGGGAGGCTCCAGGAGCCGGAGGAGTCCCAGCCAGCCGGTGAAGGTCTCCGGCGCGTGGCCCTCGCGGAGCACTTGGCCGCGCACTCCGTCATCGGTGTAGTCGAGGTCGATGACGAATCGCATGAGCCAACGGTAGACCTGAGGTGAGGGAGATTCATCGGGAGACGCCTAGGTGCTTACCCTGGGTCTCTCACGTTCCCGAATGTCGCGATCAGCGCCGCGCGGGATGTCACGCCCAGTTTGGCGTACAGGTGACTGAGGTGATATTCGACGGTCTTGGTGCTCAGCATGAGCTCGCGGGCGATCTGGCGATTGCTGATTCCGGTGGCGGCCAGCCTCGCCACCGCCTGTTCCTGCGGGGTGAGAGTTCCCCGGCGCCGATGACCGGAGGATGCCCGCAGTCCGCAGGCGGCGAGCTCGCGTTCGCACCTTTCGAGGTACGGCCGGGCGGCCAGCCTCTCCAGCGCGTCGCGAGCGGCCTCCAACTGCTCGGCCGCCAGGGCACGCTTGCCCCATCTCCGCAGGAAGCCGCCGTACGCTAACCGCAACCGGGCGGTCTCGAACGGCATGGAGATCCGTGCGCAGTGGGTGAGACCTTCCTGGAAGGCGGCGTCGGCGGCGGAGTGCCGCTCGCGGAAGGCGAGCAGGTTGCCGCGGACCCGCGCGCAGGCGGCCAGCACCGAGTGGCGGCCGCGCTCCCTCGCGAGCCTCTCGCACGGGACGAGGACGGCCTCCGCCTCCTCGTCCGCGCCGACGGCGATGAGCGCGTCGGCGAGCAGATCCTGCCAGGCGATCACTCCCGGCTCGTGGCTCCCGTCCTGGTGACCGAGGTCCGCGAGCGGCTTCAGCGCGGTGATGACCTGATCATGGCTGCCCTGCGCCGCGGCCAGGTGAGCCTCGGCGCTGCACGCGGTGGTGAGCGCGACGGTGCTGTCCGGACGCACCCCGCACGCGGCCCGGATGTGCGCGGTGGCGTGGTCCCATTCGCCGCGCGCGGCGGGCACGCAGGCGGCGAGGCCGTGAGCGATGGCGGCGAGCCACGCCTGACCGGCGTCGTCGGCGATCGAGGTGGAGATCTCGGCATGCACGACGGCGTCATCCCAATGACCGGCACGATATTCGGCGTACCCGAGCATCGACGCGGCGAGCAGCCGGAACGGCGCCGAGCGACCGGCCGAGGCGGCCACGACTCCGGAGAGGTCTCGCAGTGCTCCCTGGAGGTCGTCGGCCCAGGTGCGCAGCACCCCTCGTCCGCAGATCGCGTCGAGCTCGAAGGGACTGGCGATCTCCGGGTTGGGCAGTGACGGTATGAGGTCGAGCGCCTTGTCTATACTCCCCGAGATGCCGAGGCCGGCGAGCCGGAAATAGCGGGCCATGCCCATGCCCGGCCGGTCGGGCGCCAGCCGCAACGCCTGCTCGGCCCACCAGGCGCCCTGCGCTCCCCGGGATCGCATGCTGCACAGGGCCGCGAGGTTCTCGGCGATCCGGGCCGCGAGCACCGGCTCCTCATCGGGCGCGCAGTGCTTCCACGCGTCCGTCAGCAGCTCGAAGGCGTCCTCCAGCCGTCCGGTCACATAGGCCACCGCGCCACGGGCGTATCCGCTGACGGCCGCGGGGCAGGTCTCGGGCAGCTCCGTCGTCAGCGTCACCGCCTCGCCGACCTGCCCGTCGAGGAGCAGCGCTTCGATCGCGTCGGCGGTCAGCCGTGCTCGCTCGTCCTCCGCCGGGGCCAGCCGCGCGGCGCGGGTGAGGTGGACGGCGGCGCTGGACCACAGGCCCGCGTTCGCCTCCCGCCGAGCGAACGCCGCGAACTCCGCCACCAGCGTGTCATCAGGGTGAGCGGTCGAGTGGAGCCGATGGTTCAGCCTCGCCAGCTCGTCACCGACGATCTCGGCCGCCCTGCCGTGCAGGGCCATGCGGAGCGCGGGTCCCAAGTCCTGGTAGACCGCGGCCTGGATCAGCGGGTGAGGAAAGGCGACCACGATGCCGTTGCCTGTGGAACGTTCCTCTAGCAGGTGCGCCGCCACGGCCTCGTCGAGGGCGGCCACCGGATGGTCGAGGGCGGCCAGCCGCGCGGCCTGCCACAGGGGAGCGGACGCGCCGAGCACGGACATGGCCTCCACGAGGTGCTGGGTGCGGACAGCACTGCCGGCGAGGCGCGACAGGACCAGCATGGCGTACGAACGAGGCGCCGGCAGGGGTGACCCGAGATCGGCGAGGAGCTCTCCCGGCACCTGTTCGAGCAGGGCGCGGGCATGGAGGGGATTTCCGCTCGTATGGTCACGCAGCCGCGAGGCCACCCGCAGCGGCAACGGCGTCTCGCTCAGCCCCTGGATGTCTTCGGCGGCGAGCCCGGCCAGCGAGATGCGCGCGGTGGACTCGGCCGCGAGCAGCCGGCGCAGGCCCTCCGGCAGGCGCTGGTCGGCGGGATCGCGCACGATGACGATCGCCATGATCCGGTCGACACGCAGCCGCCGCAAGGCGAAGGTGATCGCGTGCAGCGAGGCGGTGTCCGCCCAGTGGGCGTCATCGAGGACCAGCACCAGCTCGCCCCGGTCCTGCAGATCGCCCAGCTTCTCCAGCAGGGCCGCCCCCGCCTCCAACGGGTCCGCGGGGACGGCGTCCGCCTTGTGCAACTGGTCGAAGGTTCCGTACGAGAGCGTCGACTCGTTCTGCTCTCCGCTCGCCCACAGCACCGTGAGGCCGGGATGGCGACTCAGGAACCGCCGGACCAGCGCGGTCTTGCCGATCCCCGGCTGCCCGTCGACCAGTAGAATCCGCGGTGATCCCGCCCGCACCCCGGCCAGCTCCGCGTCCAGCCTCGCCAGCTCGGCCGCGCGTCCGACGAATGAGACGATCCTGTGCGGCGACATGATGATCACCTCCGCTGGTGCGGCCCACCGTGACTGTACGACAGGTGCAAACCCGGAGAAATCCCCTAGCCGAGGTGGAGCCGGGACGCCCACGGGCCGGCCCGGACGGCGGCCGCTTCCGTGGCCGCCGAGCCGGTCGCTTCAGTGGGTGGGCGTCGAGCCGATGACGACGTCGATGCCGGCGGGCTCGGTCATGCGCTCGTGTGCCCGGTCCTTGAGCCTGACGGCCTGCCGCTCGCTTTCGAGCAGGGTCTTCCGCATGGCCTCGGCGTCCTCGATCTCCCGCATGGTCGTCTGGTCGGCGGCGCTGGTGACGCCCTGGACGACCTCGGCGTGCGTCCCGTCGGTCGGCATCAGCTCCGTCCAGGTGGCCAGGCAGTGGGCCGCGCCGGGAAGCTCGCGGCCCTCTTCGGCGAGGTCGGGCAGCTCGTCCGGTTGTCCGATGAGGTCGGTCCGGAACTGCCGCAGATCGTCGATGACCACGTCGAACCGCTTCTCGATCTCCGGTCGCAGCGGCCTGCTGACGGCCTTGCCGAAGATCCAGCGCAGGGCCTGGCGCTCCATTCCGGGTCGTACGGGCAGGTAGAGCTTGGCCCAGCTCGCGTTGACGAAATCGGAGGGGTCGCGCTCCGGCTCACGGGCGGCACCACCCGACCACCAGCTCGGGAAGGCTTCGAACGAGGCGCGTTCCCAGTCGAAGACCCGCTGCCAGTGTTCGATCTCCCAGCACTCGTCGCGCACGCTCGCGGGGAAGTGCTGCTCGATGATCTGGGACACCATCTCGTTGACCGGATTGAGGCCCTGCCTGAGCCGCGCCTCGAACGCGTCGCCCTCCTCGTGGGCCGCCCGCACGGCGGCGTCGCGGGCGTCCTCCCATGCCTTGAGCGCCGTACGGTACGCCGTGAGATCGTCGTTGTACTTGGTGTTCTCCCCGGTCTCCTGGACGATGGTCGGCTTCTCCCTGAACCGCGCCTTGACCTGGAAGTCGATGCCGGGGCCGCCGAACCAGGAATCCGCACCGATGTGGACGCGGACCTTGAGCCCGCCGTCCGTGGGGTAGGGCGTGCCGGTGATCCAGTGACTGACCTTGGGACGGCGGGAGAAGATCGCGATGCTGTTCTGGACGAAGCCGGTGTCGCCATCCCACTCGAAGGCAGCGTCGTACGGGATGAGGACGTCGTATTCGGCCCTCATGTCGCCGCTGAACCCCCAATTGTCGGCCGGTGTCACGGCTGACGCGAAGACCTTGGTCGCCGCCGTCGTCTGCACGGGCCCGGCCACGGGCTCGGGCTTCTTCGGCTCCTGCGGCCGGGGCGGCAGCGCGCGCAGGGCCTTGTCGATGATCGCCTGGCGGCCGGCCCGGATCTTGTCGAAGAACGTCTGCGCGGGATCCTTGACGCAGGGTGCCCAGCACAGGCGCACGCCGTACCGCTCCTGCCGCAGCTGGAGGCGCTGCAGCACCTTGAAGTAGTGGAGGGTCAGAGGGGTCGTCCGGTTCGGGTTGCGGACGGTGCGCTTGGCCGTCGTCTCCAGGCCCGTCTCCGTGACGAGCTTGAAGTCCACCTTGTGCTGGGCGCGATAGCGGGCGGCCACCTTGGAGCTGGCCGTCTGACTGTCCTTGACAGTGCGGCTGCGGCTCTCCTGGTGCGCCTCGGTCACGTTCCTGCTGTACGCGATGGTGTGGCTGGCGTTGAACTTGCCCCAGAAGAACTCCGGGCTCTGATAGGAGCCGGTGTGGGTGGCGTTCAGTCCTGAGCTGTCGGTGAGGTTGCGCTGCCGCTGGAACCCCTCCTGGATCTCCGTGCTCAGCGAGCTGACCAGCTCCAGGTCGAACTGGCGCTCGGTCTCGTTCTGCTCTTCGAGGGTGAGCTGGCGCTTGGTGTAGGTCTTCTGCTCCAGCACGACCTCCTCACCCGGGGCCAGCGCGAGGGCGTACACATGCTCTCCCAGCGCGAACCCGACCGGCCGGACACAGGTGCGGTCGAGGAAGGCGAAGCCGAGGTCGGACCTGAGCATCCCGGCCACGAACTCCACGTCCTGCGTTCCCAGCAGCGTCGGCCGGGAGGTCGGCGGCTCCCCGACGGTCATCGTCGACTCCGTCTGCGGCAGCCGTTCCTTCGCGTCGTCCAGGGCGTTCAGCGACCACAGGTCCGGCAGATTCAGGGCGTCGATGGCGTCCAACAGCCGGTCGCCGACCGATGAATACCGCAGCACCTCGATGAGGAGCCGCTTGGTGTAGAAGGGCAGGATCGGGGTGATCCCGTCGCCGTAGGTAAGCAGTACGGGCACGAAATAATTCGAATAGACATAACGGTCGGAGAAGCCGGCCGTGAAGGAAAGCCCGCCGGTGTCGATTCCCGCAACTATGGCCTCGCCCATGTGCTAATCCCTCCTGTGAACATCTTGTTGGGTCCCTTGTGGTGCCGGATGGCGTCGATCAGCAGCGGATCGAGGCCGAGCAGGAACTCGCGGAAAGCCCCGTCCTCGTCCACGGTCCGGGCCGTCAGGCCGAAGAACTCGTCCGCGATCCCGAGCCCGGCCAGCAGGGAGATCAGGTCGTACACGTTCGACGACGTGATCCGGGCTTCCATCGCCCGCAGCACGCGATCGCGCGTCAGCCGGCGGGTGGCGTTGGCCCTGACGTAGCAGGCGACCGTCAGCGCGACGAACTCGACCCGCGGATCGGGCGTGCGCTCCCCGTAGACACCACGCAGCAACGGCTCCGGTAACGCCGGCACCGAGTATCCGTAGCTCAGCATCACCTGCCGGTCCGCCATCGCCCTGCCTCTCCGATCGCGCGTGAGACGCAGGCTAAGCGGCGCGTCGGCGGCGGCGCCTCGGGTTGCGGCCCAGGGATTCCTCTAGGGAGCGCTTCCCCGATCGTCGGCTTTCGGGCATGGCGAGTACTGTCGGGGCGGTACGTGGGAGGGGATCCGCTGTGGGGGAACTGGACGTCGTGGGGGAGCCGAGAGTGCTGGTGCGGCGGTCGTTGCCGTCGGAGCCTGCCGTACGGGGATCGGCCTCGTTGTTCCTGACGGAGGCCCAGCGGCAGGGCGTGCGGGCCGGGCGGCGGATGCTGTACGTCGGCCCGGAGCCCGCGTCGGAGCACGTGGCCGCCGGGCTGCGGGTCGAGCCGGGCACGCCGGTGCTGGCCCGGCGCAAGCTGCTGCTCGCCGGCGACGTGCCGGTGCGGGTCGCCACGAGCTTCCTGCGGCTCGACCTCTTCGCGGACACCCCGCTGTGCGAGCCGGGCTTCCTCTCGCCGAGTCTGCAGGCGCGTATCGAGGAGCAGGGCCACCGGTTCGGACGGGCGGAGGAGCATCTGGTCGCCCGGCCGCCCCGGGACGAGGAGGCGGCCACGCTGCGCCTGGACCCGGGAGAGTGGGTGGTCCAGATCGTACGGGCCGCTTATTCGGCCGACGACCTGCCGATCCACGTCCTGGAGACCATCTGCGCCGCCTCCCGGCACGTCTTCGACATCGCTCAGGTGAGCGGCGCCGACGAGTTCTGAGCGTACGCGTCGATCTCCGCGAGCAGCGCCGACTTGCCCTCGGTGCCGAGGAAGGACGCATCCACGGCGGCGCGGGCGAGGTCGGCGACGCCCTTCTCGTCTAGGGAGAGCAGCTCGGCCGCCACGGCGTACTCCCGGTTGAGGTCGGTGCCGAACATCGGCGGGTCGTCGCTGTTCACAGTGACCGGCACCCCGGCCGCGACCAGCGCGGGCAGCGGATGCTCGGCGAGGCTGGGCACGGCCCGCGTGCAGACGTTGGAGGTGGGGCAGACCTCCAACGTGATCTTGTGCTCGGCCAGGTGTTCCAGCAGCGCCGGGTCGCCCACGCTGTGGATGCCGTGCGCGATCCGTTCCGCGCCGAGGTCGCGTACGGCCTGCCAGACGTAATCGGCGTCGGTGACCTCGCCGGCGTGCGGCACCGAGTGGAGCCCGGCGGCGCGGGCCGCGGCGAAGTGCGGGGCGAACTGCGACCGGGACACGCCGGTCTCCGGGCCGCCGAGGCCCAGGCTGACCAGGCCGTCGGGCCGCTGGTCGAGCGCGATGGCGAGCGTCTGGTCGGCGGGCGGGCCCGGGATGCCCGGGATGTCGAAGCACCAGCGCAGCACGGTGCCGAAGTCCGCCTCGATCCTGCGGCGGGCGTCCTCGATCACCTCGCAGAACTCCTGCGGGGCGAAGCCCCGGACGAGCTGGGAATGGGGCGTCACGGTCAGCTCGGCGTACCGCACCTGCTGGGCGGCCAGATCGCCGCCCACGCCGTAGGTCAGCGTCCACAGGTCTTCGGGGGTCCGCACCAGGTCCACGACCTGCAGATAGACCTGGAGGAAATGGGCGAAGTCGCGGAAGTCGTAGAAGGCCGCGAGCTCGGCGGGGTCGGCGGGCACGGGCGTTGATCCCTCATATCGGGCGGCGAGCTCGGCGACGATGCGCGGGGACGCCGCGCCGATGTGGTGGACGTGCAGCTCCGCCTTGGGCAGCCCGGCGATGAACGTGGTGAGTCGCGGTGAGATCACGGGATCGAACGTATCGAGCAGGCAGGAGCCGCCTCCAAGTGTTTCCGCGCTATCTCACAGCACTTTGTCAGGATCAGGCTCATCCTCCGGCCGGGAGCTCGCTGAGCACGACGGTGACCGTCTTCTTGCTGCCGTCCGGCAGCATCAGCTCGACCTTGGCCCTGTCGCCCGGCTTGAGCGTCACCAGGACCTGTGCCAGGTCGGTGGCTGTGGGCGTGGGCGTGCCGTTGACCTTCAGGATCACGTCGCCGGCGCGGATGCCGGCCTTGTCCGCGCCGCCGCCGGGGGCCACGGAGCCGACGGCCACGCCGATCGGGTCGCCGTCCGCGTTGACCGCCGTGCCGACCCGTACGCCGAGGGCGGCCCGATGGCTGTTGACGACCCGGCCGTACCGGATGATCTGGCGGGCGATGTCGGTCGCGGTGTCGCTCGGGATCGCGAAGCCGAGGCCGGGCGCGGTGCCCTGGTTGGGATCGACGGCGGCCAGCGTCGGGATGCCGATGACCTGGCCGGACAGGTCCACCAGCGCGCCGCCGCTGTTGCCGGGGTTGATGGGCGCGGAGGTCTGGACGGCGTTGGTGATGGTCGCGGCACCGCCGCCGGCGTGCCTTTCGCCCGTCACGGTGCGGCCCAGGGCGGACACGATGCCCTGGGTCACACTGCCGGAGAAGCCGAGCGGGTTGCCCATCGCGAGCACGATCTGGCCGACCTTGAGGTCGGCGGAGCGGCCGAAGACCGCGGGTGTCAGCCCGGTCTTGTCCTCGACCTGGATGATGGCCAGGTCGCCGGGGGGATAGGAGCTCACCAGCCTGGCCCTCCTCGGCTTGCCACCCGTCGCCAGCGTGACCTGGAACGTCGTCGACGCGCCCACGACGTGGGCGTTGGTCAGGATGTGGCCGTCGGTGTCGTAGACGATGCCCGAGCCCAGCGCCTGCCCGGTGGTGATCTGCACGATCGACGGGAGGACGCTCTTGATGACCTGCTCGTACGTCGTCTCCAGTTCGAGCGGGCGGGTCGGCAGGGGCGCGGCCGTTCCCGTCTTCGGAGGGGCCGTCGGAGAGGCGATCTCGGATCCCGGCGAGCATCCCGCCGCGACCAGCACGGCCACGGCTGGGGTGGCGACCGTGCGGAGGACCTTCCGTGAGAGCTGCATAGTCCCCTGTCTACCTGCGCGTACGGTCGCCGCAAGGCGGCACGCCGGGACCGGCGCAGCTCATGACGGGTGCCGGGAACGGCCGATACCCGAGCCCGGCGGAACCCGGCCTAGCCAGCGAATATTCCTCTAGAATATGGTTCTACAAGGACCTAGTGCTGGAGGATCTTATGGCGATCGGGCTGAGCGAGGAGCACGAGGCGCTTCGCGAGTCGGTGACCGGATGGGCCGAGCGGGCCGTGCCCGCCGACCTCGTGCGGAGCACGGTGGGCGTCCTCGCCGATCCGGGAACGGAGGAGCGCCCATCCTTCTGGCCCGCCCTCGCCGGCCAGGGGCTGCTCGGGCTGCACATCCCCGAGGAGTTCGGCGGCTCCGGCTATGGCCTCCTGGAGGCGGCCGTGGCGATCGAGGCGCTGTCGGAGCGGGTGGCGCCCGGCCCGATCGTGCCGACCGTGCTCGCCAGCGCCGCGATCCTCGCCTCCGAGGGCAAGGCCCAGGCCGAGCTGCTGCCCGGGCTCGCGGACGGGTCGCTGACCGGCGCGGTGGCGCTCGACGCCGAGATCACCGGGGTCCGCGACGAGGACACGCTGACGATCAGCGGCGCGGCCGGGTACGTCCTCGGCGCGACGGTCGCCGACGTGCTGGTCCTGCCGGTGGCCACGGACGGCGGCGAGGAGTGGGTGGCCGTCGACGCCGCCCAGGCGACGGTCACCGCGGTCAAGTCGCTCGACCTCACCCGTGGCGTGGCCAAGGTCGAGCTGGACGCCGTACGGGTGCCCGCCGAGCGGGTGCTGATCGGCCTGACCGGCGCCGAGGTGCGGAACGTGGCCGCGATCGTCCTCGGAGCGGATGCCGCCGGGGTGGCCGCCTGGTGCGTGTCCGCAGCGGCGGACTACGCCAAGGTCCGGGTGCAGTTCGGCCGCCCGATCGGCCAGTTCCAGGGCATCAAGCACAAGATCTCGCGGATGCTGGTCGCGCTGGAGCAGGCGCGGGCCACCGTCTGGGACGCCACCCGGGCGGACGGCGCCGAGCGCGACTACGCCGCCGCGATCGCCGCCGTCATGGCGCCCGACGCGGCGGTGCAGTGCGCCAAGGACGCGATCCAGACGTTCGGCGGCATCGGCTACACCTTCGAGCACGACGCGCACCTCTACTACCGCCGGGCGCTGACCCTCCGCGCGCTGCTCGGCTCCTCCTCCGAGTGGTCCGACCGGGTGGCCGGGCTCGCGCTCCAGGGTGTCGCCCGGGAGATGGAGATCGACCTGCCGGAGGAGTCGGAGCCGCTGCGCGCGTCCATCCGGGCGGAGCTCGCCGAGATCGCCGCCCTGGAGGGCGCCGAGCAGAAGCGGGCACTGGCCAAGGCCGGTTTCGTCATGCCCCACCTGCCCAGGCCCTGGGGCCGCGCGGCCTCCCCGCTGGAGCAGGTGCTCATCCACCAGGAGGTCAGGGCGGCCAAGATCAAGCCGCCGCAGATGATCATCGGTGCGTGGGTGGTGCCGTCGCTGGTCACGTACGGCACGCCGGAGCAGCAGGAGCGGTTCCTGCCGCCGACGCTGAGCGGCGAGCTGATCTGGTGCCAGCTCTTCTCCGAGCCGGAGGCCGGCTCCGACCTCGCGTCGCTGCAGATGAAGGCGGAGAAGGTCGAGGGCGGCTGGAAGCTCAACGGCCAGAAGATCTGGACGTCGGTGGCGCACGTCGCCGAGTGGGCCATCTGCATCGCCAGGTCCGACACGTCCAAGCCCAAGCACGACGGCATCACCTACTTCCTCGTGAACATGAAGGCGCCCGGCGTCACCGTGCGGCCGCTGACCGAGATGACCGGGGAGAACCTCTTCAACGAGGTGTTCCTCGACGACGTCTTCGTGCCGGACGAGATGGTCGTCGGCGAGGTCAACGAGGGGTGGCGGGTCGCCAGGAACACGCTGTCGAACGAGCGGGTCTCGCTGTCGTCCGGCTCGGGCGGCACCGGCGCCTCCGTACCCGACCTGCTCGGCCTGGCCGGCCGGCTCGGCCGTGAGCTCACCCCCGCCGAGCGGCAGGACCTCGCCCGCGTCGTCTGCGAGGCGCACTCGATCAACGCCCTGTCGCTGCGGGTGACCCTCAAGCAGCTCGCCGGCAGCGAGCCGGGCGCCGACGCGTCGGTGCGCAAGCTGCTGTCCACCGCGCACGCGCAGCACGTCTCCGAGGTGGCGGTCTCGCTGCTCGGCCCGGCCGCCGTCACCGCCGCCGACTGGAAGCTCGGCGACGCCGGCTACTGGAACCGCGCCGTGCTCGCCACCCGCGCGATGACGATCTACGGCGGCACCACGGAGGTGCAGCTCAACATCATCGCCGAGCGCATGCTCGGCCTGCCCCGCGACCCGGAGCCGGGCAAGTAGCCCTCAGGTGACCGGCCGGTCACCCGGGCCACCGGGCACCCGGGTGACCTGCCATTAGCCTGTACGACTATGTGGCGGCCCTTCCGGTTTGCGCGCCTTGGCCTCGCCGGGCGTGACGGTGCCACCCTTGGGGCGGTGCTCGTACGGCTGGGGCCCGCCCTGCTCGGCCTGGCGTTCGGGGTGCTGGCGCTCGGGCCCGCCCTGGGACCGGGATTCGTCCTGCGCTACGACATGGTCTTCGTGCCGGACCCGCCGGTGCACCTCGGCGACGGCTTCCCCAGGGCCGTGCCGAGCGACCAGGTCGTGGCGGTGCTGTCGGCCGTGATCCCGGGTGAGATCGTGCAGAAGGCGATCCTGCTCGGGCTGTTCGTGCTGGCCGCCTCGGGCGCGGCGGCGCTCGCGCGCGACGCCCTGCCGGGGAGCGGGATCGTGCCCCGGCTGGCCGCGGCGGCGTTCTACGCCTGGAACGCCTATCTGGCCCAGCGCCTGCTCATCGGACAGTGGGCGCTGCTGCTCGGATATGCCGGGCTGCCCTGGGCCGTGCGCGCGGTGTCGCACGCCGGGTCGCACGCCGGGTCGCACGCCGTGTCGCGTGGCGGGGCCGTGCGGCTCGCGGCGGCCCTCCTGCCCGCCGCCATAGGCGGGTTCCAGGCCATGCTCGTGAGCGCTCTGACCGTGCTCCCGGTGGCCGCGCTGTGCCGGCGGGACGGTGGCGGGGAGGGCGGCAGTGATGGCGGCGAGGGAGACGGCCGTGATGGCGGCGAGGGAGACGGCCGTGATGGCGGCGGGGGAGGCCGGGTGCGGGCGGTGCTCTCGTCGGTGTCGCCGCCACTGGGCGTCCTCGCCGTGCTCAGCCTGCCGTGGCTCGTCCCTGCGCTCACATCGGTGATCGGGGCGGACACCGCGGCCGACCCCGCCGGGGTGGCCGCCTTCGCGCCCCGGGCGGACGGGCCCTTCGGAACGCTCGGCAGCCTGCTCACGCTCGGCGGCATCTGGAACTCCCGCGCCGCCGTGCCGGGACAGGACATGCCCGCGCTCGCCGCCGTCCGCCTCGCCCTCGCTCTCGTCGCGATCGCGGGGTTCGTGCGGCTCGGGTTCGTGCGGTTCGGCTTCGCGCGGCTTGGGTTCGTGCGGCGGCCCGCGTGGTGGCGGGGTCTGGCCGCGGCGGCGTGCGCCGGTGTCGTGATCGCGTGCGCCGGGGCGTTCGCGCCGGGCGTGCCGCGCGCTCTGATCGGCTGGTGGGCGGGGTTCGGCCCGCTCCGCGACGGCCAGGCGTACATCGCGCCGCTCGCGCTGGCGCAGGCCGTGGGGGTCGCGGTGGCGGTGACGGCCCTGCGCGCCGCGATGCCGGCTCCGGTCGCGGCGGCCACAGTGGTGGTGCCGGTGCTGGCCCTGCCGACGTTCGCGCTGGGCGCCTTCGGCAGGCTCGGGACGGCCGAGTATCCCGAGGAATGGCGCCGTGTGCAGGCCATCGTCAACGGGGATCCCGCGCCCGGCGCGCTGCTGTCGCTGCCCTGGAGCGCCTACCGGGCGTTCGCGTGGAACGGCGGCCGGGTCGTCCTCGACCCCGCCACCAAGATGTTCTCCCGGCCCGTGGTGTGGAACGACGGGCTCGTCGTCGGCACGGGTGACGGGACGCGGATCCGGCTGGCCGCCGAGAGCCCGCGCGCGCGGCGCATCGGCGCGCTGCTGGCCGCTCCGGAAACGGCGCCAGGGGCACACGCAGCCTTGCCCACTGCGTCGAGCACTGCGTCGCCCACCGTGCCGAGCACTGCGTCGCCCACCGTGCCGAGCACTGCGTCGCCCACGACACCACCCACGACACCGCCCGCAACGTCGGTCACCGTGTCGCCCATTGCGTCGCCCATCGAGCCGCCCGCAGCGTCGCCCACGACGCGCACCGTGCCACCCGCGGTGTCCACAGTGTCGCCGACAGTGCCGCTCGCGACGCCGCCCACTGTGTCGGCACTTGTGCCGCCCACGGCGTCGCTCACTGCGTCGCTCACAGTGGCGCTCCGGCGGGAGGGGGTGCGGTATGTGCTCGTGGAAGGAATCGATGAGAACACGTTCTTGTCTCGGTTCCCGGGGGTGACCTCCGTATACAGAGGCCGGGAACTTCTCCTGATACGCCTGTGAACTGGGAAGACCTGCGCCTCACGGCATACTGGACGGTAAGTCTTTTTATCACGGTTTGACCAAGGCTCTGGTGTAGGAGCTGTATCACGTTCTAATCTCGGCGCACCGTACATACCGCTAGGCACTGTGCGTTCCGACAAGGAGGAAGCCACGTGTTGAAGGTGCTGGCTGCTCTCGCGGTCGGGGCCGTGCTCGCCGGCGTCGCCTCCGTGGCGGTCGTCAACGTGGCCGCGCCCACCGCCGAGCCGCCGAACAAGCCGCTCTACAACTACGGCGACAGGTGAGCGCACCAGACCTGACGCCCGTGCCATAAGGACTTTCTCGAAAAGGACTCCCCGCGAAGACCCAGTTCGTCAGGGGCGTGGCTCCGCCATGCCCTCATGCGTCCGTGCCCCGGTTCACCCGCACCGCCCCGCCCGCCGCACCCGGACCACCCGTACGGGCGGCCACGTCGCGCGGTGCCTCCCCGAACTCCCCGCAGAGACGCGTCACCCGAAGGAGTGGTCGTGGTCGCACAGGGTGCGAAGGCGAAGTCCTCGGGGCGCCCGGCCCCCTCTCTCGAACCGCCCGGCAGGCCGCATCTGGCGGCCACCGGCACGGTCGCGGCACCGGCCGCCGTTCCGCTGCTCGACGGCGTACGCGTGGCCGTGCTGAACTTCCGCGAACCGAGCCAGACCGTCGCGGGCGGCGCGGAGGAGTACGCCTGGCGAGTCTCGGCCTACCTCGTCGGTCAGGGGGCGCGCGTCCACTTCCTCACCAGCCGGGAGCGCGACCAGACCCGCGGCGAGGCGCGTGACGGCATCGAACTGCGCCGGATGGGCAACAAATACCTGGTCTACCTTCTCGTCCCGCTCTGGCTGCTGATGCACCGCCGCCGGTTCGACGTCATCATCGACTGTATGAACGGCATCCCGTTCTTCTCGCCGGTCGTGGCGCGCCGCCGTACGCGGGTGATCTGCGTGGTCCACCACGTGCACGACCGGCAGTTCTACGCCTTCTTCCCCCGGTGGCTGGCGCGGATCGGCTGCTTCATCGAGGGGCCGGTGGCGCGGCTGCTCTATCGGCGGTGCACGACGGTGACGGTCTCCGAGTCGTCCCGCGACGAGATGCGCGCGCGGCTGCGCTGGCTGGCGCCGATCGAGGTGGTGCCCAACGGCAGCCCGACCGCGCGGCCCGTCGCGCGGGAGCCGGTGCCCGGCGACCCGGCCGTCGTCTACCTCGGCCGCCTGGTCGGCCACAAGCGCGTCGAGCGGGTCGTCGAGCTCGCCGCCGAGCTGGCGCCCGCCCGTCCCGGCCTGCACGTCCACGTGATCGGGCGGGGCCCCGAGCACGACCGGCTGGCCGAGCGGGCGGGCAGGCCCGACGTGGCCGGACGCGTCCACCTGCACGGATTCCTGCCCGAGAGGGAGAAGAACGCGGTGCTGAGCGGCGCCAGGCTCAACGTCACGGCCTCGGAGTTCGAGGGCTGGGGGCTGACCGTGATCGAGGCGGCCGCGCTCGGCGTGCCCACCGTCGCCTACGACGTGGCCGGCCTGCGCGACTCCGTACGGCACGGCGTGACGGGGTGGCTGGTGCGCGACGGCGAGCGGCTCGCCGACGTGGTCGGCCAGGCGCTGCGCGAGCTGGACGACCCCCTGACCAGGGCGCGGATGGCGCGGGCATGCCGCCAATGGGCGGGCGAGTTCACCTGGGGGAAGACCGGGGCGGCGATGACCAGGCTGGTGGCCGGCGAGCTCGACCGGCTCCCCGCGCGAACCCCCGGCGACGGCCCCGTGAAGTCCGGCTCCCAGAAGTCCGGTTCCGTGAAGTCCCGCCCCGAGACCGGCTCCGAGAAGTCCCGCCCTCAGAAGTCCGGCGCTGAGAAGTCCGGCCCCGAGACCGGCTCTGTGAAGTCCCGCCCTCAGAAGTCCGGCGCTGAGAAGTCCGGCCCCGAGAAGTCCGGCCCCGAGACCGGCTCTGTGAAGTCCCGCTCCGAGAAGTCCTGAGCGCCCGTGTCCGTCGACGTCTCGGTCCACCCGAGGGAGCCCGGCTCCGCCCGGGAAGCGGTGACCCGCACGCCGGAGGCGCCCGGCGAGGCTCCCGCCTCGGCCGAGCCCGCCGCGGGCTCGGCGGGCTCGCCGGGCCGTACGCTGCGGCACCGGCTCCGGTTGCTGGCGGGCTGCCTCCTGCTGGCGGCAGTCGCGTTCAACACCGCGCCCGGCGCGGTGATCTCCGAGACCAAGCTCGACATGGCGGTGAACCCCCTGGGGTTCCTGTCGCGCGCGCTCCACCTGTGGGATCCGGCCTACTTCGGCCACCTGCAGAACCAGGCGTACGGCTATCTCTTCCCGATGGGGCCGTTCTACGTGCTCTTCCGGGCCCTGGACATGCCGGCCTGGGACATCCAGCGGCTCTGGATGTCGCTCGTGCTGTGCGCGGCGTTCCTCGGCACCGAACGGCTGGCGCGGGCGATGGGCATCGGCTCGCCCGGCACCCGGCTCCTCGGCGCGCTCGCCTACGCCCTGGCCCCGCACGCGCTGGCGCTGATCGGGATCAACTCCTCGGAGTTCCAGCCGAGCGCCGTGCTGCCGTGGGTGCTGCTGCCCCTGGTGCACGGCACGCGGGAAGGGGCGAGCCCGCGCCGGGCCGCCGCGCTGTCGGCCGCCGCGTTCCTGTTCGCGGGCGGCGTCAACGCGGCGGCGGAGCTGGCCGTGCTGGTCGTCCCGCTGCTCTACCTGCTCAGCCGCCGCCACGGTGGGCGCAAGTGGGCCCTGCTCGGCTGGTGGCTGCCGTTCGTCGGCCTCGTGTCGATGTGGTGGCTCGTCCCGCTGCTGCTGCTCGGGCGCTACATCTTCTCGTTCCTGCCGTTCATAGAGACGGCGTCGGCGACCGCCAGCGTCACCTCCCTGGTGAACGCGCTGCGCGGCACGTCGAGCTGGATCTCGTTCCTGCCGGTGGACGGGCAGCCGTGGCTTCCCGCGGCCTACGACCAGGCGACCGTGCCGTGGCTGGTCGCCGCGACGGCGCTGGTGGCAGGGCTCGGGCTGACCGGCGTCGTCCGCAGGGCCACCCCCGAGCGGACGTTCCTCGCGCTGTCCGTGATCGCCGGTCTCGTGATCGTCACCGCCGGGCACGCGGGCGACCTCGCCCACCCCTGGACCGGCCAGGTCAGGGACCTGCTCGACGGGCCGCTCGCGCCGTTCCGCAACCTGCACAAGTTCGACGCGCTGATCCGGCTGCCGCTCGCGCTCGGACTCGCCGCGCTTCCCGTAGCGGGCCCGGTGCGGCTGCGCAGACCCGTCACCGCCGTGGCGGCCGGGCTGCTCGCGCTCACGCTCGTGCCGGTCGGTACGGCCGGGGTGACCGCTCGTGGTGCCTTCGCGGACATCCCCGCCTACTGGCGAGAGGCGGCGGCCTGGCTGAACCGCAACACGGGCGACGGCATGGTGCTCGCCATGCCCGGCTCGGCGCGGGGCGAATACCTGTGGGGACGTCCGCTCGACGAGCCCATGCAGTCGCTGCTGACCGTGCGCTGGGCGACCCACGCCAACGTGCCGTGGGGGTCGCCCGGCCTGGCCCGGCTCGTGCAGGCGGTGGACGAGTGCTTCGCCACCGGGCACGGCTCGCCGGGTCTCGCCGAGGCCCTGCGCCGGGCCGGGGTGACCTACCTGCTCATCCGCAACGACCTGGTCAGGGAGGCGCTCGGCACCGCCTGGCCCGCCCGGGTGCACCAGACGCTGCAGGACTCGGGGCTGACCAGGACCGCCGAGTTCGGGCCGCTGGTGGGCCTGACCGCGAACGGCACCGCCTCGGGCTGGCTCGACCAGCCCTACCCGGCGCTGGAGGTCTACACGATCCCTGGGACGGCCCCGCTCGCCTCGATCGTGCCCCGCGCGGGCACGCTGCACGTGGAGGGCGCCCCCGAGGCCATGCTCGACCTGGCCGAGGAGGGACTGCTCACCGGCGACCGCCCGGTGCTCGTCGGCGACGAGCCGGGCGCGGCGCAGATCCCCGCCCGCGACACGATCCTCACCGACACGCTGCGCAAACGCGACATCGTGTTCGGTGACGTGCGGCGCATCGCGTCGGCGACGCTGACGGAGGGCCAGGCGCCGGTCACCACCGATCTCACCGACCCGGCCTGGTCGTCGGCCACCTCGACCGCCCGCTATCTCGACGTGAAGGACGTCACCGCCTCGTCGGCGGACTCCGCCGTGACCGCCGCCGTGGGCCAGCGCGACCCGGGGCGGCAGCCGTACGCCGCGCTGGACGACGATCCGCGCACGGGCTGGCGGTCGGACGGCTGGAAGGGCGCGGTCGGGGAGTGGCTGGAGGTCCGCTTCACCGGCCCGGTGGACCTGACCGAGATCTCGGCGGCCTTCGAGCAGGGGACGCTCGGCCCGCCGGTGGCCGAGGTCGCGCTGGAGACCGAGCGCGGCGTCCGTCGGGTGGCGGTGGCGCGCACCGACGCGCTCCAGCCGCTGCGCCCGGTGCCCGGGACGAGCTCGTGGCTGCGGATCCGGGTGACCCGGCTCGCGTACGAGCCGAAGACGGCGCTCGGCAGCCGGGTCGGCATCACCGACCTGCGCATCCCGGGCGTACGGGCGGTGCGGACGATCTCGGTGCCCGACGTGTCCGGCGAAGATCCGGGCACCGTGCTGCTCACCAAGCGGGGGGACGCCGACGCGTGCATGCGGGGCTCGGTCACCTGGACCTGCTCCTCGCGGCTGCAGATCATCGGCGAGGACGGCTATGGCTTCGACCGGCTCGTCCCGGTGGCCCGCGCCGGCGTGCGCACGGTGCGCGGGCAGGCCGTGCTCAGCGATCCGAAGGCGGCGGACCTGCTCACCACGCTGCCGGACCGCTATCCCCACGTCACCGCGTCGTCCACCGCCACCGAGCACGGGGCCGTGCTGGGCCGCCAGGCGATGGACGGCGACCCGGCGACGCTGTGGTACGCCCAGCCGTTCGACCGGCATCCGACGCTGTCGATCGACCTGGGCGAAAAGCGGAGCTTCTCCCGGATCCGGGTGCTGTTCCCCGACTCGGCGCAGGGCATCCCGCCCGTGAAGCTCACGCTGCGCGCGGGGGAGAGGGCCGTGCAGGGGTGGGTGGACAGAGACGGCGTGTTCACCTTCCCCGCGGTGAAGACGCGGACGTTCACCATCGAGTTCACCGCGCCCGCCTCGCGCCCGATCGAGGTGGCCGAGATCGCCATCCCCGGCGTGAAGCCCCTCGGCGGCCTCGGCGCCATCCCGCTGCGGCTGCCCTGCGGCTATGGCCCGACGCTGCGGGTGGACGGCGACGACGTGCCGACCCGGGTGGTCGGCGGCACGCTCGACGACGTGCTCAACGGCCGCCCGTTGACCTACTCGGGCTGCGCGCCCGTGCACCTGACCGAGGGCCGCAGCAGGGTCAGCGTGGCGCCGGGCGACGCCTTCCGGGTGCGCTCGGTGGTGCTGGACGACGGAGCGGAAGCCGAACACGAGAAGGTGACGGCCACCCCCGCCACGGTGACGTCATGGGGGCCGCAGGAGCGCCGCCTGCGGGTGGCCGCAGCCGCGCCGTCCTATCTGGTGGTCAACGAGAACTACAACGCCGGCTGGCAGGCGTACCTCGACGGCGTGCGGCTGACCCCCGCACGGCTCGACGGCTGGCGGCAGGCCTGGGAGCTGCCGTCCGGCGGCGGCGAGGTGGTGCTGCGCTACGAGCCCGACCCGGCCTACCGCGCGGCGCTGCTCGCCGGGCTGGGCCTGGCCCTCGTGGTGGTGGCCCTGGCGCTGGTGCGGGGCCGGTCGCGCCTGCGCGCCACCGGGCCGGGCCGCGTCCGTGTGCTGTGGGTGTGGATCGCCGCGCCGGTCGCCGGGCTGTGGGCCGGAGGCGTGGCGGGCGTGGCCGTCGTCGCCGCCGCGCTGGCGGCGTTCCTGTGGCTGCGCGGGATCGCCGCCGCTCAGCACGCCGATCCGACCCGTTTCCGGGTCTTCGCCCGCCATGCCGCCTCCGCGTGGGTGGCGCTGGTCGCGCTCGGTCTCGCCGGGCTCGCCCAGGCCGCCGGGCAGGGCCTCGCCGCCGACGCGCTCTGTCTCGTCGTGCTGGCCCGGCTGCTGGCCGCCGTACGGGACGAGGGAGGGGTGAGCCGGTGACGGACGCGTTCGTGCGGCTGCGGCGCCCGCTCCTGCTGGCGGGCATCGCCTTCCTGGTCACCGTGGGGGCGCTGTTCCACTTCTACGTCTATCCGCGGACCACGGTCATGCCGTTGGAGCAGACCCGCGTGCAGCGGCTGGTCTCGCCTTCGGCCACCTATCTCGACACCGCGACCTTCCGCCTGCACCGCGACGTGCCGGTGCAGAACACGGTGGCCGTCTATGGCGATCCGCGGGCGGGCGACGACCACACGGCCGTGTGGGTGGAGTTCTCCTCGCTCGACACCCGGGACGGCGAGCGCGTCGACTATCACGAGCGCCGCACGGCCTTCGACCGGCGCACCGGTCTTGCCGTCGACTGCTGCGCGGCCTATGTGGACGAGGATCCCGGCGTGCGGCAGACCGGGCTGGCCTTCCGGCTGCCCGCCCGGGCCGAGCCGCGCTCGTACGCGATGTTCGACCCGCTGCTGCGGCGGGAGGAGCAACTGCGGTTCGAGCGCGAGGAGACCGTCGCGGGCGTGCCGACCTACCGCTACACCTACTCGGCCGGGCCGGTGAAGACCGCCGATCTGCCCGGCCCGGTGCCCGGCACGACGGTCGGCATGCCGGAGGAGGAGCGGGTCGCCGTGGCGAGATACACCGAGATCACCCGGACGATCTGGGTCGAGCCGGAGAGCGGTCTGACCGTGCGCACGCAGGAGCGGCGGCGCGACACGCTGCGCACGCCCGACCAGGTCGAGCGGCTGGTCGCCTTCGACGCCGACCTGACGACGAGCACCGCCGAGGTGTACGCCTTGGCCGGGGAGGCGGCCCGGTTCCGCCGGTGGATGCTGCTGACGCGCGAGTGGATCCCGCTGGGGTGCGGGCTGCTGGCGATTCTGCTGGCCGGCGGCTACGCGATCGGCGTCCGGCCGGGAAGGTCAGCGGCGGCGCAGCACGAGCAGCAGGTTCCAGGTCACGATCTCGCGAACGCCGGGTAGATGGATCACCGGGGTCGCCCAGCGAGGGTGGTAACGCGGCAGGGCGTCGACGAGGTCGGCGCCGGGATGCCGCCTGGCCCACGCGAGCGCCCGGGCCACCGAGACGGCGTACAGGCTCGTGCCGTACACGTTCTTGGGGGAGCGGCCGTGGCGGCGCGCGTAGCGGCGCGCGGCGTGATGTCCGCCCAGGTAGTGCCACGGCGAGGTCTCGTGGCCGCCCCACGGCGACAGCCAGTTGGTGAACGACAGGTAGACCAGGCCGCCCGGCCGCGTCACCCGCACCATCTCGTCGCCCATCCGCCACGGATCGGGCACGTGCTCCAGCACGTTGGAGGAGAAGCAGACGTCGACGGATCCGGTCTTCATCGGCAGGTCGAGGGCGCTGCCGAGCACCGCGCCGTCGGGGATGGCGCCGGTGCGCGCGCTCATCTCCCCGGCGTCGCAGTCGACGCACACCGGCCGCGCGCCCACGGCGCGCAGCGCGTCGGTGAAGTAGCCGGGCCCGCCGCCGACGTCGGCGACGAGCGCGCCGTCGAGGTCGGCGTACGCCGCGAGCTGGGCGACGGTGTCCCGGGCGAGCAGGCCGTAGAAGAAGTCGGGGTCGGTCTGCTCCTTGCGGAAGGCGCTGAACAGGCGGATCGAACGGGCCAGGTCGGCGCGGAACGGCTCGGCGTGCACGACGTCCCTCTCCTGTCGGGTGCGCCGGAGCATAACATCCCCCTTTGTCCCACGGCGCTGGGAGAATTCCGATGACTCAGACCATGCGTACGGAACGGCCCGGGGCCCTGCCGGGATGGCGGGCGGGCCTGCGGAACCCCGTCATGATCGCGGGCGTCCTGCTGGTCGTGGCGTCGCTGGCGGTGCGGATCCCCGTGCTGACGTCGTCGTCCTTCGTGGAGGACGACTTCCTGTTCGTGGGCGACGCCTACGAGCACTCCTTGACGTTCGACTTCCTGTTCCGCGTCCACAAGGGCCACCTGATGCCAGGGGCGCTCGGGCTCACCTGGGTGCTGTCGCGGCTGTCGCCGTACGACTGGCTGCTGGTCTCGGCGGTCACGCTCGCCGTCCAGGCGGCGGTGGCGGCGATGCTGCTGCGGCTGCTCGTGCGGCTGTTCGGCACCCGGCCCGGGATCCTGCTGCCGCTCGCCTTCGCCCTGTTCTCGCCGCTGACGGTCCCGGCCTTCGGCTGGTGGTCGGCCGCCATCAACGCGGTGCCGCTGCAGCTCACGATGGTCATGGCCCTGGCGGCCCAGGTCAGGTGGGCCGGGGAGGGCGGGGCGCGGCACGCCCGCCGGGCGTTCTACTGGGTGCTCGCCGGCATGGCGTTCAGCACGAAGGGGGTCTTCGTCCCGTTCCTGCTGTTCGCGCTCACCACGTCGCACCTGCGGCCGTGGGCGGGCCCGTGGATCGCGCTCATGCTGCGCGAGCTGCGCTCCCACTGGCGGCTGTGGGGCTCCTACGTGCTGCTGATGGGCGGATACGCGGCGCTCTACCTGGCCCGGCGCGGCACCGCGCCGGGCGAGGGCGCGGCCGTCCCGGCTCCGGGTGACGCGGCGAGCCTGCTGGGCCGCCTTCTCGGCCAGGTCTTCCCGGCCGGGGTGGTCGGCGGGCCGCTGTCGTGGGGCCCGGTGCTGCCCAACGGCGGGCTGGCCGACCCCGGCCCGCTGCTGGTGGCCGCGGGGTGGGCCGTGCTCGCCGCCCTGGTGGTCGCCACCGTGCTGTGGCGGCGGCGGGCCGTACGCGCCTGGGTGATCCTGGCGGGCTACCTGGTGGCCGCGGACGGCGTGCCCACGGCGATCGCCCGCGGCACCGGGCTCGCCCAGGTCGTCGGCTCCGAGACTCGTTATGTCGCGGACGCCGCGATCGTGCTCGCGGTCTGCCTGGGGCTCGCACTGCTGCCCGCCCGGGACGAGACCGCGCCCTACCGCCGGCCGATTCCCCCCGGGAGCGGGCTGCCGACGGCGGCGGGCCTCGTCGCGGGCGCCTATCTCGCGATGTCGATCGTGTCGATCCAGAACTACCGCGACACACTGTCGGGCGACCGGGTGCGGGCCTACCTGGCCGCCGTACGGGCCTCCCTCGCCAAGACGCCGGACACGGCGGTGATCTACTCCAGCCCGCTGCCCGAGGACATCGTGCTGCCGTGGAACGGCAACCGCAGGCTCAGCCACCACCTGCTGGCCCCGCTCGCCCGGCCCGCGCTGCGCGCCCGGATGCGGGTGCCCGAGCCGTCGGAGCACGCGCTCGTCTTCGACGACAAGGGCGGGCTCGCGCCGGTCGAGGTGAAGGCGTCGGTCGGGGTGCTGCCGCCGGGGGACCGCTCGTGCTTCCCGCTGTTCGGCGACGCGATCTTCTTCCCCGACGTCGTCTCGTTCGGCGGGCCCGGGCCGGTCGCCGGGCTGGCCTACACCGCGAAGCGGGACGGCACCGGCAGCTACGAGATGAGCGGGCAGCAGGGGCGGTTGCGGTTCCATGCCACCGGATCCAGTGGCGCGCTGGTGCACTTCCCGGTCACGGCCGTCGGCAAGGGGCTGCTGATCCGGCTGGACGACCCGGCGGCGGTCTGCCTGAAGGGCTTCGCCTACGGCGACCCCGTGCCCGGCGCGCCCGCCCCTACGGACGCGGTGACGCCGCCGTCTCCGTCTCCTTCCCCGTCGCCCTCGCCTTCTGTGAAGAGATCTCCGTCTCCGTCTGTGTCCCCCTCCGCGTCCCCCTCCGTGAAGAGGTCGCCCGGAGGGCGAGGCGCCTCGCCGGCTCCTCGACGTAGCGATGGGTGAGCGTGGCCAGCAGCAGCGTGAACGCGCCGACCACGACGAGGTTGCCGGCGAAGTTCCCGCTCCACGGCCGCTGCTCGGTGAAGTCGTACCAGAGATAGAGGGCCACGAACTGCCACAGGAACACGCCGTAGGACACCCGGCCGAGGAAGCGCATCACCCGGCTGCCCAGGAAGCGCCCGTACGGCGAGCCCCCGGCGGGCAGCAGCGCGGCCGGGGTCACCAGCCCGGCCGCCACGGTGGCGTACAGGGCCAGCTCCGACAGGTCGGCCCACACGCCGTCCACGCCGCTGAAGCGCGTGCCGGTCAGCGGCGAGGCCGCCACGGCGTACGCGAGCGCGGCGACGAGCAGGAACGAGCCCGCCGACGCGCCCGCCGCCCGGACGAACCGGTGCGCTGGGCCGTCCTCGCGGGTCTCTTGGCGGGCCCACTCGGAGACGACGGCCAGCGCCATGCCGATCGCGAAGAACACCCAGGCTCGGGGCAGCCAGGTGTTCAGGTAGGGCCGATAGACGGGGAAATAGGTGAGCAGCGCCCACGCGAACGACGACGCGGCGAGCACGGCGACGCCGGTCAGCAGCCGCCGGGCGCGCCTGCCGAGATCGGGACCGCCGCGCCGCGCGTACGCCGCCAGCACGGCGGCGACCAGTGGCAGCAGCACGTAGAACGCGGCCTCGACGCACAGGCTCCACATCTGGGCGAGCCCGCGCGGCCCGAGGCCGAACCACCAGGGGTGGATCTCGTAGGTCTGGCCGAGCAGCAGCAGTTGCAGCCACGTCTTCACGTCGCCGAGGTGCGGCCCGGCCCACAGCGTCATGGCCGCGACCACGACCAGCCAGTACGCCGGGAGGATGCGCAGGGCGCGCTTGACCAGGTAGACCCGGGTGCTCGGGGGACGCTCCCCGAGCAGCGCGGCACGCGCGTAGGGCCGGTAGAGGAGCAGCCCGGACAGCGCGAAGAAGATGGGCACCGCGACGTCGCCCCGGGCGAGCAGGCTGCTGAAGAAGTTGTCGTGCAGCGCCGCCGCCGACTCGATCGCGACATGGAACACGAGGACGGCGATGGCAGCGAGCGCCCGCACACCGTCGAGGGCGTCCACATGTCCGGCAGGCACCTGACCGGAAAGCACCGGTGTGTCACGAACAGGTTGCGAACCGGCCGGTAACATGTCACGAGTCGCCGTCGAGCTAGAACCTGTTTCGGTCACTTTTCCGCATCCCTCGTGACGTTGGTCACCGCCCCGTCTAACATACAGCGAAATAGGAACGTGTTTCAGGACAAATAGGTAGTATCTGGCCTGCCCCAGGAGGAGCGATGCGCCGCGGATTGGGAGTGGTCCTCGTAGGACTCGGGGCGTTCCTCGTCGTTCTCGCGCCGCTGCTGAGATTCCAGGTCGCGGACAAACTCGTGCAGGCGCCGGCGAACCAATACAGCGTCACGCGGCTGACCGCCGAAAACGCCCGCTACTTCAGCATGCGCGACCTGAAGGTCCTCACCGGCACCCTCGACATCACGGTCACGACCAGGGGCGATGTCAAGGAGGCCAAGGACGACCACGTCGTGTGGGACCAGTTCACCAACGCCAACGACGTGACGAACAACAATCCGCAGATCTCCATGACGCAGTTCCGCAGCGCGTTCAACAAATACAACGGCCAGGGCGTCACCTGCTGCGGCACGAGCGTGAACAGCGGTTCCGGCGCGGAGCCGGTGCAGTTGCAGGGCCAGATCTTCCTGTTCCCGTTCGGCGTCGAGAAGAAGACCTATCAGGTGTTCAACACCGACACCCGCAAGGCGTACGACGCGACGTTCGACGGCGAGGACACGATCGACGGCCTGCCGGTCTACCGGTTCGTGCAGAAGATCCCGCCGACGCCCGTCGAGCAGCTCAGCGCGCCCGCCTCCGTGCTCGGCATGAAGGGGACGGGCGACATCCAGGTCGACCGTGTCTACGACGGCGTGAACACCTTCTGGGTCGAGCCGACCACCGGCGTCCCGGTCAAGCAGGAGCAGCAGCGCCACGAGGTGCTGAAGACGGCCGACGGCGTCGAGCGCATGCCCGCCCTCATCGCCACCGCCTCGTTCACGCCGCAGACCATCGGCGAGCTCGTCAAAACGGCCCGGGACAACATCGCCCAGATCACGCTCATCAAGACGACGCTCCCCCTGGTGTCGCTCATCCTCGGGCTCGCGCTCGCCGTCGTCGGAGTGTGGCTGCTGCGGCCGGGCCGCGCGGACTGACCCGGGAAGCCGGCCGACCCCGTGAAGCGGGACAGCGTCCTGCACCCGCCGGTGGCGGCGCCTCCGGCGGGCACGCCCTCCCGGCGCTCCCGCGCGGCCGGGCTGGTGCGGGCCTGCCGGCCCCGGCAGTGGCTCAAGAACGCGCTCGTCTTCGCCGCTCCTGCCGCCGCCGGCGTGCTCACCACCGGGGCGGGGCTGCGCGGCTCGCTCGTCGCGTTCGCCGCCTTCTGCCTGGCCGCCGCCGGGTCCTACCTCTTCAACGACGCGGCCGACGTGGCCGCCGACCGGCGCCATCCCCGCAAGCGGCTGCGCCCGATCGCGGCCGGGATCGTGTCCGTACGGCTCGCGCGGACGGCAGGCGCGGTGCTGCTGGCGGCCGGCCTGCTCGTGGGGCTGGCCGGTGGGTGGCCGCTCGCCGCCGTCGTCGCCGCCTATCTGGCGCTCACCTTCTCCTACACCCTGTGGCTCAAGCACCAGCCCGTGGTGGACCTGGTCGCGGTGGCCGGCTGCCACGTCGTGCGCGCGTACGCGGGGGCGGTCGCCGTGGCCGTGCCGGTGACGAGCTGGTTCCTGGTCGTCGTCTCGCTCGGCTCGCTGCTGCTGGTGGCCGGCAAGCGCGAGGCCGAGCTCCGCGCCGGGCCGCAGGACGGCCAGGTCGCCCGGGCCACCCTGGAGACGTACACCGCGAGCTACCTCGGCCACGTGCGCGTCATGGCCTCGGGAGCGATGATCGTCACCTACTGCCTGTGGGCGCTCCAGGAGCACACCGGACCGGCCAGGGCGTTCTGCGCGCTCAGCATCGTGCCGTTCGTGCTGGTCGTGCTGCGGCACGCGCTGCTCGTCGACCGCGGGGTGGGCGAGGAGCCCGAGGAACTGCTGCTGCGCGACCGCCCGCTCCAGGTGTTCCTCGCGCTGATGCTGATCCTGCTGGCATGCGGTATCCAACTGGCATGACGACGCCGCTGACGGGATGGGGGCGCACCGCGCCCACGCGGGCGACGGTGGTCCGCCCGCGCACCGCCGAGGAGGCCGCGGAGCTGGTGGCGAAGGCGGGCAGGCGCGGCGTCGTGGCCCGCGGGCTCGGCCGCGCGTACGGCGACGCCGCGCAGAACGCGGGCGGGCTCGTGCTCGACTGCACTGCACTTGAGCGGTCATGGCGCGTCGACTCCACCGGGCTCGTCACCGCGTCGGCGGGGGTCAGCCTGCACGACCTCATGACCGCGCTCGTGCCGCGCGGCTGGTTCGTGCCGGTGACCCCCGGCACCCGCTATGTCACGGTCGGCGGGGCCGTCGCGGCCGACGTGCACGGCAAGAACCACCACGTGGACTCCTCCTTCGGCGCCCATCTGCGGTCGCTGCGCCTGCTCACCGCCGACGGCGTCGTACGTACGCTCGGGCCGGGCGACGACCTGTTCTGGGCAACCGTGGGCGGGATGGGGCTGACCGGGATCGTCGTCGAGGCGGCCTTCCAGTGCGTGCCGATCGAGACGGCGTGGATGCAGGTGGACGTCGAGCGCACCCGCGACCTCGACCAGACCCTGGAGACGATGGCCGCGACCGACGACGGGCATCGCTACACGGTCGCGTGGATCGACCTGCTGGCGCGGGGCGGGCGCATGGGCCGGGGCGTGCTCACCCGTGGTGACCACGCCGCGCCCGGCGACCTGCCCGCCCGCGCGCGGGCGAACCCGCTCGCGTTCGCGCCGCGGCCCCTGCTGTCCGCGCCGCCCTGGGCGCCCGGCGGCCTGCTCAACCGGGCCACGGTGCGGGCCTTCAACGCCGCCTGGTACGGCAAGGCGCCCGCCGCCCCGCGCCGGATCGTCCAGGGCATCGCGCCGTTCTTCCATCCCCTCGACGGCGTGGCCGGTTGGAACCGGATGTACGGCCCGCGCGGCTTCGTGCAGTATCAGTTCGTGGTGCCGCTCGGGGCGGAGGACACGCTGCGCCGGGTGGTCGAGCGGCTGTCCGGCGCGGGCGTCGTGTCGTTCCTGACCGTGCTGAAGAGGTTCGGGGCGGGGACGCCCGGCATGCTGTCGTTCCCGATGCCGGGGTGGACGCTGGCCCTGGACATCCCGGCCGGGCAGCGCGGGCTGGCCGCCATGCTGACCGAGTTCGACGGCTGGGTCGCGGCGGCCGGGGGGCGGCTCTACCTGGCCAAGGACTCCCGGATGTCGGCCGCCACGATGGCCGCGACCTATCCGCGGCTGGGGGAGTGGCGGGAGATCCGGCGCCGGGCCGACCCGGACGGCGTCTTCGTCTCCGATCTCGCCCGTAGGCTGCGGCTGTGCTGAGTTCTGTGCTGGTTCCGTCGTCGTGGGAGTGGTCGTGAGAAACGCGCTGGGCTCGGTCGACACCGTCCTGCTGCTCGGCGGGCGCAGCGAGATCGGCCTCGCCATCGTGGAGCGGCTGGTCCGGCGGGGCGCCCGCCGGGTCGTGCTCGCCGCTCGGGGCGGGACCGCGCCGGTGGAGGAGCTCGAACGGCTCGGGGCCGAGGTCCACGTGCTCGACTTCGACGCCGCCCGGCCGGAGACGCACGCCGGCCTGATCGAGGAGGCCGCCGCCAAGGTGGGCGACCTCGACGTGGTGATCCCGGCGTTCGGCGTACTCGGCAGCCAGGCGGTCTATGACGCCGACCCGGTGGCCGCCGCCCGCGACGTCGCCGTCAACTTCGGCGGCCACGTCTCCATCGGCCTGGCCGCCGCGCGGCGGCTGCGCGAGCAGGGCCACGGCACGCTCGTCGTGCTGTCGTCGGTGGCCGGGGTGCGGGTGCGGAAGGCCAACTTCGTGTACGGCTCCGCCAAGGCCGGGCTGGACGGCTTCGCCCAGGGGCTGGCCGACGCGCTGCACGGCTCGGGGGCCCGGGTCGTGGTCGTCCGGCCGGGGTTCGTGATCGGCCGGATGACGCGGGGGATGACCCCCGCTCCGATGTCGGTGACGGCGGCCGAGGTCGCGGACGGCGTGATGGAGGCCCTGGACACGCGGAAGGTGACCGTGTGGGTGCCCGCGCGGCTGCGGCTCGCGTTCGCCGTCATGCGGCTGCTGCCCCGCCCCATATGGCGGAGGCTCCCCCGCTGACCCCGTGCCGGGCCGGCGGGAGAGCCTCCTGTGATCGGCCGGATCAGCCGGTGACGAGTGTCAGCCCGTAGACCGACAGGGCCTCGTTGACGGGCTGGAAGTACGTGGTGCCGCCGACGGTGCAGTTGCCCGAGCCGCCCGAGGTCATGCCCTGGGCCTGGTTGCCCGAGATGAACGAGCCGCCGGAGTCACCGGGCTCGGCGCAGACGTTGGTGCGGGTCAGGCCGCTCACCGTGCCCTGGGAGTAGCGGACGCTGGCGTTGAGCTGCTGGACGGTGCCGCAGCGCCAGCCGGTGGTCGAGCCGGAGCGGCAGATCGACGAGCCGACGGGGGCCACGGACGAGCCCTTCACGGCCACGTTGCCGCCGCTGTAGTTGTTGACCCAGCCCGTGGGCGTCCAGTTGCTGTTGACCGCGACCCACGAGTAGTCGTCGCCGGGGAACGAGGAGCCCTGGAAGGTGCCCTGCGCGATCCGGTTGTAGCCGGTCGTGGTGTTGCCGGCGCGGCCACAGTGGCCGGCGCTGACGAAGCCGTTCGTGCTTCCCTTGCGTACGGAGAAGCCGATCGAGCACCGGGCCGAGCCGTTGATGTAGTAGGCGTCGCCGCCGCGCACGTCGTAGTAGGTCTGCGGCTGCTCGCTGGACTGCTCGACCCGTACGGCCGACGTGTCGGCGCCGCTGGCCGCCACGAACGCCTCGGCCTCGGCGGGGTTGGACGACAGCACGACGACGCTGTTGCTGCGCACGTCGACGTACCAGACGGGGGTGGAGGCGGGCGCACTGGCGGCGGCCCGGTCGAGCGCGGCCTCGGTCGACTCGAGCGCGGCGAGGCTGCGGCCGACGATCTTCGGCTGCGCGCCCGCGGCCAGGATCGCACCGGCCTTCGAGGCGTCGGAGGTGGCGACGATGAAGCTCTCGGAGGTGGTGCCGGTGACCCAGGAACCGGCGTAGGCGTCGCCGATCGCGGCCCGGACCTTGGCGTCGGCGGACATGGCCTTGGCCTCGTTGGCCAGGCGGGCGTCGATCTGGGCGGGGGTGAGCCCGAGGTCGCGCTGCATGGCGTCCACCAAGGCGGGCGGAGGCTTGAGGCCGGAGGAGGCGGGAGAGTCGTTCGGCTCGGCCACGGCGGGGGTGGCGACCGTGGCGAGGGCCGTGACGGCCAGAGCGCATCCGGCGAGTACGGTGCGTCTGTGGAGCATGTGGGGCTCTCCTTGTCTCTGGGGGTGCCGTCAACGTAACCGACCTCCGCTCTCCGGTGGATCTATCAGTTCGCCCCTATCACCGAGTTATGGAACCGCCCTCGCGAGAGGATTCGCTGGCCCGAAATTGGCCGCTCCCGCACCACGCCCGCGGGAGCATTCCGAAATAGCCCTTTCGTACGCCGTCATTCATGACGGAATTCGCCGGTCGTGCGATTTCGGTCGGGGAACCGCTCAGGGAACCGCGCCGTATTCGGGGTTGGTGGCGAGCCAGTCGGCGTAGCGGGCGCTGCGCCGCACCGCGTCGGCGTACGCGGCCCGGGCGTGCGCGGCGACGACGGGGGCGGCGGCCCGCGCGCCGATCGAGTCGGCGTGCCAGCCGAGCAGATGCCGCCAGCGCAGCGGCGCGCCGGCGAGCGGCATCATGACCAGCCCGGCGGTGAGCCGGAAGGTGGCCTGGCACAGGGCGACCGCCTTGCCCACTCCGACCAGGTGCAGGCAGGTCGCCACGTCCGTCTCGTAGATGGACTCGGGGACGAACCCGGCCCGGGCGCAGGCGGCGGCGAAGCAGTCGGCGAAACAGCCGTCGCCGGGGGCGACCGTCCAGTGCTCCTCGGCGAGGCTCGACAGCTCCAGTTCCTTCTCTCCCGCGAGGGGATGATCCTCGGACAGGAGCACGAAGACCGGATCGGTGCCGACCGTGGTCCAGTTCATCGATTCGGCCGGGGGAGGCGGGCTGTCGCCGCACGTTCCGAGCAGCACGAAGTCGAGCCGGCCCGCGACCGCGAGCGAGGTCAGCTCAGCGGCCGACCACGAGGTGCGGGTGGTGACGGGGATGCCCGGCTGGTCGGCGGTCAGACGCTCGACGAGCCCGCCGAGTATGGGCCCGTTCGTCGCGCCCAGACGATAGCCGGGCAGCTTGACGGAGGTGTTGGCGAACCTCACCGCGTCCTCCTGGAGGTCCCGTACGGCGGGCAGCAGCACCCGGGCGCGGGCGAGCACCATCTCGCCGAGAGGAGTGGGCCGGGCGCCGTTGCGGTCGCGTTCGAACAGCGGACCTCCGAGTGATCGCTCGATGCGCTTGAGCTGCGCGGTGAGCGACGGTTGGGCGAGGCCGAGCCGGGTGGCCGCTTTCGTGACGCTCCCGGCTTCGGCGACCGCGTGCACGATTCTCAGATGGCGGATCTCCAGATCCATAGAGGGACGGTACGACCCTCGTGTTATGGCCGCAATCCCGCATTGTCATGAAATCTGACTTTGGCCCGTGAGCTGTCGTCACCGCTGTGACGGGTGGTGCGGCTGGGGCGTCGGCCGTGGCGTGAAACGCGTTCTCGCCTGGGCTTTCTCCCGCCCTCCGGGGAATGGTTACCGACTGGTAGGAACCTGTCGGGCGCGGCTTATTAGAACGCGTTGCAGTTCGGTGGGGGCCGTCGTACGTTCGAGGCATGCGGACACGTGTCACCGACATGTTCGGAATCGAGTTCCCCATCTTCGCCTTCAGCCACTGCCGGGACGTCGTCGCCGCGGTCAGCCGCGCCGGCGGCATGGGCGTGCTCGGCGCCCTGTACTTCACCCCGGAAGAGCTCGAGATCGAGCTGAAGTGGATCGACGACCACGTGGACGGTCGTCCGTACGGCGTGGACGTGGTGATGCCCGCCTCCTACGCGGGCGCGGACCTCGACGTGGACACTCCCGCAGAACTGGTGGCGCGGCTGCAGGGGATGATCCCGCAGGGGCACCGGGCCTTCGTGGAGGACCTGCTGGCCCGGCACGGCGTGCCGCCGCTCGACGGCGCCGACTCCGGCAAGGTGCTGCTCGGCTGGACCGACGCGACCGCCCGGCCGCAGGTCGAGGTCGCGCTCCGGCACCCCATCGCGCTGCTCGCCAACGCCCTCGGCCCGCCGCCCGCGGACGTCGTGGAGCAGGCGCACGCCAAGGGCGTGCAGGTGGCCGCGCTCGCCTCGACGCCCCGCCACGCGATCAAACAGGTCGAGGTCGGCGTGGACGTCGTCGTGGCGCAGGGCACCGAGGCCGGCGGCCACACCGGGGAGATCTCCACGATGGTGCTGATCCCGCAGGTGGTGGACGCGGTGGACGTGCCGGTCCTGGCCGCGGGCGGCATCGGGTCGGGCCGCCAGATGGCCGCGGGCATGGCGCTCGGCGCCGAGGGCGTGTGGACCGGCTCGATCTGGCTGGCCGTGGAGGAGGCCGACACCTCCGAGACCGTACGGCGGCGCATCATCGCGGCCACCTCCCGCGACACGGTCAGGTCGCGGAGCTGGACCGGCAAGCCCGCCCGCCTGCTGAAGAACGAGTGGACCGACGCGTGGGAGTCGGCCGAGTCGCCCGGCACGCTGCCGATGCCGCTGCAGTTCATGCTGATCTCCGACGCGCTGCGGCGGATCAGCAGGTCGGACGCGACCGAGCTGGCCACGTTCCCGGCCGGGCAGATCATCGGTGCGATGAACCAGGTCAAGCCGGCCAGACAGGTCGTCTTCGAGATGGTGGAGGAGTACATCGAGGCGATGGAACGTCTCGGCCGCATGACCGGCGACGGCTGACACCGCGAGCGACGGCTGACGCGGTGAGCGACGGCTGACGCGGTGAGCGACGGCTGACGCGGTGAGCGGCGGGTCCCCTCGCGCGTCCGTCCCCTGGAGAGAAGGACTCCGCACCCCGATCGGCCGCCTCACCGGCCAACGCCAGCTCCCGCTCCGCCCCCACCACATCACCCGTACGGGCACGCAACTGGGCCCTGCCAGGCCCGGTTGTCCCCACGCCTGCCCCCGCCTCCCTCGGTCGCCCGGCCGCTGCGATCTACTGGCGGTGCCGTTCCGCGAGCAGAGGGAGGACGCCGGGGATGAGTGGTGCCCGCGACGAGACCGTGGCTGAGGCCCTGCCAACCCCGCCGCCGATCATGGGGAACGTCCCCGGCTCCTACGCGCTGAGCGTCTTCAGGGAGCGGCACCCGGTGCTCGTCCGCCAGGTCGCGGAGGCGCTGCCGTACTCGCCGGACCGGCGGCGCGCGCTCGACCGGCTGCTCGACGAGGTCGTGCGCGACGTCATGGAGCCGCTGGAGCCGTCGGCGCACGACGCCGCGGCCTGGGCCGAGTGGGGACGCGGCAAGATCGGCCGCCCCTATGTCGACGTGCCCTTCCTGTGGGGGGAGAGCTACTTCTATCGGAAGGTGCTCGAAGCCACCGGATATTTCGGCGACGGCCCGTGGCGCGGGATCGATCCGTTCGGCCCGATGAAGCAGGCCGAGCTCGATGGCCCGGACGTGGACGGTGAGCTGGCGGCGCTCGACGAGACCGCCGCGCTCTCCCCGGCCGAGCGGGCCGACGCGCTGCTGCTCGGCTCGCTCTGGGGCAACCGGGCGGACCTGTCCTTCGGCGTCACCCTCACCGGTGACCGGGAGAAGGCCGCGGACCTGGTCGTGGACGACCGCCCGCTGCTGTGGTCGCTGGTCGAGGCCGCCGCCCCGGGGAGGATCTGCCTGGTCGCCGACAACGCGGGGCGCGAACTGCTGCCCGATCTCGTGCTGGCCGACGATCTCCTCGCCTGCGGGCTCGCGGGCGAGGTCGTCCTGCACGTCAAGCCCTATCCGTACTTCGTGTCCGACGCCACCCCCGCCGACGTGCTGGCGTGCCTGCGGCGGCTCGCCGCGGCGCCCGGCCGGGCCGCAGAGGCGGGCGCCCGCCTCTGGGACGCCATGGAGGAGGGACGCCTCACGCTGCGGGCGCATCCCTTCGCCTGCGCCCCGCTGCCGTACGCGGAGATGCCGGACGACCTGCGGGCGGAGTTCGCGTCGGCCTCGCTCACCGTGATGAAGGGCGACCTGAACTACCGGCGGCTCGTCGGCGACCGGATGTGGCCGGCGAGCACGCCGTTCGCCGCGGTCACCGCCTACTTCCCCGGGCCGGTCGTCGCCCTGCGCACACTCAAGTCGGATGCGCTGGTGGGCGTGCCGGAGCGCACGCTGGCCGAGCTGGACGCGCCCGGCCGCCCCTGGCGGACCACTGGCACCCACGCCATGGTGCAGGCCCGCCCCTGAGCGACTATCGGCCCTGATGCACGCGCCTGCGGTTGCCGCCGTGGTATGAGCACGAGCCCTGACGCCCGCCCGACATGCTGACTTTGCCGTCGCTGCATTCGATCATGTAGCCCTTGCCCTCCCAGAAATTGGGAATGCAGTGGAAGTACCGGCAGATGTCCGGCTTCGGGTCGGTGATCAGGTCGCCGTCGCAGAAGGTGTATCCGTACGGATTCGCGGGCGCGTCACAGAGCGGGACGGCCTCCGGCATCGGTGCCGCCTCCGACGGTGGTGCCGCCTCCGATGGCGGTGCTGTCTCCGGCGGCGGTGCTGTCTCCGGCGGCGGTGCCGCCTCCGACGGCGGTGCCGGAGGTGACTGAGCCGCAGTGATCTCCGCCTGAGCGGGAGGCCGGGGAGAAGGCACTGCCGGCGGTTCCGGAGCCGGTGTACTCGTGACCTCGATCGTCACCGTCACAGCGGGATCCGCAGCCTCTGGCACGGGTTCCGAGGAAGGCGCCTGCGTGATCGTCACCGTCACGACGGGCTCCGCGACGTCGGTCGCCACTTCTGCGGGCGCGAGCGACGGCGCGGGCACGGTCGGCGCGGGCACGGTCGGCGCGGGCACGGTCGGCGCGGGCACGGTCGGCGCGAGCACGGTCGGCGCGAGCGCGGATGGCACAAGGGTTGACGGTCGCCCCACCGAGGCGATGGTGACGGGGGCATGGGGAAGCACCTGGCCGATCAGTCCGAGCGTCAGGGCGACCGTGACGAGACCCTGGAGGGCGCGACGTCTCGGTGACGCGCCGCGCGGGCCGAAATACGCCGTTCTCAGCACGCCGAGGGCCGTACGAGCCGCGTGCGGGGCCTGCGCCGGGCCGACGAGGGCGGGTGGCGATGGAAGGAGCGACTGGTGGTGCACGAGCAGGTGTTCGAGATGCGCGACGAACCCCGCACGGTCGCCCATGGCGTCGGCGAGGCCGAGCGCCAGATTGAACCGGAAGCCCACCGACGCCCCCGGATCGAGCACCAGGCCCGAGACGTACTTCCGGTTGCTGACTCTCATCAGGGTGGACGACGTCGGGAGGTCGTGAGCCAGGCCGGTGAGCTTGGCGAACGCCCACTCGCGGTTGTGCCTGCTGCCGTGGAAGACGACGCGCTGGTTCGTCACGGACACCGCGCCGATGTCGCTGACGTTCGCCTGCGCCGGCGGCGCCTGCCCGGCCGCCCAGGTCAACTCCGGCAGGCTCGCGTAACCGGGGGGAGGCAGCGCGGGCTGATGCCGCAGCTCGATCAGCCGTGCGCCGGGAGCGTTCCAGAGAAGCGTCTCCCCGCGCCGCATTCGGAGCGAGGGCGGGACGTCGCCAGGGGGCCGGCCGCGGTATGTGCGAGCGCTCGCGAGCATGTGGCGTAATTCGACGTCGGCACGCCGCCAGGCGGCCAGCGCCGCCTCATACGGCCGACGGCGGTGCTCGTTCTCCCGCTGGGCCCATCGTCCCCGCCGCCCTGGATCGTCCGAGGGCCCGTTCGTCGCCACGCGACCTCCTCATCGATGCGCGACCGCTTCGCGCGAACAGCACCCCCGAGACGGGCAAGTCAATCATCGATGAAGCGCCGGGCGCCATCGGCCGGCTATCGGCCCTGGTAGACCGGTGGGCGTTTGTCGCGGAAGGCGCGGGAGCCCTCCTTGGCGTCCTCCGAGCCGATGACCGGCCAGCCGATCGCGTCGGACACCTTGAGGGCCTCGGCCTCCGGCATGCCCAGCGTCTCGCGGTAGGCGCGCAGGATCGCCTGCACGGCCAGCGGCCCGCAGGCGGCCACCTGGTCGGCGAGCTCGCGGGCCACGTCGAGCGCCTGGCCGTCCGGCACGACACGGTTGAGCATGCCCATCGTGAGCGCCTCGGCCGCCGTGATCGCCCTGCCGGTGAGCAGCACGTCCATGGCGAACGCGTACGGGATCTGGCGCGGCAGCCGTACGGCGCTGCCGCCCATGGGGAACAGCGCCCGTCGTGCCTCGAACAGCCCGAGCGTGGCGCTCTCCCCGGCGACCCGCAGGTCGGTGCCGACGAGCAGCTCGGTGCCGCCCGCCACGGCGTACCCCTCGACCGCGCACACGATGGGCTTGGACGGCAGCGCCCCGGTGTCGCGCAGCAGGCCCTTCCAGTGGTAGTCGGGGATCTCGGCGGCCCGGCGGCGCACCCGGTCGTCCTCGGACGGCGTGCCCATGGCCTTGAGGTCGGCCCCGGCGCAGAACGTGCCGCCCGCGCCGGTGAGGATGCCGACCCGCACCTCCGGCTCGTCCGAGATGTACTGCCACGCCTCGGCGAGCCCGACCAGCATGTCCTGCGAGAGCGCGTTCCTGGCCTCGGGCCGGTCCATCGTGACGATCACCACGTGACCGTCGCGCTCGATCCGGCAGTGCGGGGTGCTGATGGGCAGGAGCTCCACAGGTGTCCTCCGGCTGGGTGGTGTCACCGGCTCGATCAAGCGCTTGTTAGCCATGGCGCGCGGGGTTAGTCTGCCCGCAAGAACTAGAACCGATTCTCGTCTGAGTCGCTCCGCATTGCCAGATCTTGTCAGCGCCGCACCCGCGTGCTTCACTCCGCGACCGCTGACGCCTCCCGGTGGTGCGGCGCGCCCCCATAGGGAGCTGGCATATGGGCTCACTCGGTTTCTGGAGGCTGGCGCAGGCCGACCCGGCGTGGATCGCCGCGGTCGATCCCGATGGCACGGAACACTCCGCGGGCGAGCTGCTCGCCAGGGCCAACCGCATGGTCCACGGCCTGCGTGAGCTGGGCCTGCGCCCCGGGGACGGCATCTGCGGCCTGCTGCCCAACGGCGCGGACGGTCTGGTGCTCTACCTCGCGGCCCTCCAGGCGGGGTGGTACTACACGCCGGTCAACTGGCACCTCACCGGGCCCGAGATCGCTTACATCCTGGCCGACAGCGAGGCCAGGGCGTTCTTCGCCCACGAGCGGTACGCCGCGGAGGCCGCCAGGGGCGCGCGGGAGGCCGGGATCGACACCGGCCGGTGCTTCTCCTACGGCGACGTCGAGGGCTTCCGTCCCGTCGCCGAGCTGACCGACGGCAGGCCGGGCACCCCGCCGCCCGACCGTACGGCCGGGGCGACCATGCACTACACCTCGGGCACGACCGGCAGGCCGAAGGGCGTGCGGCGCGCGCTCACCGGCCTCGACCCCGACGACGCCGCCGAGCTGATGACGGCGCTGCTGCGGCTGTTCGGCGTGACACCGGGCCGCCCGAACGCCCACCTGGTCACGTCGCCGAGCTATCACACGGCGGTCACCCAGTTCGCCGGCACGGCGCTGCACATGGGGCACACGCTCGTCTTCATGGACAGGTGGGACGCCGAGGAGACCCTGCGCCTGTGCGAGCGCCATCACGTGACGAACTCCCACATGGTGCCGACGCACTTCAAGCGGCTGCTGTCGCTGCCCGAGGAGACGCGGCGCGCCTACGACCTGTCGTCGCTGCGGTGGATGATCCACGCCGCCGCGCCCTGCCCGGTGCCGGTCAAATGGCAGATGCTGGAGTGGTGGGGCGACGTGATCTACGAGTACTACGCCGCCACCGAGGGCGGCGGCACGGTCGCCACTCCCGAGGACTGGAAGAAGCGGCCGGGCACGGTCGGGAAGGCCTGGCCGGGCAGCGAGCTGCTGATCGTGGACGACGAGCTCGCGCCGGTGCCCGCGGGCACGCCCGGCACCGTCTACATGAAGATGGGCATCTCGTTCGAATACAAGGGCGACCCGGAGAAGACCGCCGCGGGCCGCCTCCGGGACTACTTCACGGTCGGCGACATCGGCTATCTGGACGACGACGGCTTCCTTTTCCTCTGCGACCGCAAGGCCGACATGATCATCTCGGGTGGGGCCAACATCTATCCGGCCGAGATCGAAAACGAGCTCATGGCACACCCGAAGGTGGCCGACGTGGCCGTGTTCGGCATCCCGGACGACGAGTGGGGTGAGCGGATCATGGCCGTCGTCGAGCCCGCGCCCGGCGCCGTCCCCGGGCAGGAGCTGGCCGCGGAGCTCGTCGATTCCCTGGAGGGCCGCCTGGCCCGCATGAAGTGGCCGAGCGTGGTCGAGTTCATCGACGAGATGCCCCGCGAGCCGAACGGCAAGCTGCTCAAACGCAAGCTCCGCGCCCCCTACTGGGAAGGCAGGGACCGTGCCATCTGAGGAACCGCTCGTCGCCGCCCACGTTCTGGAGTTCCCCGGCGGCTACACGCGTACGACCGGGCCCGTCATCGGGCGTTTCCTCACCGAACTGCGCGACCGGCGGCTGGTCGGGGTCCGTACGGCCGGGGGGCGGGTGCTGGTGCCGCCGCTGGAGTACGACCCGGACACCGGCGAGCCGGTCACCGGGGAGTACGTGGAGGTCGGTCCGGCCGGGACCGTCCAGGCATGGGCGTGGGTCGGCTCGCCGCGCCCCGGCCACCCGCTCGACCGGCCGTTCGCCTGGGCGCTCATCCGGCTCGACGGCGCCGATACCGCCCTCGTCCACGCGGTGGACGCGGGGAGCCGGAAGGCGCTGCGGCCGGGCCTGCGGGTGCGCCCGCGCTGGCGGGCCGCCACCTCCGGGCACATCACGGATATCGAGTGCTTCCTGCCCGAGGTCGCCTCGCTCGTCGCGCCCGTGCGGGCCGAGTATCGCGTCACGCCGGGGCGGGCGCTCACCCGGTTTTTGGAAGGCGTGCGCGACGGGAGGTTCGTCGGCGGCCGGTGCGGCGAGTGCGCCGCCGTCTACGTGCCCTACCGCGTGTCGTGCCCCGCGTGCGGCTCGGTGATCGAGGAGGAGGTGGAGGTCGCCGACACCGGCACGGTCACCACCTTCGCCATCAACAACCTGCCCGACCCCCGGGCCCCCGAGGTGCCGTTCGTCTCCGCGTACGTGCTGCTGGACGGCGCGGACACGCCGATGATCGCGCTGATCGGCGGGGTGCCGGCGCACGAGGTGCGGCAGGGCATGCGGGTGCGGGCCGTGTGGCTGCCGCCCGAGGAGCGGACGCTGTCGATGGCCAACGTGAAGTGGTTCGAACCGACCGGGGAGCCGGACGCCGACCTCGACGAGTCCGCCGGGGGTGCCCGATGAGGGACGTCGCGGTCGTCGCCTTCGCCCAGACCGTGCACACCGGCCACGACGCCGGGCCGGCCGAGCCGGAACTGCTGCTGCCGGTGATCGACGAGGTCAAGCGGGCGACCGGGCTGAAGAGGTTCGGCTTCACCTGCTCCGGCTCGTGCGACTACCTGGCCGGGGCGCCGTTCTCGTTCGTCTCGGCGCTCGACGCGGTCGGCGCCTGGCCGCCCATCAGCGAGAGCCACGTCGAGATGGACGGCGCCTTCGCGCTGTACGAGGCGTGGGTGCGGCTCCAGCACGGCGACATCGACACCGCCCTCGTCTACGGCTTCGGCAAGTCGTCGATGTCGGACATCCGGGAGATCATGACGCTCCAGCTCGACCCGTACTATCTGGCGCCGCTCGGGCTCGACCAGGTGTCGTACGCCGCGCTGCAGGCCGCCGCGGTGAACGCGGACCGGGCGGCGCTGGACGAGATCGTACGGCGCAGCCGGGCCGGCGGCCGGGCCAACCCGTACGCCCTCGACCTGCCCGACCCTGCCGGGGAGAAGTTCGAGGTCGAGCCGCTGCGGCCGTACGATGTCGCGCCGGTCACGGACGGGGCGGCGGCTGTGGTGCTGGCCGCGGGCGACCGCGCCCGCGAGCTGGCCGGGCGGCCCGCCTGGATCACCGGCATCGCACACCGCGCCGAGCCCCACTATCTGGGCATGCGCGACCTCGCCCGGTCGGTGTCCACGGCCGAGGCGGGCCGGGCGGCCGGAGTGGGCAAGGGCCCGGTCGACGTGGCCGAGCTGCACACCCAGTTCAGCCACGAGGAGCCGATCCTGCGCGAGGCGCTCGGCCTGTCCGCCGACGTCATGGTCAACCCGTCGGGCGGGCCGCTCGCGGCCAACCCCGTGATGGCCACCGGCCTGATCCGCATCGGCGAGGCGGCCCGGCGGATCCTCGACGGCTCGGCGGACCGCGCGGTGGCGCACGCCACCTCGGGGCCGTGCCTGCAGCAGAACCTCGTCGCCGTGCTCGACCAGTCCCTGTAGGAGTCGCCGTGGGAAACCGCTGTGCCGTCATCGGCGTGGGCCAGACCCGCTACCAGACGAGACGCCGGGACGTGTCGCTCGCCGGGCTGGTGCGCGAGGCCGCCCTGCGGGCGCTGGAGGACGCCGGCCTGACGTTCGCCGACATCGACGCGGTCGTCATCGGCAAGGCCCCCGACATGTTCGAGGGCGTGATGATGCCGGAGGCGTACCTGGCCGACGCGCTCGGCGCGGCCGGCAAGCCGGTGACGCGCGTGCACACGGCGGGCTCGGTCGGCGGCTCGACCGCGCTGGTCGGCGCGTCGCTCGTGCAGGGCGGCGTGCACGGGCGGGTGCTGGTGGTCGCCTTCGAGAAGCAGTCGGAGTCGAACGCCACCTGGGCCCTGACCACGCACCCGCCCTTCAGCGCCTCCCTGGTCGTGGGGGCGGGCGGCTACTTCGCGCCGCACATCAGGGAGTACATGCGCAGGTCGGGCGCGCCCGGCCACATCGGCACGCTGGTCGCGGTCAAAGACCGGCTCAACGCGCTGAAGAACCCGTACGCCCACCTGCGCATCCCCGGGATCGACCGGAAGATGGTCGAGTCGACCCCGATGCTGTGGGAGCCGATCCGCTATCTGGAGACCTGCCCGTCGTCCGACGGCGCCTGCGCGATCGTGCTCGCGGCCGAGGACAAGGTGACCGGCACGCCCGCCTGGATCCACGGCACGGCGATGCGCTCGGAGCCGCTCATGATGGCCGGCCGCGACGTCGTCAGCCCGAGGGCCGGCCGCGACTGCGCCGCCGACGTCTACCGCCAGGCCGGGATCACCGACCCGCGCCGGGAGATCGACGTCGCCGAGGTGTACGTGCCGTTCTCCTGGTATGAGCCGATGTGGCTGGAGAACCTCGGCTTCGCGGCCGAGGGGGAGGGCTGGAAGCTCACCGAGGCCGGGTGCACGGCGCTCGACGGCGACACCCCGTGGAACGCCTCCGGCGGCGTGCTGTCGTCCAACCCGATCGGCGCGTCCGGCCTCATCCGCTTCGCCGAGGCGGCGCTCCAGGTGCGGGGCATGGCGGGGGAGCACCAGGTCGAGGGGGCACGCCTCGCGCTCGGCCACGCGTACGGCGGGGGTGCCCAGTTCTTCGCGATGTGGATCGTCGGAAGCCGCAGACCGTGAGGCAGCTCAGACCCTGACGAGCGGGAGGTCCGCCGGATGGAGTTCAACCACGCCGATCTCTTCGAGGGGCTCGCCGACGCCATCGGGGACCGCGTCGCGCTGGTCTGCGGCGACGACCGCCCGACGTACGCCGAGCTCGACGCCCACGCCAACCGGCTCGCCCACCACCTGGCCGCGCAGGGCGTCGGACGCGGGACGTACGTGGGCATGCAGCTCTACAACGGGGTGGAGTACGTCGCGGCCCTGCTGGCGACGCTGAAGCTGCGGGCCGTGCCGGTCAACGTCAACTACCGGTACGTCGAGTCCGAGCTGCGCTACCTCTACCAGGACTCCGGCATCGCGGCCCTGGTGTTCGACGTGGAGTTCGACGACCGCGTCGCGGCCGTGGCCGCGCGGGTCCCCGGGCTGCGCCACCTCGTCGCCGTCGGCGGCCCCTCCGCCGTGCCGGGCGCGGTGCCGTACGAGGAGGCGGTGGCGGGGCGGCCCGACGGCAGGGACTTCCCGCCCCGGTCCGGCGACGACGTGTACGTCATCTACACCGGCGGCACGACCGGCATGCCCAAGGGCGTGATGTGGCGGTCGGAGGACCTGTTCTTCGCCTTCGGCGGCGGCAACCCGTACGGCGAGCCGCTGAAGACGCCCGAGGCGGTGATCGAGCAGGCGCGCGGCGCGGCGTCGCCGGTCGTCATGATGACGGCGGCCCCGCTGATGCACGGCGCGGCCCAGATGGGCACGTTCATCGCCTGGTGGATGGGCGGCACGATCGTGCACGTCCGCAGGTTCGACGCCGCCGCCGTGCTGCGCGCGATCGAGCGGGAGAAGGTCGTCAGCCTCAACATCACCGGCGACGCGATGGCCCGCCCGATCGCCGAGGAGCTGGCCGCCGGGTCCTACGACCTGTCGTCGCTGTTCGTGCTCAGCTCCACCGGGGCGATCCTCAGCGGGGCCGTGCGCGCCCGGCTGGAGGAGCTGCTGCCCGGCCGGATGATCCTCGACAACTTCGGCTCCACCGAGTCGGGATACACGGCGTCGGGGGTCGAGGGGTCGTCGCCCGAGTCGGGGTTGCGTTATCGGCCCAACGCCGGCGCCTCCGTGACCGTGCTCGACGAGACGCTGACCCCGGTCGAGCCGGGCTCGGGGCGGATCGGCACGGTGGCCAGGGCCGGCCGGATCGCCTTCGGCTACCACAACGACCCGGGCAAGACCGCCCGCACCTTCGTGACCGACGCCCACGGCGTGCGGTGGCTGCTCACCGGCGACCTCGCCACGGTGGAGGAGGACGGCACGATCCGCATCCTCGGCCGCGGATCCCAGTGCATCAACACCGGAGGGGAGAAGGTCTTCCCCGAGGAGGTCGAGGCGGTGCTCAAGGGGCATCCCGCCGTGTTCGACGCCGTCGTCACCGGCATCCCCGACGACCGCTGGGGGTCGCGGGTCGCGGCCGTCGTCCAGCCGTACGACGGGACGACGCCGACGGCGCGGCAGCTCGACGCCCACTGCCGCACCCGGCTGTCGGGCTACAAGGTGCCGCGGACCTACGCGTTCGTCGAGGAGATCGTCCGTTCCCCGGCGGGCAAGGCCGACTACCGGTGGGCCGGTCAGGTGGCCGCCGCGGCGTGTCCGCCGGAGTAGGCGGCGGCGAGGGCGTGGAAGACCTCCTTCGGCTCCCGCCCGCCGTCCTTCAGCAGCCGGACCACGCCGTAGGAGGCCATGTCGAGGTCTGCGCGCGGGTCGGGGTCATAGGCCGTGGTGTAGCCGGCGAAGGTGAACCAGAAGGCGCTGTCCATGCCCTCCTCCTCGAACACCGTGAGCAGGTCCCGCAGGTAGCGGACCTGCTCGCCCTCGTCGCGGCGGTAGTCGCCGTCGAGCCGGGGCGGGGTCGCGGTGTAGTCCACGATGGCCCACGCCATGCCGCCACGTGCGCCCGCTCCCGTGTAGGCGCACGTGCCGAACTCGGTCACCGCCACCGGCTTGCCGAACCGGAAGCGGGAGCGCAGCTCCTCGCGGTAGGTCGAGGCGTTGCGGTCGTCGCGGTAGGCGTCCACCGCGACGATGTCGAACGGGCTCCAGTCGACGTCCTCCCACTCGCCCGAGGCGTACGTCACCCGCCCGCCGAAGATCGCGCGGGCGGCCTCGGCGGTCTCCGCCAGGAAGGGGTTCAGCAGGGTGGGGATCTCGGCGAACCGGGCGTACACCTCGGCGTCCCCCGCGCCGAGCGCCGCCATCCGGTGGAAGAAGGTCTCCCCGGGCAGGAAGCCGGTGCAGAAGATGCTCATCTCGCATCCGGTCACGAGCACCACCTCCGCGCCGTCGCGCCGCAGCTTCTCGGCCCGCTCGGCGCATTCGGCGAAGTACGGCGCGAGCTCCCGCGTCGTCATCTCGCAGGGGAAGGGCGCGAACCACACCTCCAGCCCCGCCTCGGCGGCGTGCCGCGCGGCGACGCTGAGCCGTTCGGGGTGCCCGCCGGTGATGCGTACGGCGGTGCAGTGCAGCTCGTCGGCGATGACGCGCATCTCCGCGCGGACCGTCTCCGGGTCGAACGTCTCCCGGCTGAGCTGCCCGCCCGGGAGGAAACCGGTGTCGTAGTTGATGCCCCTGCCTCTCATCGAGCGTCTCCCCGCACCTCGTTGTTGATCATCCACATGATCGGCCCGGAGCCGAACGCGCCCGCCACCACGAGTCCCACCGCGAGGGCGGCGATCAGCAGCACGTTGGACAGCCAGATCATGGTGGACGCCGGCAGCGTGAACGCGCCGATCAGCCGGGCCACGCAGTCGGCGAGCAGCGCCGCGCCCCAGATCCCGGTGAAGCGGCGCTCGGCGCGGCGGAACCTCGCGCCGTTCGCCAGCCGCTCCCAGGCGGCCTCCCGCGCCGCGTTGCCCCGGGTGATGAACGCGCGCATGCCCTGGGTCATCACCGGGCGCGCGGTGAACGCCGTGAGCATCATGAACAGGCTGATCACGCCGCTGAGGGCGGAGTCCTTGGCGATCATCATGCGGGCGTCGCCGGTGACGAAGCTCAGGGCGATGCCCGCCACGTTGACCGCCAGCGTCAGCCCGGCCAGCGCGTTCATCGTGCGGTCGCTGACAATCCCGGCGATCACCCGGACGGCCGGGATCACGCCGCTCACGGCCAGCGCGGTGACCTCGCTCGTGCCGAGCGCGCCGTGCAGGAGGTAGTAGCAGGCCATCGGCGCGGCGACGTCGATCGCGAGCGGCATCAGCAGGGTCCGGAGGGTGCCCCGCCGGGGCTTGCCGGCACTCATCGGGGCGGTCGCCGGGCCGGTCACTGGGCCGGTCACTGGGCCGGTCACTGGGCCGGTCACTGGGGCGGCCAGGGTCTCGGTCATCGGGTCCTCCAGGGGGTCTCCGTGTGCGTTAAGCCTCGCGAAAACCGGAGGAGCCCGACAGATTCAGCGATCCCGATTGCGGCAGTACAAATGTCCTGGGTCTGCCCCGGGTCTGTGCTGGGTCTGTGCTGGGTCTGCCCTCGGGCGGGCTGTCAGAGCTTCTTGGCGCCCTCGGTCGCGAGCGCGGCCACGGCGCCGAGACCGAGGTAGACGACGCCGCTGCCCTGGTCGAGCCGCCGCCGGGCGCGCGCCGAGGAGCGCAGCCGCCCGGCCAGCACCGCGGCCAGCAGGGCGTACGTGCCGTCGCTGGCCATGCCGAGCGCGACCCACACTGCCCCGAGCACGAGCACCTGCGGGGCCACGGGGCCGCGCGCCGGATCGACGAACTGCGGCAGGAACGCGAGGTAGAACATGGCCGTCTTGGGGTTCAGCACGTTGACCACGAACCCCTCGCCGAACAGCCGCCGGGGCGAGGCCGGCTTCACCTCGGTCTCCTCCGCCTCCGTCCGCCGGACGAGCTTGCGGATGCCCAGGTAGAGGAGGTAGGCCGCGCCCAGATACTTCACGACGGCGAACGCTGTAGCCGAGGCGGCGAGCAGCGCGGTGATCCCGAAGGCCGCGGCGGCGATGTGGACGAGCGACCCGGTGTGGATGCCGACAACGGAGACCAGCCCCGCCGTACGGCCCTGGGCCACGCTCCGGGTGACGATGTAGAGCACGGCGGGTCCCGGAACCAGGAGCAACGCCATCGTGGCGGCCGCGAACAGGGCGAGCGTGGGCAGAGTCGGCATGTTCGGATGGTAGGGACACCGGCGCCGTCGCGGCACGTCAATTTAGAGCGCCGTCACGGGCAGCGACTCCAGAGCAGTGGATTCACAGCACGGTCAGCACGCGAGGGCCGTCCTCGGTGACCGCGATGGTGTGCTCCATGTGGGCGGCCCTGCTGCCGTCCGTGCTGTGCAGCGTCCAGCCGTCGCCCGCTGTGTGATAACCGTCCCGGCCCCCGGCGATGAACATCGGCTCGATGGCCAGGGTGAGACCATGCCGCAGGGGATAGCCCCGGCCGGGCCGCCCGTGGTTCGGCACCGACGGGTCCTCGTGCATCCGCCGGCCGATGCCGTGGCCGCCGAAGTCCCTGGGCATGCCATATCCGGCCTCCTTGGCGATCGCGCCGATCGCCGCCGAGATGTCCCCGATGCGGTTGCCCACGGTCGCGGCGGCGATCCCGGCCTCCAGCGCCCTGCGCGTGGTGTCGACCAGCTCCAGGTCACCGGGGCGCGGCGTGCCCACGATGAACGTGACGGCGGCGTCGGCCGCCCAGCCGTCCAGCACCGCGCCGGCGTCGACGCCGACCACGTCCCCGTCCCGCAGCCGGTAGCCGGTCGGGATGCCGTGCACGATCGCGTCGTTGACGGACACGCAGATCACGGCGGGAAACGGGGTCGGCGCGAAGGGCGGCCGATAGCCGAGGAACGGGGAGCTCGCCCCGGCCTCGCGCAGCACCGCCCGCGCCGTCTCGTCCAGGTCCGTGAGCCGCACCCCGATGGCCGCGGCCTTCCGTACGGCGTCGAGCGTGCGGGCCACGACCCGCCCCGCCTCCCGCATCGCGTCCAGCGCGGCGTCGCTCTTGATTTCCACCATGACAATGCCCTCCGGGGGTGGCACCAATAACTATACCGGTATTAGTATCACGGTCATGGTGAGAGTGCCCCTGACCCCCGAGGAGCGGCAGCGGGGGGAGCGGTTCGGCGTCCTGCTCCGGCAGGCGCGCGGCGAGCGCAGCATGGTCGAGGTCGCGGCGGCGGCCGGGCTGTCGGCCGAGACGCTGCGCAAGATCGAGACCGGCCGCGCGCCGACCCCGGCCTTCTTCACGGTCGCCGCGCTCGCCGCCGCACTCGGCCTGTCGCTGGACGAGCTGGCCGCCGCCTGCGCGGAGGGTCCCCAGACCGGCGAGTTCCGCCAGGCCGGCTGACCCGCGACGGCTTGCTCGTCGCGCCTCGCGCGGCGGCTTGCTCAGTGGCTTGCTCAGTGGCTTGCTCGGTGGTTTGCTCGGTGGCTTGCTGTGGCGGCGCTGAATCTTTCACCGGCCGGGTGTCCGTGTCCGGGGGCGTTTGCCCCAGGTGAACGGCCCGTCGCGGGCCCCTCCGGGTGGCCGCCGGGGCGGCGGTTCCTGTACAGGCCGCGTGGCAGATCGGACGCTGTGAGCATCGCCGACGATCAACGGCAGCCGGCCCGAGGCGGCCGGTCGGCTCACCACGGAGGTGCCCGATGCGATTCCCCCACGGCCGGTTACGTCGCCCGGCCGTCCTCGCGGCCGTCGTGGCCGCCGCGTCCGCGGTGACCGGGCTCGTCCCGGGCACGGCCGACGCCGCGCCGCGCGGATCGGCCGCCGTCGCCCGCCTGCTGCCGAGTGCGGTTCCCACTCCGACGCCGACCCCGACCGTGAGCGCCACGCCGTACGTCATGGTCACACCCGCCCAGGTGGTCGTGCCCGAAGGAGGCTCGGCGCTCATCTACGTGCGGCTCAGCGACCGGCCGTCGTACGGCTGGGTGACCGTCGACAGCCAGCGGCTGTCCGGCGACTCGGACCTGTCGATCGGTCCCCGGCTGCTCTTCCCCGCGGACCGGTACAACGAATGGCAGGCGCTCCTCGTCTTCGCCGAGGAGGACGACGACGCGACGGACGGCACCGCCACGTTCGAGTCCAAAATCAGTCAGCTGCCGGGCACCGGCGTCGCGGTGTGGAGCGCCAAGGAGCTGGACAACGACGCCGCCACGCCGTCGCCGGCACCGAGCTGACGGATCATGTGATCGCCAGCAAGGCGGCGACCAGGGCCGCGGTGGCGGGCGGGTCGGGCGGCTCGCCGTACGTCGCGGCGTAGACCCGGCGGTCCGACCCGGGCAGCTCGGACACCCGCACGTCGGGATGGCGGTGGGCCGACAGCGCGAGCCGGGGGAGGATCGCCGTGCCCAGCCCGGCCGCGACCATGGCCTGCACGGCCACGTAGTCGTCCGTCGTGAACGAGACGCGCGGCGTGAAGCCCGCCTCGGCGCACAGCGCGAGCAGGTGCGCGCGGCACCGCTCGCATCCCGTGATCCACGTCCCGTCCGCGTACGCCGCCAGGTCGCCCGCGTCGCCGTACGCCGTGGGAGTGACGAGGAGGCTCGGGTCGTCGAGCAGGTGGACCAGCCGGACGCCGTCGTCCTCGGGGGCGGTCTCGCCGAAGCGGAAGACCACGGCGACGTCCACCCGGCCGGCCCGCAGCAGGCGCAGTGCCTCGGGCGGCTCGGCCTCCATCAGCCGCAGGTCGAGCCCCGGATGGTCGCGCGCGAGCCGGGCGGCGGCGGCCGGGACGAACGTGCCGAGGGCGGAGGGGAACGCCGCCAGCCGGACGCGTCCGGCGCGCAGCCCGACGTGCGCGGCGAGCTCCGTGGATGCCGCGTCGAGACGGCCGAGGATCTCCGCGCCCCGCTCGGCGAGCAGGCGGCCCGCCTCGGTGAGGCGGATGCCGCGCCCCACGCGCTGCACCAGCTTCGCGCCCGTCTCCGCCTCAAGCCGGGCGAGGTGGTGGCTCACCGAGGGCTGCGAGTAGTGCAGCTCCCGCGCCGCGGCGGTCACCGTGCCGGTCCTGGCCACCGCCACGAGGACCCGCAGCCGTACGACGTCGAGCGGCATTCATCGATCCCGTCTATGGTTTCGCCTGAGAAGTTGAGTTGGACCTATTGTCCTGCGGATGGCCAGGCTGGGGGTCATGACCGACATCCGCGAAATCCTGGACGCCCGGCGGCTCATCGCCCCGCATCTGCCCGAGACTCCCCTGTGGTCCTATCCCGTGCTCGACGCGGCGGTGGGCGCCGAGGTCCACGTGAAGCACGAGAACGTCCAGCCCACGGGGGCGTTCAAGGTGCGCGGCGGCATCGCGTTGCTGGCGCGCATGGCCGGCCGCGAACGCGGGGTGGTCACCTACTCGACCGGCAACCACGCCCAGTCCGTCGCGTACGCCTCCCGCCTGTACGGCGTGCCGTGCGCCGTCCTGATGCCGGAGAACCCGAACCCCGCCAAGGTCGCGGCGGTCGAGGCGCTCGGGGCGACCGTCGAGGTCCGGGGCGCGACGATGGTGGAGGCCGCCGGGCACGCGCGTGACCTCGCCGAGCGCACGGGACGCCGGCTGATCAGCCCGGCCGACGAGCCGGACATCCTGGCCGGGGTGGGCACGCTCTACGTCGAGATGTTCACCGCCCGGCCGGATCTGGAGGCGGTGTTCGTGCCGGTGGGCAGCGGCAGCGGGGCCGCCGCGGCGTGCCTCGCCGCCGCCGCGCTCGCGCCGGGCTGCCGGGTGATCGCCGTCCAGTCGGCCCAGGCCCCGGCCGCGCACGACTCCTGGCGGTTGCGGGAGCCGGTGACCCGGCCCGTCAAGACGGTCGTGGAGGGGCTCGCCACCGGTTCGGCGTTCGCGCTCCCGCAGGCCGTGATGCGCGACGGCCTGGCCGACTTCGTGCTGGTGGACGACGACGACATCCTGCGGGCCCAGCGTCTGCTGCTCACCGAGGCCCACACCCTGGCCGAGGGCGCGGGGGCGGCGGCCCTCGCCGGGCTGCTGGCCCGGCGTGAGGAGTTCGCCGGGCGCAGGGTGGCCGTGGTGTGCACGGGCGGCAACGCCGGCCCGGCCGAGCTCGCCCGCCTCCTCGCCGGTTGAACGCGCACAGGCGGACGGAGGGCCCCCCAAGCGGGCTCAAGTGGGCTCAAGTGGGCTCAGGGGCCGACGTCGTCGCGGGTGGCCTCCTCGATCTCGTGCAGGCTCTGCCGGGTCAGTTCGAGCTCCGAGGTCAGCTCGTCGAGCGCCCGGGCGCCGCCCGCGTCGTCGGAGGCCGCCGTCATGGCGGAGATCTCCACGGCCCGCGCGACCAGGCCCTCCAGGCTGATGGCGCCCGACTGCAGCCGGGCCAGCACCCGCTCCCGCGTGCCCCACAACCTGTCGTACACCTCGCGCTGCGCGTCAAGGGCGGCGATCGACCGGTCGAGCTCGCCCGCGACCTCCTGCCGGGCCGTCTGCCGCGCCTGCGTGAGCCGTACGCGCTCCTGCTCCAGGAACCGGGGGTCGAAGCGGGCCAGGGCCGAGCCGGTGACCGAGGCGTGCCCGGCCAGCCGGCGCAGCGTGCCGACGGTGTCGTCCACCTGCGGGCGCATCGCCGCGATCCGGTCGAGCAGGAGCTGCCCGCGCATCGAGGCGGTCAGGTCGGCGAACGACGCGGCGGCCCGCTCCGCCCGCCGCAGCCACGCCTCCTCCGCGCTCCCCTTCGTCACCGGCGGGGCCTGCGTTTCCGTACGGCTCTCGCCACCGGTGGACTGCCACGCGGAGGCGAACGCCTTGATGAGCCAGACCGCGACCCCGGCGACGGGCACCCCCACGGTAGGGACGCCGACCGCCCAGGCCGCGCCCGCGGCGGTGGCGCCCAGGAGCAGCGCCCAGGGGTCGCGGAGTTCCTCGGTGAAGCGGGACAAAGGGGGGCTCCCAGGTCGGACGGCAGGGTTGATCAGAAGTTGGAGATGACGGCGGTGAACACCTCGTCGATGCTTCCCGGCTTGCGCGAATCGTAGGCCGCCGCGTCCGTGGCCTGCGAGATGCGCCGCAGGACGTCGAGGTCGGCGTCGCCGCCGTACGCGATGGTGAACATCCGCACGGTCTCCTGGCCCGCCTCATGGCGCAGGTCGGGCAGCAGGTTGTCGAGCGAGATGGAGTTGTTGTCCTCGTTCTTGCCGTCCGTCAGGAACACGACCGCGTTGATCGCGTCACCGCTCTGATGGCGCGTCACGTACTGGTAGGAGGCGAGGGCCGTGTCGTACAGCCCCGTGCCGCCGCTGGGGATCAGGCCGTTGATGCGGCTCTTGAGCTGCGACTGGTTGCCCCTGCCCAGGGGGACGAGCTCGCGGTAGTCCTTGTCGCCGTCCTGCTTGAGGCTGAACAGCCACAGGCCGACCCGGTCGTTCGGCCCGAACTGCGGCAGCGCGTTGATCGCGGCCTGCTTGGCCAGGTCGAGCTTGGTCTTGCCGGTGCCTTCGACGTCGGCGCCCATCGAGCCGGACACGTCCATCACCATCAGCACGTTGGCGGGCTTGCGCAGCTCGGCCCAGCTCTTGAGGATGCGGTTCAGCACCGGCGGCGCCGGGGTGCTCAGCGTGGTCGCCGGCTGCTTGGGGTCGAGGCCGTTGGCGGTCGTGATGAGGTCGCCCGGCTTGCCGTCGTACGACCGGAAGGCGTACTTCTCGAACTGCCTCTGCTGCTCGGGCGCCTGCAGATACTTCAGGAAGTCCGCCGCCGCGGCCTTCTTCGCGGCGTCCGCCCAGGACAGCACGGCGTACGGGTGGTCGGAGAAGAGCGTGCCCTCCTTGGGGTAGATCGCCACCAGCGGGACCTTCGGCTTGGCGTGGTCGCCGAGCGTCTTGGGATCACCCGTCGGGTTGCCCTGGTTGTAGTCCCACACCGACTTCTCCTCCACCGTCACGGCGGAGATGTACGACATGGCCGTCCCCGAGTCGTCGGCGTGCTGGAGGTTCGACAGGAACGTCAGCGTCGTGTCGCCGTAGTGGACGATGGACCGCTCGACCCCCCGCACGAACTCGCGCGTCTTCGCCGCGGCGACGTCTCGTTCCGTCAGGTCGCCCGACAGCCCGGTGGCCGCGAAGTACGCCCCGACCGTGGCGTTGAGCCCGGACGTCGAGAAGTTCGGGTTCGTCTTGCCGAGGCGGAACCTCCCCCACTCCGGGTGGTCGTAAGCCGCCCAGCCCTTGGGGTCGTTGGCGAGGTCGAGGATCTCCGACCAGCCGATCTTCTTGGACGGCCAGCCGAGCGCCTGGGCCATCGGCTTGGGCATCGCGATGACCAGCGGAGACGTGGCGATCGTCGGGTTGTCGGCGGACACCGGCGACGCCTGGTCGCCGCCCTCGACGCGTTGCCGCAGCAGGGTGACCCAGCCGGTGCTCGCCGGCGTCCAGACGTCCGGCTTCGGGCCGTCCTGCCGCTCGTCCCAGCCCCGCGCGAGGGCCTGCATGGCCCCGCCCGAGGCCTTGGAGTTCACGACCACGTCCACGCATTTTCCGTCCACCTCATGGCCGTTGTAGTCGTTGGCCATCGTGCGCAGCAGCTCGGCCTTCTCGCTCGACGCGGCGATGGTCAGCGTGATCCCGTCGTCACCGCAGGCGCGTTTGCCCGCACTCCCGCCCCCGTCGCCCCCGCCGTCACCGGCATCGCCACCGCCGCCTGAAACTCCGCCGAACAGCAGCCTCAGCCCGACGATGAGCGCCCCCGCGAAGATGACCGCGACGACGAACGGTGCCACGCTGCGGCGGCGCTTCTGCTGCGGTGGGGGGTACACGGGCTCCTCCATTGTCACGGGATACCTGCATCTATCCCGACGAATGGCGGATCACGTTAGTTGCCGATCATCTCGTCCAGCTAACACCCCAGCCCCGTTCCACACTCATCCACAGAACCCGATAATTCTCCGTAACGACTCGAACACACTGAGTAAAGTTTCCCGCGTGCCGAATCTCATCCATCAACAAACGGTCGACCTCTTCCACCGGAGGCCCAACGCCGCGGTGGAGCTGTTACGCGAGGTCGGCGGCATCGAGCCGCCCGAATTCGCCAAGGCCACGGCGGAGGCGGTGGACGCCACGCAACTGACCCCGGTGGAGTATCGCGCGGACGCGGTCGTGGTGCTCCGCGACGGGTCGGGAACGGCCCGGCTGGCGGTGATCGTCGAGGTGCAGTTACGGCACGACGCGGACAAGCGCTTCACCTGGCCCGTATACGTCGCCGCGCTGCGGGCCCGGTTGAAGTGTGACACCGCCCTGCTGGTGATCAGCCTGAACCCGGCGGTGGGCCGCTGGTGCGAGCAGCCCATCTCCATGGGGCCGAGCGGAACGGTCACCCCGGTGGCGATTCACTCGGACCGCCTGCCCTTGGTCACCGATCCGGGCGAGGCACGCAGGCACCCCGAGCTGGCCGTGTTGTCGGCGGCCATGAACGGTGACCACCCCGACATCGACAAGGGGCTGGAGGTCATGCTGGAGGGGCTGAACGAGCTCGACCAGAAGGACGTCCGGCTATATTTGAGCTACGTGTTCGGCCTGGTACCCACAGTAGTGGGTGAGCGCCTGAAGGAGCTTCTGATGACAGCGTCAGCCGACTACGAGAAGGTCATCGGCGACCGCTACTTCTCCGATTGGGTGAACAAGGGCCTGGAACAGGGCTTGGAGCAGGGTCTGGAGCAGGGGCTGGAACAGGGGCGCGCGGAGGGCGAGATCGACGCGATCCTCGCCGTGCTCGACGCCCGGGGGCTGGAGATTCCCCCCGAGGCACGCGAGCGGATCAGCCGATGCTCCGACCTGAATCTCCTGAAGGAGTGGGTCCGCAAGGCGGTGACGGTGACGTCGGTGGACGAGCTCTTCCTCTGACGTCCGCGCTCGCCCGACGCCGATCCGCGCTCGTCCGGGGCTCGTCCGGGGCTCATCTGGGGCTCATCAGGGGCTCATCAGGGGCTCGGCCAGGGCTCCGTCAGGGCGAGATGCGGCGGTGGACGAGTTCGGCGAGCGTCGCGTGTACGTCCTCGACCGGCTGGCCGGGGTGCAGCGCGCGACGCTCGATGGCGACGGTGAGCACCATGCCGAAGACGGCGGTGGCGGCGGTGCCGGTGTCGAATCCCGGGCGCAGCTCGCCGGCCGCCACGGCATCGGCAAGGACACGTTCGTAGACCGCGAGCACGCTCGTGCGCAGCCGCAGGATCGCGTCCTGCCAGGCCGCCCGCCACAGCTCGGCCAGCAGCACCCGGGCGAACGGCCCGTACTCGTCGAAGAAGCGGAGCTGCGCGAGCATGAGCGCGTCTAGCACGGCGACCGGAGAGGCGGCCGGGGCGCGTGCGGCCTCGGCGAGGGCGTCGGCGAGCCGCTCGATCCCGTGGTCGAGCAGGCCCGCGAACAGCGCCTCCTTGCTGCCGAAGTTGTAGAAGACGGTGCCCTTGGCCACTCCCGCGCGTTCGGCGATGGCGTCGACGGTGGTGGCGGCGAAACCCTGCTCGGCGATGAGTTCGGCAGCGGCCCGGTAGAGCCGCTGCCGGGTCTCGGCCCGCCTGCCGCCGGTCGCGCCGTCGCCCCGCCCGCTCACAGCGACAGCTCCGGCTTGAGGCGGCGCATCGACCACGTACGACCACGGTGGACGGCGAGCACGGTGAGGGCGAGACCGAGGGCGACGAACGCGGACAGCACGCCGCAAGCCTGCCACACCACGGTGGTGTCGCCGCCGCTGACGAGGCGGCGCATCGCCGACACCACCCAGCTCATCGGCAGCCACGGCGAGATGGCCTGGAAGAACCCGGGGGACGTCTCGATCGGGTAGGTGCCCGCCGACGAGGTGAGTTGCAGCATGAGCAGCGCCAGCACCGCCACTCGTCCGGGCGGCCCGAGCAGCGCGTTGACCGCCTGCACGACGGCGAGGAACGCCGCCGTGACCAGCACCAGGAAGGCCGCCATCCCCGGCCAGTCGGCCGCCTCGAGCCCCAGGCCGAAGCGCAGCACGGCGAGCAGCACCGCCACCTGGAGCGTCCCCATCGCGAGCCCGGGAAGCCAGCCCGCGAGGGCCGTGCGCCACGCTGGCGCCGACCCGGCGAGCAGGCGCGGGTTGAGCGGCCGCAGCACCATGTACGTCACCATCGCGCCGACCCACAACGCGAGCGGCACGAAGAACGGAGCGAACCCGGTGCCGTAGTTGGGCACCTCGTTGTCCACCTCGGTGGCGAGCCGGACGGGGTCGCTCATCATGTCCGTACGGCTGTCGCGCTCCGGTGTGCCGTAGTCGGGGATCTGCGCGGCCCCGTCGCCGAGCTTGCCGGCCAGCTCGCTTGAGCCGTCGGTCAGCTTGACCAGCCCGGAGCCGAGCTTTCCTGCCCCCCGGTGCAGCTTGCCGATGCCGTTGTCGAGCTTGCCCGCGCCGGAGGCGAGCGAGGCGAGCCCGGTGTTGAGGCCGGTCGCTCCGTCGTCGAGCCTGGCAAGCCCGGTGGACAGGGTCCGCGCGCCGCTGTTGAGCGTGCCGAGGCCGCGCGACAGCGAGGTGGCTCCGTTCAGCGCCTTGCCCGCGCCGTCGTGCAGGTCGGACGCTCCGTCGGCCAGTCGCTTCAGCCCCTTGTCGAGCTGGTTGAACTTGTCGCGGGCGTCGTTCAGCGCGCTGCCGAGGCCGGGCGCGGCGGCGGCCAGCTCGCGGGCGTCGTCCGCGACGGTCCGTGCCGTGCCGGCGAGGTCGTCGAGCCTGCCCTCCTGCGAGCCGAGGCGGTTCTGCAGCCGCCCGGCGGCCGACGCGAGGTCGCCCGCCGACCCCGCGGCCTGCTCGACCAGCGCGCGCAGCTCGGGGTCGGCGTCGGGATGGGCGCTCAGCCAGCGCTGGACGGCCCGCAGGTCCTGCCTGGCCGTGCCCGCCGAGCCCTGCACCTCCTGGGGCAGGCCGTCGAGTGCGTCGGCCAAGCCGTCGGCGCCCTTCGCGAGGGTGAGCGCGCCCTGCCGGATGCGGTCGCCGTTCTTCTCCAGCACCGGGACGTATTTGTCGGCCGCCCGGTTGACGGTGGGAGACAGGGTGTGCACCTGGCGGTAGACCTCGCGGTTGCCCTCGGCCAGTGCGGCCGCACCCTTGCCGAGCGCGGACAGGCCCTTGCGGAGGTCGGCCGCGCCCGCGGCCGCCTTCGACAGACCGGCGGACAGGGAGGCCGAGCCGGTCCTGGCCTGGTGCAGCCCGCTCGTGAGCTGCTTCGACCCGCTGTACAGGGCGTCGGCTCCGGACGACAGCTTGCCGGTCGCGTCCTGCGCGGACCCGAGCCCCTTGGCGAGCGAGGCCGCGCCGTCGCTCGCGGCGGCGGCACCGTCGTGCAACCGGTCGGCGCCGTCGGCCGCCTGGGCGGTCTTGTCGTGCAGCTCGCCGAAGGACAGGAAGATCTGGTCCAGGTAGCCCTTGACCGCGCTGCGTCCGGCCGCCTCCTTGACCTCCCGGAACACGGCGTCCGAGATCGTCCGCATGATGTAGCTGCGCCCGGTGTCCACCCGTACGCCGAGCTGGGCCGGGCGCGGCGTGCCGTCGCCGGAGGGCGAGGCGAGGTCGGCGCTGAAGTCGTCCGGGATCGTGAGCGACAGGTAGTAACGGCCCTCTCGGACGCCCTTGTCGGCCTCCGCCGCGTCGACCCGGTGCCACGCGAAGACCTTGCGCCGCTCCAGCTCGGCGGCGAGTTCGCGTCCGGCGTCCACCGTGCTCGGGGGGCTCCCCGCGGCGCCGGCGGCGGTGGCGGGACGGTCCTCCACGACGAGGGCCACCGGCACACGGTCGAGGTTCGCCTGGGGATCCCAGAACGACCACAGATAGAGCCCGGCGTACAGCAGAGGCAGCATGACGACGGCGACCAGCGCGGCCCTGGTGAGCCGCGAGCGCAGGAACCTGCGCAGTTCGAGCCGGCCGGGGTGGGGGATCCTCATCGGCGTTCTCCTGTCTCCGCCGCGTCTCCGGCACCCGGTGCCGGGGGAGCGGGAACGGGCAGCGGCAGCAGCGTGCTGGCCGCGCCGGTCGCCTCCTCGGCGTCGGTGCACGCCGCGACGACGGTGAGCCCCTGGTCGGCCAGGCCGCGCAGCACGTCCCACAGCTCGCGCCGCCTGCCCGCGGGGATGCCGGTGCCGGCGTCGTCCACGAGCAGCAGGCCCGGCTGGTCGAGCAGGGCGAGCGCGACGCCCAGCCGCACCGCCTGGGCCCGGGTGAGCTCCCTGGCCAGGGTGCGGTCGCCCCGCGGCAGCGCGTCCGGATCGAGCCCGGCGTGGGCGAGCGCCGACCGCACGGCGTCCGGGTGCCGCCTGCGCCACAGGAACCCGTGCGGGCGCAGCCGCTCCTGCAGGTGCTCCCGTACGGTCAGGGCGTCGTCGAACGGGTTCACCTCCGGGAAGAGCCCAAGGGCGGCGATCCGCCTGATCCCGCGGGGTGTGGCGAGGCCGCCGACGGTGAGCGTCCCCTCGGTGGGCTTCATCCGTCCCGCGAGGGTGAGCAGCAGGCTCGTACGGCCGCTGCCCGCCTCGCCCGTGACGACGGTCAGCGTCCCCGGGGCCGCGTGCAGGGAGACGTGCCGGTAGACCCAGCCGTGAGCGCCGCGCACGCCCAGGTCTCGCGCCTTCAGCTCGACCCCGCCGAACACGGCGCCGGACGCCTCGCCGGACGTGCCGTCGGACGCGCCCTCGGACGTGCCGTCGGACGCGTCGTCCACCCCGCCGCCGGACGGCCCGTCGGGGGTTCCGGCCGAGGGGGTGGCGACGTCGGTGGTTCGCCCGGCATTCACGTCTGTGCTCCGTTCTTTGCACTGACCAGTCGGTACAAAAGAGTAGCCCTGGGGAGCTCTCGCCCCATGCCCGTCATGGTGTGATTTCGCCGACACAGGCCCATGTCCGCGGTGACCGGGCCTCACGCGGGGAGAAGGGGGTTGCCGGCGAACCGCGCGCCGCCGTGTGGGATACGTCGCGGAGTGCCGGGTGGCGCCGTGCGGGGGGAGTCACGCGGTGCCGTGTGGGAAGTGCCGGGCGGTGTGTGGGGAGTGCCGGGCGGTGCCGTGCAGGGGGAGTCACGCGGTGCCGTGTGGGAAGTGCCAGGCGGTGTGTGGGGAGTGCCGGGTGGCGCCGCGCAACGTTCCAGTCGGCCATGGCTCTCCGCCATGACCTCCTCGGCTCTCCCGGCGTGTCCGTGTTTCATGAAAATTTCACTGGCGCGCACCGGGTGCGGACGGTCTCACCTGCCGGAATCGGCGGGTGCCAGGACCACCCCGTCAGCTGGTCGACACGGAGCATTGACCCGGGTTCGCGGGGTCCGTACTTTTGGCCATGTTCCGGTTCATGGATGTTGTTCACATCTATGAATTCCCTCAGCGGGACCAGGAGTGGCGCCGCCACCAGCCTGGGTCAGGGGTCCTGCACGACCTGCGAGGAGCTCGGCTTTGAGAAGGAGTAGCAGAACCGGAGTCGGGGTGATCGGCACCGTTGTCGGGGTCGCCGCCCTGGTGGGCGGCGTCTTCGTCGGCGTGTCCAACGCGGCG
>NZ_JAATEK010000110.1:0-2077 GCF_012034195.1 Microbispora sp. CL1-1
GCTGGCGCTGGCCAAGGTATGCCCGTCCGGGCTGAACGCCACCGAGAAGACGACGTTGGTGTGGCCGTTCAGGGGCCGGCCCAACGGCACGGCCCGGGCCGGGTCAGAAACATTCCACAACCGAACAGACCCGTCGCCGCTAGCGCTGGCCAAGGTATGCCCGTCCGGGCTGAACGCCACTGTGTTGACGCTGGAAGCATGGCCGGTCAGGGGGGTGGAAAGGGCGGTGTTTTCGGTAGTAAGTAGCCGCGTGTACGTCTCGTCGCCCGGTCTCATGCGGTGCGCGACAAGGGTCAGCTGGGCTGACAGGGAACCGTCGGTGTCTCCTAGCTGGTCCGCCTCAGCGACCACCCGGTTGTAGATGGCAAGGTCTCGCTGCTGCAGCGCTTCGCGCTGTTGCTGGGAGGCGAAAACGGCGGCTGTGGAGGCAACCAGACTCAGCACTGTGAGGACGGCGATGGTGCCCGTGCGGAGCCGTACAGCACGGCGTTGCTGCCGGGTGGAGGCTGAGAGAAAGTCACGTGCGGCGGAGCTGAGATCATGGTGTGGAGCGGTCTCAGCCCAGGTGCGCGCGGTCTCCAGGCGGCCTCCCCGATACAGCAGAGACGAGTCGCGGCCCCCGCGGTCCCACGCCGCTGCGGCTTCTTCGAGATCCTGATGGATCAACCGCCCGGCGCGGTCACTGTCGATCCAACGACGCAACTGGGGCCAGCTGTGCAGCAGGGCTTCGTGAGTGATCTCGACGGTGTCTTGTCGCTGGGTGAGCAGTCGCGCATTAGTGAACGCATCCACGACCGCTGTGGCCGTCTGCGGATCGGCACTCCTGTCGACCAACTCGGAGCGGGATAGACGCCGTCGAGTGTCCTCGGTTCCATCTCCGATCTTGACGAGGCGGAGGAATAGCGATTCGGCCATCCGCTGCCCAGCGGCGTCCAAGCGCGCGAAAAACTGGTCGGCGGTGGTGGCAATGGCGCGTTGGATCCCGCCGGTGGTCCGATAGCCCGCCACAGTCAGAGTGGCACCGTGCCGCTGCTGCCAACTGGCCCGCAGCGCATGAGCCAGCAGCGGGAGTCGCCCCGCCTCATAGCCGGCTGTCCCACCCTCATCGGTGCCGACCACGGTCCCCAGGTCGCGCAGGAGCACTTCGATCAGCCCCGGCTCGATGTCCAGCCCCACATCCTGTGCCGGATACAAGATCGCCTCGCGTAACTCCACCTCCGACATCGACCCGACCACCAGTGGACTGTCCTGCAAGGCAAGGCGCAGTTGTGAGTAGTGGGCGCAAGCGGCGTAGAAGTCTGCCCGCACCCCCACCACAACCAGCCCGACAGGCTGCACCTCATGGCCTGCATCGCCTCGCGTGCCGACCAGTCGCGTGAGCAAGTCAATGAACACGCGCCGCCGCGAGTCGTCGGTGCACAGGGTGAACAGTTCCTCAAACTGGTCCACGACCATCACCACGCGAGCACCGGAATCCTCGCTGCCGATGTGGTTGCGCAGCACCTCACCCAGCATCGGAACGCATCGATCCGGGTCCTCAGCCAGTTCCTCTGCTACACGCACCGTTTCGGTGCCTGTGAAGGACGAAATCTGTGCGGCCAGAGCCTGAAGGGGGTCTGCGGTGGGCGTGAACACCACCTTTGGCCATTGGCCCGAGCCCGGCAGGGCCCCCTCATCCAGCTTGGACAGCAACCCAGCCCGCAACAACGAGGACTTCCCCGCGCCCGACTGCCCCACAACTACCTGTACGCCTCCCGCATGCAGGCGTTCGTCTAGGCGAGCGATCAGTTCAGCGACCAGGGCATCCCTGCCGAAGAACCACCGCGCCTGCTCACGTCCAAACGCAGCCAACCCCGGATAAGGGCACTCCAGCGTTACCCTGCCAGCCTCGGTGCGCTGTCGCTCACGTAGCCCATCGCCGTAGTGGAAATGCTGGTCCCGGCCCGCTTGATGGACGCGGGCTTCACCGGAGGCATACGCCTCAAGGTGCACCCCCTCGCCCCCAGACACCACCGAGGACACATCCGGGCACCGTTCATCCGAAGAACTCATCAATCACCACTCCACGCCAGCGGGG
>NZ_JAATEK010000111.1:0-1894 GCF_012034195.1 Microbispora sp. CL1-1
TTCAGTCCGCCGCGTGAAAGGAGGAACACCTTGGATCAACTGCTCACTGTCCCGCAAGCGGCGGCCCGCCTGAGCACCTCGGTCCGCTTCGTCCGCCGCTTGGTGGCCGAACGGCGCATCGAGTTCGTGAAGGTCGGTCGCCACGTCCGCATCTCCGAGTCAGCACTGACCACCTTCGTCGTCGCGGGCACGGTCGCGCCCCTGACGGCCCATGACGTCACCGGGAGGGCGGCCTGATGGCCAACAGAGACGGTCATCGTCGTTTCGGCAACATCCGCAAGCGAGAGTCCGGGCGCTACCAGATCCGCTATCCCGGCCCGGACGGGCGGATCCGCACTGGGGCCGAGACGTACGAGCGTAAGAGCGACGCGGAACGAGCGCTCTCGCTCATTGAGGCGCAGATCATCAGGGGGGAGTGGACCGACCCGGATCGCGGCAAGGTCAGGCTCCGCGACTACGCCGAGAACTGGATTTCCCAGCGTCCGGGCCTGCGTCCCCGCACTGTCGATCTCTATAGGTGGCTGCTCAACAAGCACGTCACGCCGTATCTGGGCGCGGCCCAGCTCGGCAAGCTGTCGACGGCCATGATTCGGCAGTGGCGGGCCGACCTCCTCGCCAACGGCGTCTCGGTCTCGGTGGCAGCCAAGGCGTACCGGCTGCTGCGGGCCGTGCTGATGACGGCGGCCGAAGAGGACCACATCATCCCAAGCAATCCATGCCGAATCCGCGGGGCAGGTGACGAGCACCCCGAAGAACGGCCCGTGCTGACCGTGGCTCAGGTCTTCGACCTGGCGGACCGGGTTGGCCGTCGTCCTGTCGGCAATGTCCGCAAGCTCAAGAACGGGGCGTACCGGCTGAGGTTTCAGCGGCACGGGGAGATGCGATCGCACCCTGAGATTTTCGCCACACGAGGTGAGGCGGAACGGGTGCTGTGGAAGATGGGCGCGGACGGGCGGGCCGACTGCGCCCATGACCGACGCTTCCGCGCCCTGGTGCTGCTCGCCACCTTCGCGAGCCTGCGATGGGGTGAGGTGAGCGCGCTACGTCGAGGTGACCTCGACCTGGGGGCCGGGACCGTGCGCATCCGGGCGGCCTTCGTCGAGCGCTCCACGGGGGAGCTGGTTCTCGGGCCTCCCAAGTCCAAGGCGGGCCGGCGAGTGGTCGGCATCCCCGAGGGGATCATTACGGCCCTGCGTGAGCATCTGGCGACCTACGTTCAGGACGAGCCGGGCGCGCTGGTCTTCCCCGGTGCCAAGGGCGGGCCGCTGCGGCGTAGCGGCTTCAACACCCGGACGCGCTGGGTCGACGTCGTGAAGGACATGGGCATGCCGGGCCTGCACTTCCACGACCTTCGGCACACGGGGAACATGCTCGCAGCCGAGTCGGGTGCGGGGCTCAAGGACCTGATGGCCCGGATGGGGCACGACAACGTCCGGGCGGCGATGATCTACCAGCACGCTGTACGCGGCGCGGATAAGGCGATCACAGATGCAATCAACAAGCAGCTCGAACGCCGTGATGACGACGAGGGGGACGAGATGCGCGGCGTCCTGGTCCCGGTGAGCTGATTGAGGGGCGATGATCCTCTTCAGAGTTTGCTGCCTACAGCCGGAGGTCGGTAACTAGATGTCCGCCGTTCACTACTTTAACCAGATGGGCTGGGTTGCCATCTTCACCGGTACCGAGACCGAGATCGGCCGTACGGTGCACATAGAAGCCTGGGACCCTGTCACAGGATCCGCACTGGTCGTTGATCCGCAACGGGGTGCACTGCGCGCGGTCAGCGACTATCCGGACTTCTCTCATCTCGAACGAGCCGATCAGGTCGCAGGCGTAGTGCCTGGTGGAGGATGGCGCGCCTACTGGGAGGACGAAGGGCCTGATGGGACCCCTC
>NZ_JAATEK010000112.1:0-1869 GCF_012034195.1 Microbispora sp. CL1-1
TTGGGCCACCTCACGAACCGACCCCACCACCACCCACGACGACCGCACACCACCCCGACCCCGACCACGGTCACGACCACGATCACGACCACCCACACCATCGGAAGCACCCGCACCCGCACCCGGGCCGGCCGCGCCAGAACCATCCGCGCCAGCAGCGTCCGCACCATCAGCATCCCCACGCGCGGCACCAAAGCCAGCGCCGTCCATGCCAGCGGCATTCGCACCGGCGGCGGCCCCACGCGCGGTATCCGCGCCAGCGCCGTCCGCACCACCCTCATGGGCGGCAGCCGCGCCCGCGCCAGCAGCGTCCGCACCATCAGCGGCCTCACTGGCGACATCTGCGCCAGCGCCGTCAAGGCCGACAGCGTCCGCACGGGCGGCACCAACGCCAGCGCCGTCCACGCCAGCGGCAGCCCCACGCGCGGCATGTGCGCCATCGATATGCGTGCCCGGGCTGGCTGTGCTCGTGGCACCGGGCGCGTCGGCGCGCTGCCGCTGCCCGAAGTTGATGATCGGGAAGGGATCACGGGCGGACGAGCCGTCGGATGACCACAGCGGCGAATTGGCGATCAGACGGTCCCACCACTCACCGTCAATATCGCTCGAACGGTGAAGGCGCTCAGGATCGATGTCGAACAGATCCATCACACCCTCCTCGATTGATTCGAAATCCCGTTTGAATTATCTCCTGCTCATGTCACTCTTAGCAACCGGACGACCCGGTTCAGTTGGGGCCACAGACTTGCGGCGCAGCGGGTGTGGGAGAGCCCGGCCGCGATGAGGACGCACCACCAGCGACGGACCATCAGCCGAGGCAGAGAACGGGCACGTGTCCCGCCCTGGCACAGAGGCGGTCGAACCGGGACGGTAGGACGGTGCGAGGCTGCTGGCGCGACTGAGCAGGACGGTCGAACTCGGACGGCCGGACGGCCGGACGGCGCGAGGCTCCTGGCGCGACCGAGCAAGACGGTCAGACCCGAACGATCGGACGGCGCGAGACCTGGCGTGACCGAGCAGGACGGTCGGACCCGGACGGCCGGACGGCCGGACGGCGCGAGGCTCCTGGCGCGACCGAGCAAGACGGTCAGACCCGAACGATCGGACGGCGCGAGACCTGGCGTGACCGAGCAGGACGATCGGACCCGGACGGCCGGACGGCCGGACGGCCGGACGGCGCGAGGCTCCTGGCGCGACTGAGCAGGGCGGTCGGAGTGGGAGGGTCCTGCGGCCTTTTGGGTGGCTACGGATCTTGGGCAAGTCGGTCACTGCGCCGCAAGGAAACTCCGGTCCTCACGAAGCCCGCTCCGCTGGGCCTTCGCTGCGGTCCTCGTTCCCTTCCGCTCCGCTCCCTCCACCCCGGAACCTCGATGGACGGACTACCAGCCGGTCAAGCGGCACGGCGCGATGAGCCGGCTGTTCGCCGTCGCCCGCGGGTAGCAGGAGCGCAGCCGCGACCTGCTGCTGCAGTCCGATGGAGCTGCCGGCGTGCGGGGGCCATCAACAAAGTCGATCAGCAGGGTCGATCAGCAGGGTCAGGCCGCGGAGTCAGCCGACAAGGTCGGCGGGCAAGGTCAGCGGGCAGAGTCCAGTTCTCTCCACAGCTCTTCGGGCACGGGCGTGGCCGCGAGGTCGAGGTCTTCCCTGACCTCCTCCGCGCTGCGTGCGCCGATCAGGATGGTGGTGACGGCGGGGTGGCGGTGGGGGAAGCGCAGGGCGGCGGCGGGGAGCGGCACGCCGTGGGAGGCGCAGATACGTCCCAGCTCTCGTGCGCGTTCGACGACGGCGGGTGGGGCGGCGTCGTAGTCGTAGGTGGCGCCTCCGGCGAGGATGCCGCTGTTGAACACCCCACCGGCGATCACGGCCACC
>NZ_JAATEK010000113.1:0-1853 GCF_012034195.1 Microbispora sp. CL1-1
GCAACGCCCCGTCCAGAGACGGCTCGCAAAGCCTTCCAGGCTGTCGTCGCGGCGTGCAGTCCAGGTGTACGGGCCGGGTGTGCAGGCCGGGTGTGCAGGCCGGAAGGGGCACCGGCAACGCAGGCTCTATGGAGGCGGGAGAGGTGGCGCCCAGCACGAGGGCACCGCGACGGCCAGAAGCGTTGTGCCCGGAGATGATTCGCAGAGGCTTCCGGGCTGTCGCCAGGGGCGTACGGTCCAGGTGCGCGGTCCGGACGTGCAGGCCGGAAGGGGCACCGGCAACGCGGGCTCTGTGGGGGCCGGAGAGGTCACCTCCTAACAGGGGGCATGGTGAGCGGCCGGAAGGAGGTTGCGTCGGCTACGCGGGCTCCGTCAAGGCTGGGGAGGTCGCGCCGCGCACGGGGGGCGTTGACGGGCCGGAAGCGTTGTGCCCGATACCGGGCCCCGCGGGCATTCCGAGCTTGCGGAATGTGCACGGACGGAGCGGGCTCGGCGAGGACCGGAGATGCCTTCCGGAGCGGTCACCGACCGGCTCAAGACTCGCCAACACCCCACAGGCGTTTTCCGGCGCGGTACCGGACACCGCGATGCCGACCAGCGCGTGGCGGTTTACATCACACAGGATGCCAAGGCTCGGCGGTCACCATCCGACGGGGCCGAGGCGGTCGGTGAAGATTCCGCTCGGCCCGTCGGGGCCGATCATCGCGAGTCCGACGATCGAGTCGGTGCCCTCGGTGACCGTCAACTGACCGGTGTGGTTGTTCATGTCGGTGGCGGCGAACGTGTGGTTCGCGACCTCCCCGGGAGTGGTGGCGTTGAACTTGATCTCCGGGAGTGCCTGGGCGTACCGGACGGTGATCATGTTCAGCGCCGCCTTCGACGACGTGTAGGCGAGTTCGTGCATCTTCGAGATGGGCTGCTCCGGATCGGTCACGACCGCGAAGGACCCGGCGGCGCTCGACACCATCACCACCCGAGGGTTGTGCGCCGCCCGCAGCAAGGGAAGGAACGCGTTCGTGACCCTGATCGGTCCGTAGACGTTGACGTCGTAGACGGAATGGATCTCGTCCACCGTGGTCTCCGCGGGCGGAGTGACCATTCCCGGCGCGCCGGCGTTGTTGATCAGCACGTCCAGGTGGTCGGTGTGCTCGCGGACGAGCCGTACGGCACGGGCCACCGACGCGTCCGAGGTCACGTCCAGCGGGACCATGACCACGTCGACGCCGTCCGCGGCCAGCTTGCCTGCGGCCGCCCGTCCCCGGCTCTCGTCGCGCGAGCCGAGGAAGACCGTCCACCCCTCCGTACCGAGCCGGCGGGCCGCTTCGAGACCGAGGCCCTTGTTGCCACCGGTGACCAGCGCGAAGGTCCGCTCCGAGTTCGTCATTCGTCCTCACTCCTGTGGAGTCGCGTGCCGCCCGGCTTGTCCGGGCGGCGTCCTGACGAACACGAGATGCCGGTGCCCCGCCGCCTGTGACAGCTCGGGTCGTGTGACGTACACCACCTGTCGCCGCGGTCACAGAACGCCGAGGATAGGCGTCTTGTGCGTGTAAGGCGCAGGCGAGTGCGATCGGGGAGGAGCCGTGATGGGCGAGGGACAGGTGGGCGCGGGCGAGCCGTACGCGCATGGGGAAACCGTGGACCCGGCCACCGCGGCGTTCGTCGCCCATCGCAACCTGCTGTTCACCGTGGCCTACGAGATGCTCGGCTCGGCCGCCGACGCTGAAGACGTCCTCCAGGAAACGTGGCTGCGCTGGGCGGGCGTCGATCTCGGGACGGTGCGGGATCAACGCGCCTATCTGGTGCGGATCGTCACCCGGCAGGCGCTGATGCGGCTGCGCGCGCTCGGCCGACGT
>NZ_JAATEK010000114.1:0-1743 GCF_012034195.1 Microbispora sp. CL1-1
ACTGGAATATGAATCGTCCCGAGTACGGGTTCGCCGCCCTTGCTGCACGATACGAATATCTCACTGGGAAGGCTCCGACGTTTCGAACTCCTGAACGTCGGGTGGATGTCGACGGGTTATTCGCGGCGCGCTACGGTGAAGATTACGCACCGCATGGAAAGCTCGAGAGTGTTGCGCGTCTAAACGGTCTAGATACTCGATCATTCAAAAATGGCAAGACCGAGGCCGGGCTCTATGAGCGTCAAGATTGGGGTGCTCTCGCTCGCTCAGCCGCTAGCAAAGCAAAAATAATTGGCCTGCTCCTTCGACTGCTTATTGAGGGAAAGGCTAAGACTGCCGAGTCTGCGGGTACCGTCTCATTCGCCGGAGCAAAAATTGATGCAGTCTCACTCGTTCTAGAACTCGGTGAGCGTATGCTCTTGGTGCGGCGAAGCTTAAAAGTGCGTTCTCATGGCAATCCGATAAAGTTCGAGAATGAGTATGATGATCAATATCTTTTCAGGGCTTTGCTGTCCCAATTCTTCGACGACATCAGAGAAGAAGAGTATACGCCATCATATGCAGGTCAAAATTCTCGCATAGATTTCCTACTTCCCAAGTATAAGCTTGCGATCGAACTAAAGCATACTCGTGAAAGTTTGAAAGATGGTAAGCTGGGCGAACAACTTATTGTGGATCGCGATCGATATCTAGCTCACAATTCAGTGACACACCTCATCTGTCTCGTTTTCGATTACGATGGCTGCTTGAGGAACCCACGTGCTATCGAAGAAGACCTTCGCTCCGAAACATCTTCTCCGGATATGGCGGTCACGGTTCGGATCTACGATCGGTAATCGGTCTGAGCGAAAAGGTAGGCTGTGACTCGGGATAGCTGAGCCTGAACGGACATGCAATAAGCTCTGCTCATGTTGTTAGAAAGGCAGAAAGGATCCGTTTACCTGCCTGTTCATCCCGTATGCCGTCGACCCGCCCGCAGGGGAAGCAGAGCGCGGGCCGGCTCGGCTTGTCCCGGGTTGAGGGCAGACGGGATGAACAGGCCCCTCACCCCAGCCACCGACAGTCCGGCGGTGGTGAGCACGACCGTGGTGGTCATCCCGGAGCCGGAGCGCCAGGGCGGATCCGCTGTATTCGATCCAGCCGTCTTATCGGAGTTCGGGCTGGCTGGCCGTGAACGCCTCCCATTCCTCGGGCGAGATGGGATGGTCGGCGCTGTCGAGCCAGTCGTCGGAGCGGGTGATCGCAGTCGTAGCCCATGAGCGTGGTCTTGATGGTGCGGTTACAGGTCGGGCTGTGAGGTTCCTGCGAGCTGTGACAGTTCGTGCTACCGGGCGGTGGCGCGGCCCACGTGTGGCGAGTCGGGTGAATATAGCGGGGCCGGCAGGCGGTTGGGCGGCTCAAGTGCGGCCCCGGCCGTGACCGGCCCCCAGGCCGCAGCGCGGCCGGGGTCCGCGACGCTGGGCCGTACGGCGGCGCGCCACGCCGCCGCCTTGATCCTTATGAGCGCAATTCAGCAGAGTTCCGCGTGATCGTGCGCCACCTGGTAGAGCGCTAGTGGTAGAACGCCAGCATGGTGGAGCGGCGGGATCGGTTGCGGGAGTTGGGTGAGCTGCTGCGGCGGCTGCGCAAGGATGCCGGGTTGACGGGTAAGGAGCTGGCGCAGCGGGCCGGTTTGGCGCAGCCGACGATCTCGCGCATGGAGACTGGGCAGTTGTTGCCGACGCCGGAGACGGTTGAGCGGGT
>NZ_JAATEK010000116.1:0-1700 GCF_012034195.1 Microbispora sp. CL1-1
GATCGTGAAGCTGTTGCGGGTGGGTCCGGTGGGTGAGGAGCGGCCGTGTGTGCTCGCGCCGGACGGGCGGGTGCTGGATGTGTCGTCGGTGACGGGTGATATCGACGGTGTGTTCCTTGCGGGGGGCGGTATCGAGCGGGTGCGGGTGGCGCTGGCGGAGGGCCGGTTGCCGGAGGCGGGGCCGTTCGAGCGGGTGGGGGCGCCGGTGGCCCGGCCGGGCAAGGTGGTGTGTATCGGGTTGAACTATTCCGATCATGCGGAGGAGACGGGGGCGCCGATCCCGGGTGAGCCGGTGGTGTTCATGAAGGCGTCCAACACGGTGGTCGGCCCGGATGACGAGGTGCTGGTGCCGCGCCGGAGTGTGAAGACCGATTACGAGGTCGAGCTGGCGGTGGTTGTGGGTCGCACCGCTCGTTATCTGGAGTCTCCGAAGGACGCGGCGGGGGTGATCGCGGGGTATGCGATCGCCAATGATGTGTCGGAGCGGGAGTTCCAGAACGAGCGTGGGGGTCAGTGGGACAAGGGCAAGTCGTGTGAGACGTTCAATCCGCTGGGGCCGTGGCTGGTGACGGCGGATGAGGTGGGTGATCCGCAGGCGCTGGGGTTGCGGTTGTGGGTCAACGGGGAGTTGCGGCAGAACGGCAACACCAAGAACCAGATCTTCGGGGTGTATCACGTGATCTGGTATTTGAGCCAGTTCATGGTGCTGGAGGCGGGTGATGTGGTGAACACCGGGACTCCGGCGGGGGTGGCGCTGGGGCGTGGCCCGCAGGCCTATCTGCGCAAGGGTGATGTGGTGGAGCTGGAGATCGACGGTCTGGGCCGTCAGCGCCAGCGGGTGGGCCAGGCATGAACGAGCGAACCGGTGGGCGAACCGGTGGGCGAACCGGTGGGCGGAGCGGCGGGCGCGGCGTGTTCGGTTCATGCGGCCCCCGGCTGCGAGGCGTGGGGGTGGCATGAGCGGGGAGTTCGACGGGTTGGTGGCGGTGGTCACCGGTGGGGCGTCGGGCATCGGCCGGGCGGTGGCCGAGGAGCTGTCCGCGCGCGGCGCCCGGGTCGCGGTGCTGGATGTGAAGGGCACCGAGTTCGTCTGTGATGTGACCGACGACGGGGCGGTGCGGGGGGCGGTCGCGGCGGTGGCCGGGCGGTTCGGGCGGATCGATGTGCTGGTGAACAACGCGGGTATCGGGGCGCAGGGCTCGGTGGCCGGCAACGATGATGCCGAGTGGCTGCGGGTGCTGGATGTGAACGTGGTGGGGGTCGCGCGGGTGACCCGGGCGGCGCTGCCGTATCTGCGCGAGTCGCCGTATGCGGCGGTCGTCAATACGTGTTCGATCGCGGCGACGGCGGGGTTGCCGCAGCGGGCGTTGTATTCGGCGTCCAAGGGGGCGGTGCTGGCGTTGACGCGGGCGATGGCGGCCGATCACCTTGGTGAGGGCATCCGGGTCAACTGTGTGACGCCGGGCACGGTGGACACTCCGTGGGTCGGGCGGTTGGTGGATGCCGCGCCGGATCCGCAGGCCGAGCGGGTGGCGTTGGCGGCCCGGCAGCCGCACGGGCGTCTGGTGGCGCCGGAGGAGGTCGCGCATGCGGTGGCGTATCTGGCCAGCCCGCGGGCGGGGTCGACCACCGGGATCGAGTTGCCGGTGGACGGCGGGATGTCCGGTCTGCGCCTGCGGCCGGTGACATCATGACCGCCG
>NZ_JAATEK010000117.1:0-1661 GCF_012034195.1 Microbispora sp. CL1-1
TAACCTCGATCTTTCGTGCCTATCCGGTGGCTTGCTGAGCGGTTCGGCTGGAGTGTGAAATCGCGGCCGTGGTCAGGGTGGTGGCCCGGCTGTCGCGCCGGGTGGGCGGGGTTCCACGGGCCCGCGGGGTGTCCTTCCTGGGTTGTCGGGGCGGCTTGGTGCTGGTCAGGTCGGTGCCGGTAGTGCCTGGAGCCGGGTGATGGCGGTGACCAGTTGGCCGGCCCAGGGCCAGGATGCGGCCACACGTAGGCGGAGGCGCCGGCCGCCGCGGACCAGGCGGGCGGCGACGGCGAACAGGCGAAGCCGCAGGCGTTTCGGTTCGTAACGGCGGGCCGGTCCGTCGAGGGCGAGCATCTGCATCCAGGCGAGGAGTTCGCAGGCCAGGGCGACGATCTCGCACCAGATCTGGTTCTGGGTGAAGTCGTGCAGGGGCAGGTTGCGCAGCCCGGTGTCCTTGGCGGCGCGGATGCGGTCTTCGCAGCGGGCGCGGCGGCGGTGCCGTAGTTCCAGGTCGGCGAGCTGACCTCGCTTGGTGTTGGTGACGAAGCAGGTGAAGCGGTGCCCGTCGATGTCGGTGAAGCGCAGCTGCGCGCCCGGGTGCGGGCGTTCCTTGCGCACGATCAGGCGCATTCCCTTCGGCCAGCCGTCCAGCTTCACCATGCCGGTGAGCTCGGCGACCCACGCACCCGGCCGGACCTGGCCCTCGGCGTCGTAGGCGGGCGTCCACGCCTGCTCGGGCAGAGCAAGGATCGCGGCCTGGGCCTCTTCGGTGAGGGTGAACCCGATCGAGTAGGACAGCCGCCGTCCGGGCCGGGTCAGCCAGGACAGGAACTCGTGGGTGCCGCCGCCGGAGTCGGTGCGGATCAGCGCCTGACGGCGGCGGTGCTTGGGGAGCTGGGCCAGTGCCAGGCGGGTCGCGGTGATGTGGTCGGCGGCGGTGTTGGACCCGGCGTTGCCGGGCCGCAGCACGATCGCCAAGGGTTCCCCGCCGCCACCCGCTCCGTGGTCGGCGAAGACTGTCATCGGGTGGAACCCGAAGGTCTTCTTCCAGGTCGGCGCGGCCTGGTCCTTGTCGGAGTGGGCGATGACGATGGTCGCGTCGATGTCCAGGGGGATTAGTTCACCGTCGGTGCCGGGGGCGTGGGTGCCGGCCAGGGCCCATGCCCGCTGGCGGGCTGTGGTGCGGGCGGTGCGGATCGCCTTCAATGCGCGGACGGGGTCGGCGGCCAGGCGGTCGATCAGCCGGGACACGGTCGGATCGGAGGCGATCGAGCCGAACACCTCCGGCTGGGTGCGCAGCATCGCGATGTCGGCCAGGCAGTCCCCGCCCAGTGCCAGCGTGAGGGCCAGATCGGCGATGATCTTGCCGGGGTCGTGCACGGCCCGGGACGGCCTCCATCGTTCCAGCTGCGCCGACAGCTCCTTGCCCAAGCCCGTGACCCGCAGCGTCTCCAGCAGCAGCAGTCCACCGGCCTGGGAGACGAGACCCGAGCCGTCGGCGGACACCATGATCTTGCGCGGGGACACGATAGTCTTCACTTGGAAAGTGCCTTCTGAACTGGTGCGGACAGGACCTTAGACAAGCCCGATCCTTCCAGCTCAAAGGCACTTTTCTCATGTAAACGATCAAGCTCACTGAAATCCGCCGCGAAAGCCCGAGG
>NZ_JAATEK010000118.1:0-1632 GCF_012034195.1 Microbispora sp. CL1-1
CGCCCGCTCCTACGGCGTCTCCAAAGGCTGGGTGTCCAAGCTGGTCGCCCGCTACCGGGAGCAGGGCGAGACGGCGTTCGAGCCCCGATCCCGACGACCCACGACCTCACCGACCGCGATCGACGCCGAGATCGTCGATCTCATCATCCGCCTGCGTAAACAGCTGTCCGGCCAGGGCCTGGACGCCGGGCCGGACACCATCGCCTGGCACCTGCAGCAGCATCACCAGGTCATCGTGTCCCGGGCCACGATCAGCCGCTATCTGAACCGCGCCGGGCTGGTCACCCCCGAGCCGGGCAAACGACCACGATTCTCCTACATCCGTTTCCAAGCCGAGCAGCCGAACGAGACCTGGCAGGCCGACTTCACCCACTACCGCCTCGCCGACGGCACCGACGCCGAGATTCTCACCTGGCTGGACGACCACTCCCTACGCCCTGTCGGTGACCGCCCACCCTCGCGTCACCGGCCCGATCGTGCGCGACACCTTCCGCCTTGCCTGTGCCGCTCACGGCGTGCCCGCCTCCACCCTGACCGACATTCAAAGTAGGTGGTGCCCTTCCGGTGCTCGCCTCGTCCGGCCGGCGGCCGCAACGCCTTCGAAAGCGAACTACGCCGCCTGCACGTCACCCAGAAGAACTCCACCCCCAACCACCCCACCACCTGCGGAAAAGTCGAACGCTTCCAGCAGACCATGAAAAAATGGCTGCGCGCCCAGCCCGATCAGCCCACCACGATCACCGGCTTACAAACCCTCATCGACCGCGGTGGGGTCACCATGAGTCCCCGCGGCTCGCTGCGTGCCAACCGAACGGGCACACATCGGGCACGCCAGCGTGTGCCTGCCGCTGGTGAGATCGCCAGCGTAGACTCAGAGCATGAGCGCCGGGCATGCGCATGAGGAGCTTCATCACCTGGTTGACCGGCTGTCGCCAGACCAGGCGGGTCGGCTGCTGCGGCTGGTCAAGACGGACCCGGAACTCGCTGAGGCCGCGAGCGAAGGTCCATCGGAACCGGTACGGCGTCGCCGCCTGTCGATCGCGGGGATCGGCGCATCCGGAGAGGGCGATCTGTCAGAACGGGTCGAAGATTTGCTGGCAGAGCGATTCAATCGGTCGGTGTGACCGCTACGCTCCTGGACACAGGTCCGCTGATCGCCGTTGTCGATCGCGATGACATGCACCATGCCTCGTGCGTGCGTCTCCTTGAGCAGTTGGAAGGGCCGTTGCTCCTTCCTTCGACCATCCTGATCGAGGCTGGTTGGACGATCAACAGGCATATGGGATCGGCCGTACATGCAAAGTTCCTTGATCTCGTCACGGAGGAGTTCGAGCTGGTCGAACTGCTCGCCGCTGACGTACGGCGTATGGCCGAACTTGTCCGGCTTTACAGAGACGCTCGTCTCGACCCTGCGGATGTGTCCGTGGTGGCGATCGCCGAGCGTCTGGGGATCACCCAGATCGCGACGATCGACCGGCGCGACTTCGGTCTGATCCGGCCGCAGCATGTGGCGGCGTTCAAGCTGCTGCCGGAGGTGCTCGCTTAGATTCCGGAGGGGCGACGGGAGTTGGACCTGCGCAAGACGATCGCGTGTCCGACCTGCGCGGGTCAGCGCGCCGCCGCCGCGCCCGG
>NZ_JAATEK010000119.1:0-1543 GCF_012034195.1 Microbispora sp. CL1-1
CCTCGGGCTTTCGCGACGAATTTGAGCGGGCTTGATCGTTTACATGAGAAAAGTGCCTTTGAGCTGGGAGGATTGGGCTTGTCGAGAGTCCTGTCCGCACCAGTTCAGAAGGCACTTTCCAAGTGAAGACTATCGCGTTGCAGCGCAAGATCGTGGTGTCCGCCGACGGCTCGGGACTCGTCTCGCAGGCCGGTGGGCTGCTGTTGCTGGAGACGTTGCGGGTCACCGGCCTGGGCAGGGAACTATCGGCGCAGCTGGAACGGTGGCGTCCGTCCCGGGCGGTACACGACCCGGGCAAAGTCATCGCCGATCTGGCCCTCACGCTGGCGTTAGGCGGGGACTGCCTGGCCGACATCGCGATGCTCCGCGCTCAGCCCGAGCTGTTCGGCCCGATCGCCTCCGACCCGACCGTGTCCCGGGTGATCGACCGCCTGGCCGCCGACCCCGTCCGCGCGCTTAAGGCGATCCGCGCCGCCCGTGCCACCGCCCGGCAGCGGGCCTGGGCCCTGGCCGGCCCCCACGCCCCCGGCACCGACGGCCAGCTGATTCCCCTCGACATCGACGCGACCATCGTCATCGCCCACTCTGACAAGCAACAGGCCGCGCCGACCTGGAAGAAGACCTTCGGGTTCCACCCGATGACGGTCTTCGCCGACCACGGAGCGACCGGGGGCGGGGAACCCTTGGCGATCATGCTGCGGCCCGGCAACGCCGGATCCAACACCGCCGCCGACCACATCACCGCCACCCGGCTGGCGCTGGCCCAGCTTCCCAAGCACCGCCGCCGTCAGGTACTGATCCGCGCCGATTCCGGCGGCGGCACCCGCGAGTTCCTCACCTGGCTGTCCCGGCCCGGGCGGCGGCTGTCGTACTCCATCGGGTTCGCCCTCACCGAAGAAATCCAGACCGCGATTCTGGCTCTGCCCGCGCAGGCGTGGACGCCCGCCTACGACTCAGGCGGGCAGGTACGGCCGGGTGCGTGGGTGGCCGAGCTGACCGGCCTGGTGAAGCTGGACGGCTGGCCGAAGGGCATGCGCCTGATTGTGCGCAAAGAGCGCCCGCACCCGGGCGCGCAGTTGCGCTTCACCGACATCGACGGGCACCGCTTCACCTGTTTTGTCACCGACACCCGCCGCGGTCAGCTCGCCGACCTGGAGCTACGCCACCGCCGCCGCGCCCGCTGCGAAGACCGCATCCGCGCCGCCAAGGACACCGGGCTGCGCAACCTGCCGCTGCACGACTTCGACCAGAATCAGATCTGGTGTGAGGTCGTCGCCCTGGCCTGCGAACTCCTGGCTTGGATGCAGATGCTCGCCCTGGATGGGCCGGCCCGCCGTTATGAGCCCAAACGGCTGCGGCTTCGCCTGTTCGCCGTCGCCGCCCGCCTGGTCCGCGGCGGACGCCGCCTACGCCTGCGCATCGCCGCGTCCTGGCCCTGGGCCGGCCAACTGGTCACCGCCATCACCCGGCTCCAAGCACTCCCGGCACCGACCTGATCCGGCACCAAACCGCCCCGACGACCAGGAAGGACACCCCGCGGGCC
>NZ_JAATEK010000012.1:0-189066 GCF_012034195.1 Microbispora sp. CL1-1
ACCGGGAGGTGCCGCCCGATACGACGTCCCGCCCGGAGACGTGCTCGCAGAGCCTTCCGGGCTGTCGCAGAGTCTTCAGGGCTGTCGAGTACGGCCCCATCCGTGAAGACTGGGAACGCGCCGCCGAGCGTCGCGGGTGCGGACTCTTGGACGAGTCGGGTGCCTGCCCCGGCGCTACTGCGCCCACGGATGAGGAACCGCGGTCGGCCCTGGAGATCGGTACGAACTCCCATCGCCAGCTCGTCCTGACGGGCGCTCCAACTTTGGAACGCAAACGCTCCTCGACGGCTGATATCGATGAGTAGTCATCCTGTGTGACCACTGACACTCCCACGACCGGGGAGGAGCCGGGCGCCTTCGACCTCGCAAGGGACGCGGCCCCGGGGCTGCCGCTGACGCTGGTGGAGCGGTGGAGGGCGAGCGGCCGTACCGCCGCCGACGCCCGGCGGCTGCTCGGCGCGCACGTCACGACCGGATACAGCGTGGTGTCCGACTCGGCCGGGCTGACCAGGCTGAGCCGCAGCCTCGGCCTGCTGGAGGTGCTGGCGCTCATCGACGGCCCGAAACGCGTCCTGCACGCGTACGGGATCGGCGTGGGCGGCCGGGCGATGGGCGTCTGGGCGGCGGACAACGCGCAACTGTTCCATCCCGCGACGACCGACGCGGGGACGCTGCTGTCGGCCCTGCTGCGAGCGCAGGACGAGATCGGGCGCACCTGCGGGATCCGCGTCGGCATCGGCGTCCACCACGGCGACTACTACGACCTGGACGGCGGACTGTACGGCGCCGAGGCCGACGCGGTCGAGCACCTCGTGGAGAACCACACCGAGGGCGGCGAGATCGTGGTCACCGAGGCGGTGGCCGAGCGGCTGCCGGCCGGCCACGGCTTCGTCCTGCGCCGCAAGGACGGGCATGGCTTCGTCCTGCGCCGCAAGGACGGGCATGGCTTCGTCCTGCGCCGCAAGGACGCGCACGATGGGCAGGCCAGGCTCCTGGGCGCGGTCTATCGCGTGCTCGACGGGCCGCGCGCCGGCGACGCGGCGACCGACGGCGGGTGGTATCCCATCCCCTATCCGGCCGCCTTCTACGAGGACCTGTTGCGCTTCGATCCCCGCGACGCCGGGTCGGCCGCGGCGCTCGCGGCAAAGCACCTGCGAGAACGGACGGTGGTCCTGGCCGAGCGCGGCGAGCCCGGGGCGGCGGCCGACGTACCCGAGGTGGCGCTCCTGACCGGGCTGGACCTGTCGGCCCGCATGCGGGAGATCGGGCTGCGCCTCCTGCCCGCGGAGGGCGCCGTCGAGGTCAAGGTCGCCGGTCCGCTGGCCATCTACCTGTTCGATGACCCCGGCGCCGCCGTGCCCTTCGCCCTGGAGTTGCGCGCCGCCCTGGCCGAGGCCGGGATGACCTGCCGCATCGGGCTGGACAGCGGGCCGGTGCTGTCCGGGCGGACGCCGGACGGAGGCCGCGACGTGGCCGGAGCGCCGGTGAATCAAGCGTCGAAGATGGCTCAGGACCTCGCCGCTCCCGGCGTCGTCTGCCTGAGCGAGGCGGTCGCCGCGCAGGCGGGCCTGGGCGGGTTCACCTGCGTCCAGCACACCGTCTCCGGCGTGGATCTGACCTTCTACCAGGGCTGATCGGCTCTACTTCCCGGTCGTTGTGAGCGCCTGGCCAAGCCACAGCACCGGCTCCGCGACATTGATCGGATGAGCCTCTCCTCGTATGCGCAGGGATAGGTGGTCCCCGTCGGCCAGGAGATTTTGCGAGTCGTCCCAGTCGAAGACATTCGTGCTCCTGTCGACGAAGAACCCGATGGATGAGGTGACGAAGAACTGGATACGCTCAAGATGGAAGAATCTTTCGAGGGCGGCGAAAACCAGATCAGCAGTACCGCTCCGCGAAATTTGGCACAATGCGTGGAACAGCGTCCGGGCGTCCTCGTCGCTCACCCGCGGAAAGCCGTACGGATCGTCGGGCTCGACGCTGACCAGGTGACGATCCACTGCCGTGTCGAACACTCGGCGATCGTCGAACTTGGTAATGCAGACCGCGATATGGTGCGGAAGCTTCCCATCCCTCACCTCGCCGGCGGCGAGCATCCGTTCGGCGAGCCGGGTGAGCGATGCATGCAGATGGTCGAAGGCATCTCCGATCTCGAATTCCCGAACAGGGTCGAAGAGGAAGAGGATGCCCCGGCTCTGAGCCAGGTTGTCCAGCAGCTCCCGTTGGCGCGAATCGGTTAGCCCTCCGTCGGCAGGCTCTTCCGCAGCGAAAAGACCCCCGGGTGCGTCGATCATGCTGACACGGATCCGACGCTCGGGGCCGATCTTCGGCTTACGACTCCACCACCTGCTCTGTTCCGCGCCGGGGCCGATCAGCATCCAGTGGTACTGCTCCAGGACGCTGCTCGCCTCGGGGAAGACCCTTTCATGCAGCAGCGCCCTTTTCATTTCGACGAGGTAATCGTTGGAGGTGGGGTCGGAACCTACGATTTTCCAGTTGTCCTTCCGGCGCATCAGGGCAATCGACAGGGCGGCCAGGAAGGTCGTCTTGCCGCTGCCAGGCGTGCCCCACATACAGATGCTGTGAGAGGCGGAAGCCGGAGTGGCCTGCACGGACGACGGAAGGTGGGTGATGGCAGGCGTCGTCCGGGGCGACGTGGAGGCGGGCGCGCCGGTGAACCGGGTCTCTGCTCGGCGCGGGGGGATGTCCAGGTCGCTCAGGCTTCGCAGCACTTCCGCATTCAGAAAGGCGAAAGGACGCCCTCTATCGGATCGTGAAGAGGTGACAGCGTCCGGTTCTTCGCCGAGCACCGCGCCGAAGGTCGCCGCGGCAGTGGCGACACTCGCCTGGATGCCGGTGGACAGCCGGTTGAGGACGTCGGCCGCGTGCCACGCCTCCGAGCGAGGCAGCAGCTGTAGCGCCGCCATCCGGGCCCGTTCGTCAATGAATTCGTAATGATCTCCACTCACATGCCGAAACAGGCCGCTGAGCAGCACCTCCGCGAGATGCTGAGGTCTGGATCGGGGCAGCAGCGCCCGTTGAAGATGTCTCATGACGGGAAGCGCTGGCGTGGATACGGCGACGTAGCCGGCCAGCCGCACCGCCTCAGGAGAGGCGGTGGCGCGGAAGCGCAGCACTCGGTCCTCGAGGTCGATGGACCGCTCCTCGTCCACCCTTTGCGCCAACGAGCGAGGGCGTGCCGAGACGTACGTCATGGCCGTGGCCACCGTGTCACCTCCGGCGACGAGGCGAGCCCAGTCGCCGATCCAGGCGGGATCCAGCTCGACCACGGGCAACGGGATTCCACTCGCCGGCGGGGTCTCCTCGAAAGGGCGGAAATGGAGAGTGGTGTTGGGGCCGCACGGCTTGCCTTGCGCAGCGAGGCCGGGGATCACCGGAACAGCGGTCCGCCGCCACAGCCTCTCGGGAAGCGGCTGCAGAACAGCTGTCGCGTTGCGCCGGGCCCACATTTGCACCACGGGCTGTGCCGTGCCCTCCCACCAGTGCCGCCCGGAACAGTCGGTCAGTACGAGCACGACGCGCCGACCGGTCGGATCGACCAGGGCCGCCGGGCTGCCCGGGGAGGCGTCCGGGCCGAGAGCGATTCGGTCGCCGACGAGATATGAGACGTGAATGTCACGGAAGGCGCCGACCTGGCCGAGAACGGCTCTCAGTTCGCCGACCATAGGATGCCAGGGCCGCATGGTAGGTCCGGTGTCCACGACCAGCGCCAGGTCAAGCCAGCGTTCCGGAGCACCTCTCATCACCGGGATCCACCGGCCCGTCCGCGCGATCTCCGCGGCGGTGGCGGCCTCGTTCATGACGTTCCGGACGCGTGACGGGACGGTCCGTTTGAGAGGGCGCAGAGCGCGCTGGATCGGCAGACTATGCCTGACCATCGGCGCGTCCGGGACCTGGATCCGGTGAACATCCCCGCTGGGATCATCGGCGGGTAGCTCCAATCCCAGGGCGAACTCCGTCGTCGCAGTCTCCGGCGCCGTCTCGGCCGTCCACGATGTGGCCGAGTGCGGATCAGCCGGTGCTTCGAGAGAAGGGTGTGCAGCCGTGCGGCCAGATACATCCACAGAATCTGATTCGGGAGACAGATGCGCGGCGAGCCACAGCACGTCGGACAGTTCCTGGGCCGACATATCCAGGCCGGTCCGGGAAAGAACGTCGCTCAGCCGGTCAATCGTCATCGTCGGCGACGCCGGAGTTCAGATGCGGCATGAGCCGTTCGGCCAAAGCCAGGCGGTCGACCCCGTGGTCCCGCGCCGCGTGGTGGGTCAGATAGATCGCGTGGAGTAGTTGATCGGTGGCCAGCTGACCCTCCGTCTTCCGAGAGAGGAACAGTTGAATCAAGTCCTCGCTCTCGTCGCTCAGCTCGCCGAGTTGCGCTCTGACGATCTCCCTCAGCTTGTCGCGGTCCGGCTCGGGCAGCGCCAGCCTCACGCATCGACGTAGGAACGCGGCGGGAAACTCTCGCTCGCCGTTGCTGGTCATGATGACCAGCGGGAAGGCCCGGCAGCCGATCACACCGTCCGTCACCGATGCGGTCCTGCCATCGGCGGTCGAGACCCGGTGCGTCCGCCGTTTCTGGCGCGCGAGCTCCGGGATCTCGTACCGCCCCTCCTCGAAGATCGTGAGCAGGTCGTTGGGCAGGTCGATGTCGCTCTTGTCGATCTCGTCGATGAGCAGGACCCGCGGCCTGCACGCGGGCAGCAGAGCGGTCCCGAGCGGTCCGAGGCGGATGTATTTGCCGATCTCGTCGTCGTCGGCGTCGGCGTGCGCCCGCCCGCTCTCCCTGTCGTACAGGCGGGTGAGCGGGTCGTAGCTGTACAGGCCGTCGGCGAGCGTGACCCTGCTCGTGATCGCCCAGTACAGGACCGGCCCGAGTCGAAGTTCCCGAGCGACGGCGTGCGCGAGGGTGGACTTGCCCGTGCCGGGTCTGCCGGTCACCAGCAGCGGCCTGCGAAGGTAGAGCGCGGCGTTCACCTGCTCGACCGCGCCGGGATCCGGCCGGTAACTCCTGGCCTGGTGCTCGTGCGTCGGGTCGATCTCCGGGAGCTCCCCGGTATCATCCGGCACCACGCCCTTGAAGTCCCGCCACGGTGGCGGGGGTGGCAGCCTCCCGATGTCGCTTTTCGCGTCGGGAACGCCGGTGTAGACGTACCAGTCCGCCATGCGCTACTCCTCCACGAAAGTGGGCGGATCGGGAATTCGCGTGGGGTCGTCCCAGATGAGAGTGAGCCGCGGCCCGCAGTGGGCGTGCGTGGGGTCGAAGCGCAAACGGCGCACTACTTCCGGCAACTCGTGATAGCCGTTCGCATCTATCAGCGTCGCGAAGGCGTCCAACGACCCGTACGGGCACTCGCCGGGAGCAGCCCCTTTGCAGGAGGACCGAGGCCACACCATCACCGGCACCCCGGCGTTGAGGCCCTTGTGCAGTATGGTGCTGTCGGGCACACCGGAATAGACGATCACGCATGCATCCTTATCGCTGAGGAGCCGCCGGTAGAACTCGTCCGGATCAAGAAGGGAGCAGTCAGCCTTTTCAATCTTGACCGTACGGTGGAGATGCTTGAAGCGGTTCCTCCACTGATCCTGGAGAATGTAGTTACCGAGACGTGCGACGTCCCGGACCACCACACGATAGGTCGCTATCGGGATCTCCTCTTCCCGGCACGCGTACCACTCGTCCACATGCTCGCTGAGGATCAGCGAGCGCGGCAGCACGAACTCGATCAGTGGGTCGTCCCGGCCGGCTCTGCTGATCCTCGCCATCAGAGAGTTCAGCGCCGACTCCACCTCCTTACGGAACCTCTTGCGGGTCACCGTCGTCGGCGCGCCCCCCGGATAGGGTTTGTCGTCGATGAAATGGGAGAAGCTGAGTTCGTAGCCGCCCTTGGTCTTCGTGTCGAGCCGGATGACGATGGAAGAGATCCCGGGCCGTGACGCGGGAGGCTCGAGATGCCGGTCCATCCAGACCCGCAGCGCTTTCACGGCTGGGCCGCCGGACGTTTTCGAGATGAGCGCCTGGAGGAACCTGCCCAGGCGGTCGTCGTCGTAGAGATCCTCGGCGACATACCGGGTCGCGTGCCACACGGACCGGAACACGGGCGGTGCGATCGCCGGATGGAACTCCGCCTCGACGAGTTCGGTCAGGTTGGCGTCCGTGTCGATGCGGCGCAGAATCGACCGTAGCTTCCGGCGGGCCTCGCCGCCGAGCCAGCCGAGATCGAGGAGGTCGTCGAGGTCCTCCCAGTATTTGCGCACCTCGGTCAGCGGGATCATGCGTCCGGTGCGACGGTCCTGGCTCGCTGACGCGTCGCTGATCATGCCATAGACGTGGCCGGTGACCTCGTCGAACACGCCAGCGCCGCTGAATCCGGCACGAGGCGTCTCGGCGTGACCGGTGGCCGCTTCCACATGGAGCCATTCCCCGATGCCGGAGGCCGAGCCGGTCCGCAGCCGCATGACGGCGCCGAACGGCCCGGCGTCCGGAGGGAAGCCGTGCACCGCGAATTCGGCCCACGCCGGAACCCGGAGAGACAGCCTGGCCGGCTCGATCGCGACGTCGGCGGCGAGGCTGAGCACCGCAACGTCCCCCGGGTCGCCGGGCTGCCGCCATGGGCCAGCGCAGCCGAGGTCGGCGGGCAGATCCTGAAGGTCCGGCCGGTCGGCCTGGACGAAGCTGACGCGGATGCTCGAGCAGCCGCTGACCACATGGGCGCACGTGAGTACGTGACGGGCATCGACCAGCAGGCCGGCTCCGGTCACGCGCCTGCCATTTCTCGTGCCGTCGACACGGGCGTGCCAACTGTGCGTCATTGACTACTCGCGTCCGGAATCAGCCGGTTTCTCAATCCACTTCAGCTTTACGGTCAAATGTCCCTCTGCGGCACTTTTGGCGATAATCGCACCTGCCTCGGTGGCTAGCTTCACACCGAATTCGACCTCGACCTCCTGGGGGCCCTCGGGAAAGTCGCGAAAGGCGGCCAGCGCCGTCCTCGCCGCGTCCCGGACCCCGTGCAGGGCCTTTTTGAGGCCTTCCGCCGACTGGTACACGACCCGCTCGCCGCAGGCTCCCGCAGGAGCCCATGTGTCCGCGATTTCCTCGCCGGTCTCCACGATGACGGACTCGCCGTCGATCTCCCAGCGCACAAGCTGATCGGCCACTGTCCCTCGCTCACGCTCCCCGTTTCCGTAATGCAAAGTAACAAGAGCGCGAGGTGTTCGGCAGTACGGCCGGAAACTATTTCATGTCACGATTTCGGCGCTGAGGACGTGAGCAGCCGGTCGAGGACGCGGACGCCGAACTCCAGGCCCTCGACCGGAACGCGCTCGTCGAGACCGTGGAACATGCCGAAGTAGTCGAGGTCGGGCGGCAGCAGCAGCGGTGCGAAGCCGTAGCCCCTGATGCCGATCCTCGCGAACCACTTGGCGTCGGTGCCGCCGCTCATGACGTACGGCACGGGCTTGCCGGCCGGGTCCTCGGCGAGCAGGGCGGCGGTGAGCTTGTCGAACAGGCCCTCGACGGGGGAGGAGACGGCCTCCTCGAAGCTGACGAACTCGCGGGTGACCTTCGGGCCGAGCAGCCGGTCGACGGTCTCCAGGAACTCGTCGCGCTGTCCCGGCAGGAACCGGCCGTCCACGTGGGCCTCGGCCGTGCCGGGGATGACGTTGACCTTGTATCCCGCGTCCAGCATGGTCGGGTTGGCCGAGTTGCGCAGCACGCCCTTGAACAGGGCCGCCGCGCGGGGAATCCGCTCGATCTCCTCCTCCAGCCGGTCGAGGTCGATCGGCCCGCCGAGCGCCCGCGACAGCTCGTCGATCAGCCGGGCCACCTCGGGCGTCAGCCGCACGGGCCAGGAGTGGTCGGCGAGGCGGGCGAGGGCCCGGGCCAGCTCGGCCACGGGGTTGTCCACGGCCGGCTTGGACCCGTGACCGGGCACGCCGCGCGCCGTCAGGCGCATCCAGGCGGTGCCGCGCTCCCCGACCGCCACCGGGTAGATGCGGACGTCGTTCTCATACCAGGAGAAGCCGCCCGACTCGCTGATCGCCTCCGTGCAGCCCTCGAACAGCTCGCGGTGCCGCTCGATCGCGTGACCCGCGCCGTACTCGCCGGTGGACTCCTCGTCGGCGAGGAACGCCAGCACGAGGTCGCGCCGGGGACGCACGCCCCTGCGGGCGTTCTCGCGGGCCCACGCGAGGGTCATGGCGAGCGTGCCCTTCATGTCGACCGCGCCCCGGCCGTGCACGCAGCCGCCGTCGATCTCGCCCGAGAACGGGTGCGTACGCCACTCGGCCGGGTCGGCGGGCACGACGTCGAGGTGCCCGTGCAGGAGCAGCGCGTCGGAGCTGTCGCCGGGGATGCGGGCGACCACGCTGGTGCGGCGCGGCGCCGACTCGAACACCACCGGCTCGATGCCGACCTCGGAAAGCAGGGAGGCCACATATTCGGCGGCCCGCCGCTCGCCCGGCCCGTCGCCGGACCCGTCGTTGGTGGTGTCGATCCGCAGCAGCTCCGAGCAGATCTCGCCGACCTCGCTCATGCCGACTCCTCGCCCGACGGCTCGAAGTCGCATGAGCGAATCGCGCCGTGTCCAAGATTGCTCACTGCGCCTCCCCCTTGTGGAGCGTCAGCGGTGGCACCTCGGGCGTGGGGAAGCCGAAGACGATCCCGTAGAACGCCAGCTCCGCCTCCAGGGCCCGCACGATCGTCTCCTCGCGCCGCCACCCGTGCTGTTCTCCCTCGAACGTAAGGTAGGCCCACTCATGCCCGTGACGGGCCAGCGCGGCGGCGAAGCGCTCCGACTGCGCGGGATCGACCACCTTGTCCTCCAGGCCGTGCAGGAGCAGGGCCGGGCCGGACGCCCGTTCCGCGTGCAGCTCGGGCGATCTGTCCGCGTAGCGCTGCCGGGTCTCGGGCAGCGGGCCGATCAGCCCGTCGAGGTAGCGCGACTCGAAGTCGTGCGTCTCCGCCGCCCAGTGTTCGGGGTCGGAGATGCCGTAGTGGGACACCGCGCCGCAGAACACGTCGCTGTGGACGAGCGCGGCCATCGACGTCCAGCCGCCCGCGCTGCCGCCCCTGATCGCCACCTTCTCGGCCCGTCCGCTGTCCAGCAGCCACCGCGCCACCGTCTCGCAGTCGCGCACGTCCACCACGCCCCAGTTGTGGCGCAGCCGCTCGCGGTAGGCCCGGCCATAGCCGGTGGAGCCGCCGTAGTTGACCTCGGCGACGCCGATGCCCCTGCTGGTGAAGTAGGCGATCTCCAGGTCGAACACCGGCGGCGCCGAGCTCGTCGGCCCGCCGTGCACGAACACCACGTACGGCGCGGGCCCGCCGTCGTCCGACCGGGCCGCCGGGGCGTACAGGTGCGCGTGGACCCCCTCGACGGTCACCGCCTCGGGTGTGGGCAGCTCGGCGTCCTCGGGCACCGGCTTGCCGGGGGACAGCACCTCGTGCGCCCCCGTGTCCAGGTCGACCCGCACCACCTCGTACGGCCGGTGGGGCGAGCCCGCGACCCCCACGACGTTGGAGCCCCGGGCCGACAAGGCGGGCGCCCAGTTGGTGTAGCCGCCGCCGACGTCCCTGATCGAACCGGTGCCCGCCGGGTCGTCGGCGACCCCGAGCCGCCGCTCGTCGGCCGTGCCGTACACGGTGGCGATCCGCCCGTCCGCGACGGCGAAGAACGTGGCTCCGATCTTCCAGGTGGCGTCGCCGAACTCCAGCGGCACCGGGGTCAGGTCGCGCGTCGTGCCGTCCAGGCCGACGAGGTGGATGTTCCACCAGCCGGTGGGGTCGGTGACGGCGTACAGGCTCTCGTCGTCGCGCCACTCGGCCTGGCAGGTGGACGCGCCGGACAGCAGGACGCGGTGGGGACCGCCGTCGACGGATCCGACGCACAGCTCGGTGGCGTCCCAGGGCATGTCGGGGTGGTTCCAGCCGATCCAGGCGAGCGACCGGCCGTCCGGTGAGACGCGCGGGTTCATCAGGAAATGGTGGGTCTTCACCACACTGCGCAGGGGAGAGCCGTCGAGCGGCACCGCGACGATGTCCCGCTCTCCGCTGCGGGCGTCGCCCCGCTCGCGTACGCACCACACCTCGCCGCCATGGACGACGAGGTCGGCGTAGCGGGCGGGCTCGTCGGGGGTGAGCGGAACCGGCTCCCCGCCGGGGGAGCACACGTAGATCCGGCCGTCCGCCCAGTTGGTGAACACCAGGCGGCCCTCGTGCGCCCGCCAGGACCGTCCGCCGTACTCCATGACCCGGTTCCTGGCGTTCCAGCCCGGCGGGAGCACGTCCTCGATCACGCCGTCGGCCCTGCGCCGCACGACGCAGCGCCGGCCGCCCTCACGTGGGCGCGGCTCGTCCCACCAGACCTCGTCTCCCGAGATCTCCACCCACAGCGGGCGGTCGTCCACCCTCGCGACGTCGACGGCCCTGATGGTCACCAGTTCCCCCCGGATTCTGGAAGCGGAGTGCCGGGAGGATGCACGATGTGCGCGATCCCCCCGCTGCTCGTGGCGCGCAGCCAGACGCTCTCGAACGCCGCACGCGGGTACACCCGCCGCACGCCGTCGTCGTCCGGCGCGGCCGGGTCGTTCGCGATGACGTCGCCGTCGGCCGTGAAACCCGTGACGACCATGATGTGCCCGCCCGTGGAGTATCCGGCACCCGGCAGCTCGTGATCGCGGAACGCCTGAGAGGTGATCACCGGGATTCCGGCGGCGATGAACCGCTCCAGCTCGGCCAGCGAGCGCAGCCGCGTGACGAAGCCGTCCAGCCCGTACCGCCCGGCGTACGCGACGCCGAAGGGCCAGTTGCCGGTGCCCTGGTAGCTGTGGTCGTACATGTCGCGCGCGGCGTGGTCGACCGCCGGGCACGGGTCGCCGGGGGTGACCCAGGCGAGGTCGGCCGGCGTGGGCCCGCGCCCCCAGTAGTCCAGCACCATCGTGAACGACGCGGGGCTGCACCACGACTCCCCGCCGCCGTCCCACTGCGGGTAGTGCCCGGTGTGGGCCTTCTGCGAACGGCGCGGGACGTCGAGCTCGACCGCCCGCAGCCCCGGCGGGCCGCCTCTGCCTGCCTGCCCCACGGCCGAGGCCATCACGGCCAGCGACCGCACGGCGCCGCCGCTGCCGTACAGGGTGGCGCGCACGCGGTAGGAGGTGACGGGGCGGGCCGCGACGAAGGTGTCGACGGCGACGTCCCCGTCGGCGTCACCCTGGCCCGGCAGCGACGTGCGGTGGATGTCGGCGTCCGTCTCGGCCCACCGGCCCATGACATACCACTTGGTCAGTTCGCCGGTGACGGTCCGTGCCTGGATCTCGATCTCCAGCCAGGCGCCGGGCGGCGCGGCGGCCGTCCACGACGGCACCAGCTCGGTGGCGGGGAAGCCGATCTCCCGCTCGGGGGACGTCCAGCGGAGGTAGGGCCACTCCCGCTCGCCGCCCGGTGCGAACGGATCCAGATATTTCGCCTTCCCCGTCTCCTGAGCCTCGACGGACCACCGGTGGAGGACGACGGGGCTCACCTGGGGGCTCGGTCCGGCCGACAGCAGGGTGACCACCTCGCCGATTGTTGTTTCCGCCCCGACCTGGCGCATCGGATGGTTTACGTATCCGACACATTCGGACAGTACGGTATCGGCCGCTCTGGTCGGTGAGAGGTAGCCCGGGCCGGTCAGAGGTAGCCCGGGCCGGTCAGAGGTAGAGACCGGTGGCGGGGGCGGGCTCGGACGCGACGGCGGGACGGCCGTCCCGCAGGGCGAACAGCTCGGCCAGCGTGGCGCCGCCCGGACCGGCGCCTTGGGCGCGGCCCAGCCACTCGGCCGCCTGCCCGGCGTCGAACCGGCCGACCTCGATCTGCGCCAGGCACCGCCCGGGCCGTACGACGGCCGGGTGGAGCCTGCTGAGGTCCTCGTTGGTCGTGATGGCCACGAGCACGTCCCTGCCCTGGCCGAGCAGCCCGTCGGTCAGGTTGAGCAGGCGCGACAGGCCCTGGCCCGTCGACTGCTTGGCCTCGGCGCGGATCAGCTCGTCGCAGTCCTCCAGGACCAGCAGCCGCCAGCGCGGCTCCTCGTCGTCGCCCGGGCCGTCCCAGCCGACGGCGACGTCCATCAGGTAGCCGGGGTCGTTGAACAGCAGCTCGGGGTCGAGCACGCAGTCGACCTGGCACCACGGCGCCCACTCGCGCGCGAGCGTGCGCAGCAGCGTCGTCTTGCCGGTGCCGGGCGGGCCGTGCAGGAGGACCAGCCGGCCCGTCACGTCGGCCGCCGTGGTCGCCATGAGGGCGTCCAGGCGGCCGGTGGCGGCCGTGGGGTAGTTCCTCCTGATCTCCTCCCAGGAGGAGGTCGTGATGGGCTTGGCGGAGCGGTGCGGCCCGTGGCTCGACCGCCACCAGAAGCCCATCCGCACGTGGTCGGCCTCGGGGGCGGCCTCCTCCGCGTCCCTGGTCGCCTGCTCCAGGACCGAGCCGGCCAGCTCCTCGGTCACCGCCGTGGCGGTCAGCGTCGCCGACCGGTTGGAGTTGCGGACCACCCGCAGCGTCCATCCCTCGCCCGCGATGAGCCGGGTCTCGTACCCGTCGGTGTGCTGGGCGACCCGCAGCAGCCGGCCGCCCTCGGCGGTCAGCGGGGCGTCGGCGCGGACCCGGCCGAGGCTGGTGGTGCGCGACCAGGGCTGCTCGCCGGTCGCGAACGGCGACAGCGCCAGGGCGTCGATGACGTCGGCCGGGCTGTCGGTGTCGTCGAGCCAGATCCGCATCGGCACCGGCCGCGGCGGCGTGGAGTGAGGAGAGAAGTCGACCTCCTTGACAACGGACATACCGCGATGATCTCCGCGGGCGCATCGCTCTGTCGAATGGATTTATAGGCGTATTCAGTTTCCAAGCCGTTTAAGCGGTTTCTTGTGGGCAAAAGGCAGTACCTGTTGGCGTGTTACCGCTACGCTCGGTATCCAGTCGTACGGTTTTCAACGGAGAGCACTGTGGCCATCGATCTCGTGTCCCGCGCTGAATGGGGCGCGCGTCCACCCAGAGGCTCGTACTCGTCGCTGTCCTCCACGCGCGGCGTGAAGGTGCACTACACCGGCGGCCGGGTGGACCCGGGCATCGTCGGCGACCATGCCAAGTGCGTGGCCATGGTGAAGTCCATCCAGAGCTTCCACATCGACGGCAATGGCTGGATCGATATCGGCTATTCGATGGTGGCCTGCCCGCATCGGAAGGTATTCGTCGGGAGAGGACCGGGACACCTGCCGGCCGCCAACGGACCCGGCCTGAACTCCGGCCACTACGCGGTGCTCGGTCTCGTGGGCAACGCCGGCCTGGTCCAGCCGACCGACGGCATCCTGCACGCGATCCTGGACGCGGTGGAATATCTGCGTGCCAAGGGCGGCGCGGGCAAGGAGATCAAGGGCCACCGCGACGGCTACTCCACCGACTGCCCCGGCGACCCGCTGTACGCCTGGATCAAGAAGGGCGCGCCACGTCCCGGCGCCACCCAGCCGCAGCCGGACCCCGAACCCGAGCCCGCGCAGAAGTGGCCCGGCCGCCTGCTCAGGTATCCACCGGTGATGCGCGGCGACGACGTGCGCACCTGGCAGGCCCGGATGAAGGAGCTCGGCTACGACATCGTCGTGGACGGCGCGTACGGCCCCGACTCCCGCGACGTGTGCCGCAGGTTCCAGAAGGACCGGCGCCTCGACGTGGACGGCATCGTCGGTCCCATCACCTGGAACGCCGCCTTCGCCAAGTCCTAGTCACACGGTCACCAGTCAGATCACGGTCACCAGACGACGCCGGGGCTCTCCGCGCCGCCGCCGAAGGCCGAGGTGCCCGTCTTCCGCCACCGCTGCCGTACGTCGTGATAGCCGCCGGTGTGCGGAGCCGTGGCGGTGAACGGACCACAGCTGACGGTCGCGCCGTCGCCGGCGGGTGAGACGCCCGAGCAGATGAACGGCTGCGAGACGTTCTGCTCCGCCGTGCTGTCGTAGAGCTGGATGTGGATGTCGGACCGTACGGACGCGGCACCCCTGATCCGGCCCATGAGATAGAAAACGTCGCCCACCATGGCGAAGCAGGGCGACATCTCCGTGCCCATCGCGTCGCCGACCGAGATCCAGGACCGGCACTGCCACTCGGGGGTCTGACGGGCGCGCTTCGCCTCGTCCGCGCCGCGTTCTTCCGTCGCCACGGCCTCCGACCGGCGCGGCCGGGGTGATGCGGCCGCCCTCCGCGTGGGAGACGGCCGCGTGGCGGGCCGCTGTGTGGGCGACTGCGCGGGGCGCGGCCGGGCAGGCGGCGTGGAGGCCGCCGCGCCGGGATCATGCCCAGGACTGCGCCGCGCCGCTTCACGGGTGCGGCGGTGCGACGGCTCGGCCGATGCCGGTGTGGAGACGGGGGTCGCGGGAGGCGCCGCCGGCCGCCGCGCCGTCGTGCCGGCCGCTCCGTCGCTCGCCCCCGACCGCCACGGGGACAGGACGGCCAGGACCGACGCGGTGAGCGCCAGGGCGGTGGCGCCCGTGACGACGGAGACCAGGCGCCGCCGTGAGCCCCGGCCCCGCGTCGACGCCATGGTCTCCTCATCCGCCGCGGCACCGGAAGGCCCGGCCGCATCGACCGGTCCCACCGGGGTGGCGGGGGTGTACGGTCCCGCCGGTTGCGCGGGGGTAGCCGGAGAGGCCGGAATGTCCGGTCCCGCCGGTCCCGTAGGAGCGGCCGGGGTGCCAGGGGTGGCTGAGGGTACGGTCTCCGAGGTGGCGGACGGCGGATCCGACCACGCGATCGGCGGCAGGGCGGGCAGGCCGGCGAGCGACGGCACCGCGTCGCGCAGCGCCGCCGCCACCTGCGCCACATCGGGGCGGCCGGCGGGATCCTTCGCGACACAGGCCCAGACGATCTGCCACAGGGCGTCCGGCATTCCGGGCAGCCGCCGGGGCACGGCCGTCGCGTGCCGCCGCAGCACCACCATCGGATGGTCGGCGACGTACGGCGGGCGCCCGGCGAGCAGCTCGTAGAGGATCAGCCCGATCGCGTACACGTCCACCGCCGTGGTGGGGGTGCCTCCCTCGGCCACCTCCGGAGCGAGGTAGGTGGGCGTGCCGATGATCGAGGTGGTCTGGGTGAGGCCCGGCCCGTGCAGGATGCGGGCCACGCCGAAGTCGGTGAGCCGGACGCGTCCGGTGCTCTCCTCGACCAGGATGTTCCCCGGTTTGATGTCCCGGTGGACGACGCCCTCGGCGTGCGCGGCCCCCACGCCGTCGGCCACCTGGGCGAGCAGCCCGGCCGCCTCGGCCGGGGGCAGCGTGCCACGCCGCTGCAGGAGGGTGCGCAGGTTCCACCCTTCGACCAGGTCCATCACCAGGGCCAGACGCCGGCCCTCGACCACGAAGTCGCGGATGGCGACGATGTTGGGGTGCCGCAGCGACCGCATCACGTTGCGTTCCTGCACGAACCGCAGGACCAGGTCCTGGTCGTCGCCGAGGCCCTCGCGCAGCAGCTTCACCGCCACCGTCTCCCCGGTGTCGCGGTGCCGAGCCCGCCAGACGCTGCCCATCGCGCCTGCGCCTATCTCGTCGAGCAGCACGTAGCCGCTGCCGAGCGACGCCCCGGCCCCGTCCGCGCTCATCGTCCCGCCCTCCCGTCCATGACCGAGATCACAATACTGAGGAAGATCGCCGCTATGCCCCGAACGGAGTTGTCCACATTGCGGACCCCGGGGCTCCGCGGCGGGGCCACGGCATCTAGCATCCGGTTCATGACGGTGCCGCCTGTTGAACTCGACGACCTCGCCGATCCCGCGGCGGGATTCCCACAGGCCACGCGGGAGCAGTGGAGGACGCTCGCGGCCGAGGTGCTGCGCAGGTCGGGCTGGGAGGGTTCGCCGGACGAGGTCGAGGCCGCCCTGACCACCACGACCTACGACGGGGTGGCGGTCGCACCGCTGTACGACGCCGCCGACGTGCCGTCCGCGCCCCGGACGACGCGCATGCCCGGTCCGTGGGACGTGCGCCAGCGGCACGCCGACCCGGACCCGGCCGCGACGCGGGAGGCGATCCACGCCGACCTGGAGAACGGCGTCACGTCCCTGTGGCTCGACCTGAACGCCATCGACCCGGCCGCGCTGCCGGCCGTGCTCGACGGCGTCCTCCTCGACCTCGCCCCGGTCGTCCTCGACGCCGGCCCGCGTACGGCCGAGGCGGCGGAGGCGTTCCTGCGCCTGGCCGAGGGGGTGGCGCTGCCGGGGGGCAACCTGGGCGCCGACCCGATCGGGCTGGCGGCCCGCACCGGCGCGCCCGTGGACACCGGCGCCGCCGTGGCGCTCGCCCGCCGCTGCGCCGCCGGCCACCCCGGCCTGCGGGCGATCACGGTCAATGCGCTGCCGTACCACGACGCTGGCGGCGCGGACGCCGAGGAGCTCGGCTGCTCGGTCGCGACCGGCGTCGCCTACCTGCGGGCGCTGACCGACGCGGGCCTGACGGCCGAGCAGGCGTTCGGGCAGATCGAGTTCCGCTACGCCGCCACAGCCGACCAGTTCCTCACGATCGCCAAGCTCCGGGCCGCCCGGCGGCTGTGGGCGCGGGTCGCCGAGGTGGTCGGCGGGCCGGGGGCCCAGCTCCAGCACGCGGTCACCTCCTCGGCGATGATGACGGTCAGGGACCCCTGGGTGAACATGCTGCGCACGACCGTCGCCTGCTTCGCGGCCGGAGTGGGCGGGGCCGACGCGGTGACCGTCCAGCCGTTCGACGCCTGTCTCGGGCTGCCCGACGCGTTCGCCCGCCGCATCGCCCGCAACACCCAGTCGCTGCTGGTGGAGGAGGCGAACGTCGCCCGCGTGGCCGACCCGACCGGCGGCTCATGGTATGTGGAACGGCTCACCGCCGACCTCGCCGCCCGGGCCTGGGCGTGGTTCCAGGAGATCGAGCGGGCCGGTGGGATGGCGGCCGCGCTGGAGCGGCTGGTCCCCGAGCGGCTGGCGGCGACCAGGGCCAGGCGCGCGGACGCCATCGCCCACCGCCGCGACCCGATCACCGGGGTCAGCGAGTTCCCCGACCTGAAGGAGAGGCCGGTGTCCCGGCGGCCCGGCCCCGGGCTCGCCGTCACACCGGCCGTCAAAACCCGAGCCACACCCGCCGTCACACCCGGCCCTGCGTCCGGCGGTGCGTCCGATGGCGGGCGTGGCGGCCTGCCGGTGACGCGCTACGCCGAGGAGTTCGAGGCGCTGCGCGACATCGCCGACGCCCAGCCGAGCCGGCCCACCGTGTTCCTCGCCACGATCGGGCCGGTCGCCGCGCACACCGCGCGGGCGACGTTCGCCGCCAACCTGTTCGCGGCGGGCGGCGTCGCGACCGTCACCAGCGGCCCCGGCACCGACCCGGACGCGATCGCCGCCGCCTTCCGCGACTGCGGCACCCCCGTGGCCTGCCTGTGCTCCAGCGACCGGCTCTACGGCGAGCACGCCGCGGCGGTGGCCGCGGCGCTGCGGGAGGCCGGGGCGCGCACGGTGTGGCTGGCGGGGAAGGGGGAGTATGAGGGGGTGGACGCCACCCTGTACGCCGGCTGTGACGCGCTCGGGGTGCTCCGCGCGACGTTCGACGATCTGGGAGTGGCTCGATGATTCCAGACTTCTCGGAGATTGACCTGGGGTCGAGCGCCGTGGCGCCGGACGTCCACCCCGGTGCCACGGCGCGAGATGACGCGGCGCGAGATGACGCGGCGTGGGATGACGCGGTGTGGGAGACCCCGGAGGGCATCGCGGTCAAGCCGCTCTACACGGCGGCCGACCTGGAGGACGGCCCGTCCCTCAGGACCTACCCGGGCATCGCGCCGTTCCTGCGCGGCCCCTACCCGACGATGTACGTCACCCAGCCGTGGACCATCCGGCAGTACGCCGGGTTCTCCACGGCCGAGGAGTCCAACGCGTTCTACCGGCGCAACCTGGCGGCCGGGCAGAAGGGCCTGTCGGTCGCCTTCGATCTCGCGACCCACCGGGGCTACGACTCCGATCACCCCCGCGTCGCCGGTGACGTCGGCATGGCGGGCGTGGCGATCGACTCGATCTACGACATGCGGCAGCTCTTCGACGGCATCCCGCTCGACCGGATGAGCGTGTCGATGACGATGAACGGCGCGGTGCTGCCGATCCTGGCGCTCTACATCGTCGCGGCCGAGGAGCAGGGCGTCACGCCCGACAAGCTGGCGGGGACCATCCAGAACGACATCCTCAAGGAGTTCATGGTCCGCAACACCTACATCTACCCGCCGGGCCCCTCGATGCGGATCATCTCCGACATCTTCGAGTACACCTCCAGGAAGATGCCGAAGTTCAACTCCATCTCGATCTCCGGCTACCACATCCAGGAGGCCGGGGCGACCTGCGACCTGGAGCTCGCGTACACGCTGGCCGACGGTCTGGAGTATCTGCGCGCGGGCGTCAACGCGGGGCTGGGCATCGACGATTTCGCGCCGCGCCTGTCGTTCTTCTGGTGCATCGGCATGAACTTCTTCATGGAGGTCGCCAAACTCCGCGCCGCCCGGCTGCTGTGGGCCCGCCTGGTCAAGGGCTTCGGCCCGGAGAACCCCAAGTCGCTGTCGCTGCGCACGCACAGCCAGACCTCCGGATGGTCGCTGACCGCACAGGACGTGTTCAACAACGTCGTGCGGACCTGCGTCGAGGCGATGGCGGCCACCCAGGGGCACACGCAGTCGCTGCACACCAACGCCCTGGACGAGGCGCTCGCGCTGCCGAGCGACTTCTCGGCGCGGATCGCCCGCAACACCCAGCTCCTGCTCCAGCAGGAGTCGGGCACGACGCGGGTGATCGACCCGTGGGGCGGCTCCTTCTACGTCGAGACCCTCACCCGCGAGCTGGCGCGGACGGCCTGGGGCCACATCCAGGAGGTCGAGCGGGCCGGCGGCATGGCCAGGGCCATCGACCAGGGGCTGCCCAAGATGCGCATCGAGGAGGCGGCGGCCCGCACCCAGGCCCGCATCGACTCGGGCAGGCAGCCGGTGATCGGCGTCAACAAGTATCGCCCCGAGGCCGACGAGCCGATCGAGGTGCTCAAGGTCGACAACACGGCCGTGCGCAACCAGCAGATCGACAAGCTGCGCAGGCTGCGCGAGGAGCGCTCGGCCGACGCCGTCGCCCAGGCGCTGGAGGCGCTGACCAAGGGCGCGGCCGGCGGGGAGAACCTGCTGGAGCTCGCGGTGAACGCCGCCAGGGCCAAGGCCACGGTCGGGGAGATCTCCGACGCGCTGGAAAAGGTCTTCGGACGGCACGCCGCGCAGATCCGTACGATATCGGGCGTGTATCGCGCGGAGGTGGGCGACGCCGCGGATCGGGTGCGGGAGGCGTGCGCGCAGTTCGAGAAGGCGGAGGGCCGCCGGCCCCGGATCCTCGTCGCGAAGATGGGCCAGGACGGTCACGACCGGGGCCAGAAGGTGATCGCGAGCGGCTTCGCCGACCTCGGGTTCGACGCGGACGTCGGCCCGCTGTTCCAGACGCCCGAGGAGGTCGCCCGGCAGGCCGTCGAGGCCGACGTGCACGTGGTCGGGGTCTCCTCGCTGGCGGCCGGGCACCTGACGCTGGTGCCCGCGCTGCGGCAGGCGCTCGCCGACCTCGGCGCGGACGACATCATGATCGTGGTCGGCGGGGTGATCCCCCCGGACGACGTCGAGGAGCTGCGCGCCGCGGGCGCCTCGGCGATCTTCCTGCCCGGCACGGTGATCGCCGACGCCGCCCTGGAACTGCTGCGCGAGCTGTCCGCCCGGCTGGGCCATAGATGACCGTGCCGGTGATCGAGGACTACGTCAAGGGCGTGCTGTCGGGTGACCGGCGGTGGATAGCCCGGGCCATCACGCTGGTGGAGTCGACCAGGGCCGATCACCGGGAGATGGCGCAGCGGCTGCTGGTCGAGCTGACCCCGCACGCCGGCAAGGCCCGCAGGGTGGGCGTGTCCGGGGTGCCCGGGGTCGGCAAGTCGACCTTCATCGAGGCGCTCGGCACCTATCTAACCGGGCAGGGGCACCGGGTGGCCGTGCTGGCCGTCGACCCCTCGTCGCGGCGCTCCGGCGGCAGCATCCTGGGGGACAAGACCCGGATGGCCCGGCTGTCGGCCGACCCGAACGCCTTCATCCGGCCTTCACCCACGGCCGGGACGCTCGGCGGCGTGGCGAAGGCCACCCGCGAGGCCATCGTCGTCGTCGAGGCGGCGGGATACGACATCGTGCTCGTCGAGACGGTCGGGGTCGGCCAGTCGGAGACCGCGGTCGCCGACATGGTCGACACCTTCGTCCTGCTCACCCTCGCCCGTACGGGCGACCAGCTCCAGGGCATCAAGAAGGGCGTGCTGGAGCTGGCCGACGTCATCGCGGTCAACAAGGCCGACGGCGAGCACGAGACGGCCGCGCGCAGGGCGGCGCGTGAGCTGTCCGGGGCGCTGCGGCTGCTGCGCTCGGACACGCCCGTGCTGACCTGCAGTGGTCTGACCGGCGCCGGGCTCGAGGAGCTGTGGGCCCACGTCGTGCGCCACCAGGAGGGCGCCGACCTCGCGGCCCGGCGCAGCCGCCAGCAGGTCGAGTGGACCTGGGCCCTGGTCCGGGAGCGGCTGCTGGCCATGCTCCACGACGCCACCGCGGAGATCGCGCCCGACATCGAGCGGCAGGTCCTCGCCGGCACCCTCACCCCGGCGCTGGCCGCCGACCGCATCCTGGCGGCCTTCCTGGCCGCGGACGCCTCTCATGACACCCGGGGGATCACCTTTCCTCCCGAGTGAGAGAGATCGCTACCCGTGTGACCGGGAATGCACTGTTGCACGTTTCCCCCGGCCGGAACCGTGCCACGATGTGGCCGCTTTCGACTACGGGGAGGTGCGATGAACCACGATCCGATGATGCCGCCGCAGGTGGAGCGTGCTCTGCGGGAGTATCGGGCGCTACTGTCCGCGCACGGGATCACCTGGGGAGAGCCGCCGCTGGGCTACGTCCGGATGATGCCGTTCCTCCGGTTTCCTGAGCAGGCCGAGCGGATGACTCTGCGGCCCGACCTCGACGCGGAGTTCCGCGACACCCTGGACGGCGAGGTCCCCCGGGGGCTGGCGGCACTGCGGCTGACCACGGACGGCCACCGCCTGGAGCACCGCCTGGATCACGGCCCGGCCCGGCCGGTGGTGTCGCCGGGGCCTGTGCCGGTCATCCTGCTGGTCGACTCCGCGCTGCCGCACCCGGTCGAGGTGACGGCCGACGGCGTGCCGTACGGGATCACGGCGGGCGGGGCCAGGCTCCTCGACGTGACGACCGCGACCACGCTCACGGTGGACGGCGAGGTGGTGGACCTGTCGGGGCTGGCCCGGCCCGCGCCGGCCGCGCGGCTGCGGTTGCGGGCGGGCTTCCCGTGCCGGTGGAGCGTCACCTCGGCCGGCGGCCAGGGGTGGTATCCGGAGGGAGCGCCGGAACGGCGCGACAACGACGATCAGCCGTTCTTCCACGGCGACGACGTCGTGCTCGCCGTGCCCTGCGAGCCCGTCACGATCCGGGTCACGCGCGGCATGGAATATGACATCGCCGAGACGACGGTCGTCCCCAGGACGGGGGAGGAGACGCTGGTCGGGCTCGCGCCGCACCGGCTCTACGACGCCGCCGCCCGCGGCTGGTACGGCGCCGACCTGCACGTCCACATGAACTGGGCGGGCGACCTGGTCGCCGCACCGGCGGAGGCGGCCGCCGCGCAGCTCGGCGAGGACCTGCACGTGCTGAACCTCGTCGCCGGCAACGTCGCGGGCGCCCGGGTCTACGACCGGGAGGCGCTCCAGCACTGGGCCGGGCGCGACCTGCCGTGGTCGGACGCCGGGTACGTCGCACGGATGGGCGTGGAGTATCGCAACGACCTGTTCGGGCACGTCCACGTCTTCGGGGTGGCCGCGCCGCCCGCCGTCTATCACACGGGCTTCGGCGCCGACGCCGACTGGCCGCCCAACGCGGCGGTCTGCGGCGACCTGCGGGAGCCGCGCGCGGTCCTCGGGTACGCCCACCCGTTCCACGGCCCGGTCTCCTCCCCCGAGGACGTGGCCGGGGACGGGAGGAGGAACTGCACCGGCCGTGCCCTGGTGGTGGACGCCGCGCTCGGCATGGTCGACGGCGTCGAAGTGTTGCACTTCAGCGACAGGTCGTCCGCGCCGGGGACCGCCGAGGTCTACCGGAGGCTGGTCGGCGCGGGCAACCGGCTCGCCGCGCTCGCCGGGACCGACACCATGCTGTCGTTCACCCGCCAGGACACGGTCTCCAGCCCGCCGGGCTGGGAGCGCGTCTACGCCCGCGTCGACGGGCCGCTCAGCGCCGAGTCGTTCGCCGAGGCCGTACGGCGGGGCCGGACGTTCGCCACCACAGGCCCCTGGCTGGAGCTCACGGTGGACGGCCTGGGGCCGGGGGAGACGCTCGACCTCGCGGGCGGCGAGACGGTCGCGGTCCGGGCCAGGGCAGTCGGGCCCGAGGTGGAGCACATCGAGATCAGGACCGCGGGCGGCGTGCTCGCCGAGGGCCCGGGTCACGAGATCACCGCCTCGCTGCCGGTGACGGACGCCGGCTACGTGGTCGCCGTGGCCCACGGCGGCCCCCACCCGCGTGCTCCGCGCGGGCGCGCGTACGCCCACACCAGCCCGGTCTACCTGGACGTGCGGGGACGGCACGTGGCACGGGAGGAGGACGTGCGCTGGTGCCTGCGGTGGCTCGACCTGCTCGACGAGCTGGTGCGGGCCAGGGCCCGCCTGCGGACCCGGGCCCAGCTGCGCGATCACCTCGACCTGATCGAGAAGGCCCGCGCGGTGTACGAATCCCGCCTGTGCTGAGCCCCGTCTGTGATCCTCGGCTCGGCACGGCAGGCCGAGGGCGGGCGGGGGCGCGTCAGGCGAACAGCGCGCGGCCCCAGTAGTCGCCGCCGTCGACCACGCCGGGCGGGCAGGCGAACAGGCCGCTGGAGACGTGCTTGATGTACTCGTTCAGCGCGTCCTTCTGCGACAGCATCCGCTGGATGGGGACGAACTGCTTGCGGGGATCGCGCTGGTAGGCCATGAAGAACAGGCCCGCGTCCAGCCGCCCGAGGCCGTCGGAGCCGTCCACGAAGTTGTAGCCGCGCCGCAGCAGCCGCGCGCCGCCGTGGGCGTCGGGGTGCGCGAGCCGTACGTGCGCGTTGCCGGCGATCACGGGCGTGCCGTCCGGGCCCTTCTTGGCGAAGTCCGGCGCGTCGAACTCCTTGTGCCCGGTGAGCGGCGCGCCCTCGCCCTTGTCGCGGCCGAAGATGGCCTGCTGCTCGGCCAGCGGGGCGCGGTCCCAGGTCTCGATGTGCATCCTGATCTTGCGGGTCACCAGATAGGTGCCGCCGTCCATCCAGGCCGGGCCGTCGCCGGGCGCGGCCCAGAGGTAGTCGCGCAGCATGGCGGTGTCTTCGAGCTTGAGGTTGTTGGTGCCGTCCTTGAAGCCCATGAGGTTGCGCGGCGTCGCCTGCGACCGCGAGGTGGACGAGGTGCGGCCGAACCCGAGCTGCGAGTAGCGGACGGAGACCTTGCCGAATCCGATCCGCGCGAGGTTGCGGATGGCGTGCACCGCCACCTGCGGGTCGTGCGCGCACGCCTGCACGCAGATGTCCCCGCCGGAGATCTCGGGCTGCAGGTCCTCGCCGGGGAAGGCCGGCAGGTCGGCCAGCGCGGGCGGCCTGCGGTCCGCGAGGCCGAACCGGTCGTCGAACAGCGACGGGCCGAAGCCGACGGTCAGCGTCAGGCCGGAGGCGGGCAGGCCGAGCGCCTCGCCGGTGTCGTCCGGCGGCGCCTCGGGCGGCCCGCCCACGGCGCCGAACGTGCCGGCGTCCTTGCCCTGGGTCATCCGGGCCGCGGCGGCGGTCCACTCCTGGAGCAGCTCCACGAGCTCGGCCTTGTCCTTCGTGATCACGTCGAACGCGACGAAGTGCAGCCGGTCCTGGGCGGGAGTGGTGACGCCCGCCTGGTGCGGGCCGTAGAAGGGCACAGGGTCGGAGGTCGAGGCCGCGTGGGCGACCGGCTCCTCGGCGAACGAGCGTGTGACGACGGCGCCTGCCCCGACGGCGGCCACGCCCGCGGCGCCCAGGCCGAACAGCCGCCTGCGGCTGATCCCCCTGCCCTCGGAGCGGGCCTCGGAGTGGACCTCGGGCCGGTCCTCGGAGCCGCGCGCGGTCATCCGGCCACCACCGAGGCCACCTTGCTGATCGGCTCGGCCAGGGCGTTGATCGCGTCGGACAGCGCCTTGAGGTCGCTCTTCGACAGCTCCGTGTGCAGCTTCCAGCCGTCGCCGCTGCGGTGCGCGGCGAGCGCGTTCTCGGCGTCGGCGAACTTCGCGTCGAGCGTCTTCACCAGATCGGCGTCGCGCTCCTCCAGCACCGGGCGCAGCGCCTGGACGGCGGCCTTCGAGCCCTGCAGGTTGGCGTCGAAGTCCCACAGGTCGGTGTGCGAGTAGCGGTCCTCCTCACCGGTGATCTTGCCGGTGGCCACCTCGTCGAGCAGCCCCTTGGCGCCGTTGGCGAGCTGTACGGGGGACAGGTCGACCGTCGCGGACTTCGTCACGATCGTGTTCACGTCGGTCATCAGCTTGTCGGCGATGGGGCCGTCGCCGCCGACGTCCTTCTTGACCCACAGGTCCTTCTCGATGCGGTGGAAGCCGGTCCACTCCTCGCCGTCGGCCACATCGTTCTCCCGCGCGTCGATGGCCGGGTCGAGGTCGCCGAAGACCTCGGCGACCGGCTCGATCCGCTCCCAATAGGTGCGGGCGATCGGGTAGAGCTCCTTGGCCTTGTCCACGTCGCCGGCCTTGACGGCCTCGGTGAACTCCTTGGTCTTGTCGAGCAGCGTGTCGGACTGGCTCTTGATGTAGCGCTTGTAGCTGGCGACGGCCTCGGCGAGCTGGGCGTCCTCGGCGAGCGGCTTGTGCTCGCCGCTGACCTTGAGGGGGCCGCGGATGCCCTTGCCGGTCATCCCGGGCTTGCAGGCGGTCTCGTACACGCCCGGGGGAAGCTCCACCACGACGTCGCGGGTCAGGCCGGGCACGATGTTCTCGACCTCGCCCATGACCCGGTCGCCCGCCGCGTACACGTAGAACTCGGTCACCTTCGTGCCGTTGTTGGTGATCGAGAAGGTCGAGGTGCCGGCGGCCAGGTCGGACTTCGCCACCTTGCACTCGGTGTCGGTGGCGGCCACGGCGATCTTCCCGTCGCCGGCCGCCGTCGCCTCGGTCGCGGTGCCGGTGCCCGTGGACGAGCAGGCGGTGAGGCCGGCGAGGGCCAGCGCCGCGACGGCCAGGACGGTGGGGGTGCGCATGTCGGTGGACTCCGGTCAGGAAGTGGGCTGAGGAGACGTGGGAGCGGGGCTCGCCGGCCTCTTGGCCGCGGGCCGCAGGAACAGGACGAGGACGGGAACCACGTAGACGACCCAGGCGACGGCCTCCAGCACGCTGGGCTGCGGGGTGATGTTGAACATCCCGCTCAGCAGCGTCGAATACCAGGCGCCGGGGTCGAGCACGCCGCTGATGTCGAAGGCGTAGGTGCTCAGGCCGGGCACCAGCCCCGACTCCTGCAGGTCGTGCACGCCGTACTTGAAGATCCCGGCGGCGACCAGGATCAGCAGCAGGCCCGTCCAGGTGAAGAACTTCGTGAGGTTGATGCGCAGGGCGCTGCGGTAGAGGCCCCAGCCCAGCGCGACCGCGGTGAGCAGCCCGAGCGTGATGCCGATCAGCGGGCTCGCGCTGCTGGTCGCGCCCTGGACGGCGGCGAACCACAGCAGCGCCGTCTCCAGTCCCTCGCGCGCGACGGACAGGAACGCGACCACGACCACGGCGGTGGCTCCGAGTTCGAGGGCCTGGCCCATCTTCTCCCGCAGCTCGCCCGACATCTTGCGAGCGGCCGTACGCATCCAGAAGACCATGAAGGTGACGAAGACGGTCGCGGCCAGGGAGGTCACGGCGTCGAACATCTCCTGCTGCTGCGTCGCGAGGTGGGCCGCGGTGAAGGTCAGCAGCGCGCCGAAGGCGACGGACAGGACGACGGCCGCGCCGACGCCGGCCCAGACGAGGGGCAGCCGCTCGCGGCGGTCGCTCTTGACGAGGAAGGCCACCAGGATGGAGACCACGAGAGTGGCCTCCAGGCCCTCGCGAAGGCCGATGAGGTAGCTCGCGAACACATCGCCTCCGGAATTGTCGGTAAGCCTTACCTAACTTAGGGCAGGTTCACCTTACCGACAAGGTCTCGAACCCATGGAGCGGGGTATGCCTTTTGTCACCTTCAGGGGCAGGTGAGACGACGCTCCCGGTGGCCGGTGGAATCGGTGGGCGGCACGGCGATCCGGGTGACACCCCGGCACGCGGCGCATTCATTCGGGCGAGGTCTCGAACGTGCGGCGGTGCGATCCGGGCGCAGCCCCGAATGGGTGATGGATCGGCGGGTGGCAGGGCGATCCGGGTGACACCCCGGCACGCGGCACTCCAGGGGGTCGTGGATCGGTGGGCGGCTTAATTCGGTGGCGTCCCATCTCCGCTCCTCGTTATCGTGACGGACGTCCTGCTGCCGCACCCCGGAGGGTCACTTGGAGCTCTGAGGTCTCGACACCGCGCTTACGGCCGCCATCGGTGGTCCTGGCGCAGCGACCTCAGGCAGACCCTCGCCTCGCGGCCCGTGCCCGCGGTGTCTCCACGGTTCGATCACCATTCCGCCCTTGGGGATACCCGGAGCCGCCCTATGTCTTATTCCATTGTCTGTACGGATCTGTCCTTTTCCTGGCCCGACGGGACGTCCGTCTTCGAGGAGCTCGACTTCGCGTTCGGCGCCGGCCGCACCGGGCTCATCGGCTTCAACGGCAGCGGCAAGTCCACCCTGCTCAAGCTGATCGCGGGAGAGCTCACCCCGACGCGCGGCTCGGTGTCGGTCACCGGGCGGCTGGGCTACCTGCCGCAGAACCTCCCGCTCGGCGCGAGCCGTACGGTGTCCGACCTGCTGGGGATCACGCCCGCGCGGGAGGCGCTGCACGCGATCGAACGGGGCGACCTGAGCGAGGCGAACTACGACGCGGTGGTCTGGGACGTCGAGGAGCGCGCCCGCGCCGAGCTCGACCGCCTCGGGCTGACGGGCGTGGACCTCGACCGGACGGTCGCGACGCTCTCGGGCGGCGAGACCGTCATGGTCGGGCTCGCCGCGCGCTTCCTCGCCGAGCCAGACGTGCTGCTGCTCGACGAGCCGACCAACAACCTCGACCTCGACGCGCGGCGGCGCCTGTACGACGCCGTCTCGTCGTGGACGAGGACGCTGGTCGTCGTCAGCCACGACCGCGCGCTGCTCGACCTGGTGGACCAGATCGCCGACCTGCCCGCCCGCCGCACCTTCGGTGGCACGCTCAGCGCGTACGAGGAGGTGCTCGCGGTCGAGCGGGAGGCCGCCGAGCGGATGGTCCGTGCGGCCGAGGGCGACCTGCGCCGCCAGCGGCGCGAGCTGATCGAGGCGCAGACCAAGCTGGCGCGGCGCGTGCGCTACGGCAACAAGATGTACGAGCAGAAGCGCGAGCCGAAGATCATCATGCAGGAGCGCAAGCGCCAGGCCCAGGTCTCGGCGGGCAAGCACCGCATGATGCACGAGGAGAAGGTGGCGGCCGCCCGCGAGCGGCTGGCCGAGGCGGAGGAGGCGGTGCGCGACGACGCCGAGATCCGGATCGCGCTGCCGGCCACCGAGGTGCCGTCCGGGCGCACCGTGCTCGAACTGGACGGCCTGCGCACGGCCGCCGGGCCGATCGGCGACCTGATCATCCGTGGCCCGGAGCGGGTCGCCCTGCTGGGACCGAACGGCTCGGGCAAGACGACGCTGCTGCGCACGATCCTGGGGGAGCTCCCGCCGGATGAGGGCTCGGTCAGGCTCGACGTCCCGGTGCGCTACCTGCCGCAGCGGCTCGACGTGCTCGACGACGCGCTCAGCCTGGTCGACAACGTGCGGGCGGTGGCGCCCGCCGCGTCGGTCAACGCCGTCAGGGCCGGGCTCGCCCGGTTCCTGTTCCGGGGCGCCCGGGCCGAACGCCCGGCGGGCACGCTCTCGGGCGGCGAGCGCTTCCGTGCCGTGCTGGCCTCGCTGCTGCTCGCCGAGCCGGCGCCGCGGCTCCTGCTGCTTGACGAGCCGACCAACAACCTCGACCTGGCCAGCGTCCGCCAGCTCGCGCAGGCGCTGTCGGCCTACCGGGGAGCGCTGGTGGTGGTCTCCCACGACCTGCCGTTCCTGGAGTCGATCGGCATCACCCGGTGGGTGACCCTGGGCCCGGAGGGGGTGACGACGTCGGCGTGACCACGGGTTGACAGCATCCGCTCACCGCCTGACAGTGTTTCGGGTGATCACCCCCCGGATCTACTCGCACACCTTGTCACGTACTGTCCAGGCCGGCGCCGTGCTGGCCGCGTCCGTCACGCTCGCGGCCTGCACGGGATCGCCCGGCGGATCGGGAAAGGCCGCCTCCGGCGAGGAGGCGGCTGCGCCGGCCGCCGCCACGACGACCGCCGAGTCGGGGCCGCCCGCGCTGACGCCGGCGGCGTACCGTAAGGCGCTCGACGCCGCCGGCCGCCCCGCCCGCTCGACGCTCGCCGCCATCGCCAAGGCGCGGACCTTCAAGTCGCTCCACCAGCGCATCGGCCGGGCGGAAAGCGCCCTGGAGTCCGCACAGGAGCGGCTCGGCGGGCTGCGGCCTCCCGCGGACGTCGCCGCCGAGCACGCCGACTACGTCGCGGCGCTGCGGGGCCTGAACGGCAGGCTCGGCGCGCTGGACGAGGACGTGTCGTCGCGCGTCCTGTGCAGCGGGGCGGCCGTGCTGGCCGGTCTCGGCCGGTCGGGCGAGTTCAAGGACCTCAAGTCCGCCGCGGGCGACCTCGCGAAGGCCGGTGACTACCCGGTGGTCCAGATCAGGCCGCCGGCCCGGCGCACCCGTCGCCTCGGCAACGGCACGATCCTGCTCTCGGCGATCCGAGGCGGCCGGGGCACGCTGACCGTGAAGAACGGCGGCACGCAGGACGGCGTCGTGACCCTCGTGCGCGGAGGCCGCAAGGCGGTCAGCTTCTACGTGCGCAAGCGGTCGACCGCCAAGGTCTCGAACATCAAGGACGGCACCTACCGCGTCTACTTCACCACCGGGGCGGACTACGACCGGGGCGCCCGTGCCTTCACCAGGAACTGCGGTTTCTCGAAGTTCGACGACGCGGTGAAGTTCCAGACTGTCTACAGCGGATACAGCGTGAGATGGAGCGACTGGACGCTCACGCTCGACGCCGTTTTCGGCGGGAACGCCACAACGAGCGACGTGGACCCGGACGCCTTCCCCGCATGACCCGGACGTTCTTCCCGTACGTCCGGCCCGGAAGCCGTCCGGCATGACCCCGGGCACGCCGGAGGCCGCGGCCCAGGGCAGGGGCCGCGGCCTCCGGTGAAGCCTTCAGGATGCGCTCAGCTGGAGAACAGCATGCCGATCCAGCTGCCCCGCCGGTGGTGGCCGTAGTGGCCGCCGTGGTGACCACCCCAGGCGGGCCCTCCGTACGCAGGCGGCGGGGGAGCGTAGTGCTGCTGGGCCCACTGGGCCTCCATCCGGGTCAGCGTCTCCAGCTCGCCGTAGTCCAGGAAGATCCCGCGGCAGTTGTCGCACTGCTCGATGTGGACGCCGTTGCGGTCCAGCGTCCGCATCCGGCCACGGCACTTGGGGCACTCCACGTGACGAACTCTCCTCGATCAGGTCTCGGCCTCCACGGCCGCGACGATCCTCTTGCAGGCGGACACCAGTGCCTCGGCGGCGTCGTCGGGAGGTTCCCCCGCCCGCGCCGCCGTCGCCACCGCCGTCGCCGCCAGTTGGACGGTCAACGCCCGGGCCGGCGCGTCGAGTTCCCGCCACGGGTCGTCCGCGGAGACGGCGGTCCCGCCCGCCGCCAGATAGGCGGTCAGGAAGCGCTCCCAGTCGTACGGGCCGAGCAGGCCGGCGGCGTACCACGCGGCCGGGCGCGCCAGGTCCCACGCGGGGTCGCCGGGGCCCAGGTCGTCGGGGTCGATGAGCAGCCACGCGCCGTCGTGCCGGACGATCTGGCCGAGGTGCCAGTCGCCGTGCGTCAGCGCGCCGCCCTCCCGCGCCGGCGGCAGCGTCGCGTACGCCGCGCGGATGGGCGCCGCGACCGGGCCGGGCACGCCGGCCGCCTCCAGGTCGGCCATGGCCCTGGGCAGCCGCGACGGTCCCCCGGCGGGCGGCAGCCCCGGGGGCGCCGGCCGGGAGTGCAGCAGGGCGAGCAGCCGGCCGCCCTCCTCCCACGGGGTGCTCCCGGCGTCCACGTCGGCGATGGTGAGCGGCTCGCCCGCGGGCCAGATCGTGACGAGCCTGCCGTCCAGCCGTTCGAGGCCGAGCGGGGCCAGCATGACGCCCGGCAGGTTAGCGGCGGCGTCGAGGCGGGCGCGCAGGGCGCGTTCGTCGGTGCCGGGGGGATGCGCCTTGACGACCACGTCGCCGGCCCTGACCACGAGCACGCGGGTCTGCTTGAGCACCGACACCGGCCCGTCGCGGCGCGCCAGCCGCGCCAGTTCCTCGATCACGGGGGACACCCTAGGGTGTCGCCATGAAGGTTGGTTTCGGTGTGCCGGTGTCGGGCTCGTGGGCGACCCCGGAGAACATGAGGCGGATCGCGCGCCGCGCGGACGAGCTCGGCTACCACGGGGTGTGGACGTTCCAGCGCCTGCTCTATCCGGTCGGCAACCCGATGGGCCCGGTCTACCGGAGCGTGCACGACCCCGTCGTCACGCTCGCGTACCTGGCGGGCGTCACCGAGCGGGTGCGGCTCGGGGTGGCCGTGCTCAACCTGCCGTTCGTCTCTCCGGTGCTTATGGCCAAGCAGCTCGCCACCCTCCAGGAGGTGTCGGGCGGCAGGCTCGACGTGGGCCTGGGGCTCGGCTGGCTGCCCGAGGAGTTCGCCGCCTCCGGCGTGCCGATGGAACGGCGGGGCAGACGCGGCGAGGAGTACGTCGGCCTGCTGCGGCGGCTGTGGACCGAGGACGTCGTCGAGCACAAGGGCGAGTTCTACGAGGTCCCGCGCTCCCACCAGGACCCCAAGCCGGCCACGCCGCCCACGGTGATGCTCGGCGGCACGGCCCGGGTTGCGCTGGAGCGGGCCGGGCGGATCGCCGACGGCTGGATCAGCTCCAGCCGGGCCGATCTGGACACCATCGACCAGCAGATCGCCATCGTGAAGGAGGCGGCCCGGCAGGCGGGCCGCGACCCCGGCGCCCTGCGGTTCGTCGTCCGCGGCGTCACCCGCGTCCGCCCGGCCGAGGAGGGCCCGCTGACCGGGTCGTACGACAAGATCCGGCGGGACGTCGAGGCGCTCGCGGCCAAGGGCGTCACCGAGGTCTTCCACGACCTCAACTTCGACCCCGAGATCGGCAGCCCCGAGGCCGACCCCCGCGAGTCCATGCGACGCGCCGAAGAGGCCCTCGAAGCTCTCGCCCCCCGCTGAGCTCCCCGGCCGCCAGGGACACGACGAGGACGAGCCCCACGGCGAGCGGTCCGGCGACGGCCAGGTGGGTGGTCAGCGCGTCCACGACGTCGGGGACGAACCGGCTGAGGGTCACCAGGGTCGCCGCCCACGCCGCCGCCGTGGGCACGCTGACGCGGGCGAAGTCCACGTACGGCACGCCCGCCCAGCCGGTGAGCCTCGGGACGAGGGTGCGGGCGGCGCCGAGCCACTGACCGCCCGCGACGGCCCAGGCGCCTCTCCTCGCCACCATCCGGCGGGCCCGCGCCCACGCGGCGGGCGCGAACCGGCCCGCCAGGGGGTGGACGGAGGCGGCGCCCTCGCGCCTGCGCCCTTGGGCGTACGACAGCTGCGGGCCGGCGACGGCGGCGGTCACGGCCACGGCGAGCGTCCCGGCGAACGGCAGCACGCCGAGGCGGGTGAGGCAGCCGAGGGCGACCAGCACGCTCGTCCCCGGCAGCGCCACCCCGGCGAGCGTGCCGGCCTCGGCGACGATCAGGATCGCGGCGACCGCGAGCACGAGGGGAGCGGGAAGCCGGCCGAGCAGGTCAGCCATGGCGCACCGGTCTCCGGCACACGTACGCCAGGCCGGGCGGCATGTTGCGCCAGACCGGCCCGGTCGTGAGCACCTCGTCGAAGGCGGCGCGCAGGCGCCGCCGGAACCGCCGCGCCCGTGCCAGCGGCACCGCGGGCAGATAGGTCACGGTCGTGAACGCCCCCGTCGGGCGCAGCACCCGCCCGACCTCCCCGAGAATCGCCTCCTGCGCGTCCTCGGGGAAGAGCGTCCACGGCAGAGTGCTGATCACGGCGTCGACCCGGGAGACACCCCGTTCGCCCAGCAGTGCGCCGAGGCGGGCCGCGTCGCCCTGGAGCACGTCCAGCCAGGGCCGGGCGCGGCGCAGGTGCGCCACCATCCCCGGGTCGATCTCGACGGCGAGCTGGCGGGAGCCGGGCGCGAGCCGTTCCCTGATGGCCTCGCTGATCGCGCCGGTGCCCGGCCCGAGCTCCACGACCACGGCGGGACCGGTCGTCGGGACGACGGCGGTGAGGGCACGCCCGAGCGAGCGCGAGCTCGGGGCGACGGCGCCCACGACGCCCTGCCGGCGCAGCGCCACGCCCGCGAACGCCCTCAGGTCGGAGACCTGCTGGACTGCGCTGTTCATGCGGCCATCCGGCCGGTGTCGTTCATGCGGTCCATCAGACCGGTGTCGTTCATGCGGTCCATACGGCCGGTGTTGTTCATGCGGCCCGTCGGGCCGGTGTCGTTCATGCCGCCCATCAGACCGGCGCGTGACCCGGGCCCGCCAGCCGTCCAGGCCCCCCTGCGGTGGTAGGGCCGGCCATACCACCGCAGGGAGGCCTGGCCGTCTTCGACGGAGCCTGGACGGCCTCTAGGGTGGGTCGGGTGCGCCCCAACGGCCCGTGGCAGGCCCTCGCACGCAAGGACCTGCCGGCGACCTCGCTGCCCTGGCGCGCCCTCGCCTACCTGGTGACGGGCGTGGTCGTGGGCATGGTCGTGCTGGCGTCGCTGGTCGTCTCGCTGACCGCAGGGGCGGTGCTCACCGTCCTCCTGGTGGGCGTGCCGCTGCTGGCGCTCCCGGTGGTCGCCGCCGTGCCGCTGGGCGCGCTCGAACGCAGGCGGCTGCGGATCCTGGACGCCGAGCCCGCGCCGAGCCCCCACCGCCCCGCGCGTCCGGGTCCGCGCGGATGGCTCGAGACGCGGCTGCGCGAGCAGGCGACGTGGCGGGCCCTCGCCTATGCGGGCCTGCTGGCCGTCGTGCTCGGCCCGGTCGAGCTGGTCGCCGTGACGTACGGCCTGCTCGTGCCGCTCGTGATGATCTGCGCCCCGATCAGCGTGGCGGAGGCGGGGCCCATCGTGCTGCTGAAGTTCTGGCCGCTCGACTCGCCCGTCGAGGCGTTCGCCGCCGCGCTCCTCGGGGTCGTGGTGCTCGTCCTGGCGGCGTACCCGATCACCGCCCTCGCGACTGCGCACGCTCTGCTGGCCCGGCTGCTGCTCACGCCGGGGAAGGGCGAGCCGGGCGAGCGGCTCGCCGAGCTGACCCGCTCCCGGAGCCGCCTGGTCGAGGCGTTCGAGGTCGAGCGGCGGCGCATCGAACGTGACCTGCACGACGGCGCGCAGCAGCGGCTGGTGGCGCTGACCATGACGCTCGGCCTGGCCAAGGTCTCCACGGGGGAGGAGGCGGCCGGGCTCGTGGCCAGGGCGCACGAGGAGGCGAAGCTCGCCCTCGCCGAGATCCGCGACCTGATCCGCGGCATCCACCCCCGCATCCTCGCCGATCGCGGGCTGCCCGCCGCGGTCGCGGAGCTGGCCGACCGGTCGCCCGTCCCGGTCGAGGTCGACGTGGACGTCCCCCGGCTGCCGGGGCCGGTGGAGTCGGTCGCCTATTTCGTCGTCAGTGAGGGCCTGGCCAACGTGGCCAAGCACAGCGGAGCCGAGCGGGCCTCGGTGCGGGGCCGGCTCGACGGCGGGCTGCTCACCGTCGAGATCCGGGACGACGGCGTGGGCGGCGCGGACGTGACCGCCGGCACCGGGCTCGCCGGGCTCGCCGACCGCGTCTCGGCGTTCGAGGGCAGGCTGATGCTGTCGAGCCCGCCGGGCGGCCCCACCCTGCTGCGCGCGGAGATCGAATGCCTGCCGGCCCTGCCCTGACCGTCGTCATCGCCGAGGACGGCGTGCTGCTTCGCGAGGGACTGGCCACGTTGCTGGCCAGGTTCGGCCACCGGGTGGCCGCCACCGCGGGCGACGCCGAGGGGCTGGTGACGGCGGTGGAGGAGCACGCCCCCGACATCGTCGTCACCGACGTGCGGATGCCGCCCGGGTTCTCCGACGAGGGACTGCGGGCCGCCGTGGCGTTGCGCGCCGCGCACCCCGGCCTCGCCGTCCTGGTGCTGAGCCAGTACGTCGAGCAGACCTATGCGGCCGAACTGCTCGACTCCGGGGACGGCACCGGCGTGGGTTACCTCCTCAAGGACCGGATCGGGGAGGTCGAGGAGTTCGTGGACGCGCTGACCACCGTCGCCGGAGGGGGGACGGTCGTGGACCCGGAGGTCGTGCGTCAGCTCCTGCGCCGCCGCCGCGACCCGCTGCGGCGGCTCACCCCGCGGGAGAGCGAGGTCCTCGCCCTGATGGCCGAGGGCAGGTCGAACGCCGCGATCGCCCGCGCGCTGGCGGTGTCGGAGGCCGTCGTCGGCAAGCACATCGGGAACATCCTCGCCAAGCTCGACCTGCCTCCCGACGAGGACGCCCATCGCCGTGTGCTCGCCGTCGTCACGTTCCTGCGCGGCTGAGGGGTGTCAGGCCCACCTGATGGGTAGGGCGGAGGATGGCAATAACGAGCTAGATGTCCGATTTTTTGATCGGCAGTGGATGAGGCTCCCATGGCGAGGCGACGACGGGATCGCGGCGGGGGCGGGGCCGGCCGCCCACAGGAAGTGACAGCGGAGACGGGATGCTCGCGGCGAGTGTTCATCGTGGGTTCCATGACGGGCGCGGCCGTGCCGTACCTCGCCGTCGAGACGGCCGCGGCGGCGGACGCGAGAGACCTCGGCCAGGCTCCCGCGGCGCCCGCCCCCGAGAACAACTTCGTCGTGCAGGCGACGCCGTCGTGGTATTTCATCCAGCGGGAGAACGGCTCCCAGGAGATGAAGTGGGGTCCGGTCGGGTACGCGGTCCTCCACGGCGAACACGTCGGATATGGGGAGCTGGTCCCCAACGACCGGATGTACATCCACAACAGGGCCCGCCCGCCCGAGATCGACCGCCGGACATGGCGGCTGAAACTCACCGGCGACGCGCTCACCCGCCCGCGGACGTTCACGTACGAGGAACTGCTGGCCATGCCGTCCGTGACGCTGAAACGGACGATCGACTGCGGTGCGAACTGCGCCGCGTTCTTCCCCAAGCTGCCGCCCGGCGGAGCCGACGATCGCTGGCTTCCGGTCGGCTACACCCAGTGGCACTTCGGTGCGGTGGGGGCCGCCGAGTGGACGGGAGTGCGGGCCAAGGACGTGCTGGCGGCGGCCGGCGCGGAAAACCCGGTGGACGTGCAGTTCATCGGCCTCGACGTCATCCGCAACCCGAGCCTCCCCGGCGGCACGGCCCGCTACTCCCAGGTCGCCCCCGCGGGCAAGGTCCTGGAGGACGACACCCTGCTGGTCTATCGCATGAACGGGCAGGACCTGCCCATCGATCACGGCTATCCGCTGCGCCTGCTCCTGTCGGGCTGGGCCGCGGTCAGTTACGTCAAGTGGCTCGGCGAGATCGAGGTGTCGAAGCACCGCATCCCGCCGTCGGGGCTGCAGACGCGGCACCTGCTGACCGGCCCCGCCTATCCCGAGCCGGTCCCCCTGACCGTCGGTCCCGTACGCAGCGCCATCGAGCACGACCGGGAGATCACGCTCGCTCCCGGTGACATCACGCTGCGCGGGCGGGCCTGGTCGGGGGCGGGCGCGATCGAGCGGGTCGACGTCTCCGTGGAGAGGCTGGCCGCCCCCGGGCGGTGGGTCACCGAGATGCCATGGCGGGCGGCCACGCTGCTGAGCACGCCCCAGCCCTACATGTGGGTGCGGTTCGAGGTGCCCTGGCCCGGGGTGAAACCAGGGCAATACCGCGTGATGTCGCGTGCCAGGGACAAGGCGGGCAACGTCCAGCCACGCCCGGAGGACGTGGTGTGGAACCAGCACGGACTCGGCTACAACGGGCACTACCCGCTTGAGCTGATCGTGGCCCCGCCCAGCGACATGCCCTGACGGCGCTTCAGATCATCCCGTACGCCTGGGCGATCAGCTCGTAGGAGCGCAGGCGCGCCGCGCCGCCGTGGACCTGCGTGGTGATCATCAGTTCGTCGGCCCCGGTGCGCTTGCGCAGCTCCTCCAGCCCGTCGCGCACGGTCTGCGGGCCGCCGTGCACCACGTTCGACAGCCGGTCGCGGACGAACTCCCGCTCCATCGGGGTGTACGGGTAGGCCTCCGCCTCCTCGACGGTGGGCGTACGGCCGGGCCGCCCCTGCCGCAGGCGCAGCCATGACAGCGCGCCCGGCATGACCTGGCGCAGCGCCTCCTCGTCGGTGTCGGCCGCGACCGCCGCCACCCCGATCAGCGCGTACGGGCGGTCGAGCACCTCGGAGGGCCGGAACGAGGAGCGGTAGAGATCGAGCGCGGGCTCGGTGTTGGCGGCGCTGAAATGGTGAGCGAAGGCGAACGGCAGCCCGAGCAGCCCGGCCAGCCTGGCGCTGAACCCGCTGGAGCCGAGCAGCCAGATCGGCGGCCGGTCGTCACCGCGCGGCACCGCCTGGATCTTCGCGTACGGATGCCCGGCCGGGAAGGCGGCGTCGAGGAAGCCGGTCAGCTCGGCCACCTGCTGGGGGAACTCGTCCGGGTCCACGTCGGCCGAGCGACGGAGAGCGTTCGCCGTGGCCATGTCCGTTCCGGGGGCGCGGCCGAGGCCGAGGTCGATGCGGCCGGGGTGCAGCGCGTGCAGCGTGCCGAACTGCTCGGCGATCACCAGCGGGGCGTGGTTGGGCAGCATCACGCCGCCGGAGCCGATCCGGATCGACCGGGTCGCCGCCGCGAGGTGGGCGATCAGCACGGCCGGAGACGAGCTGGCGACTCCGGGCATTCCGTGGTGTTCGGCGACCCAGATGCGGTGGTAGCCCCACTCCTCGGCACGGCGGGCCAGCTCGGTGGCGTCGCGCAGCGCCTCGGCGGGCGATGAGCCCTCGCCCACGGTCGCGAGCTCCAGGATCGACAGCGGCACCTCGGCGGTCCCGCGCGGCACCCCACGGATGTTGTCATCGCTCATGCTCGGCCTAACCTGAGGTCGCATCACGATATTTCCGGACACGGAGAGAGGTGTGCTTCGTCACTCCGTCACCTGCCATGCTTGGACACATGAGCGAGCGAAAGCCCATCGAGTCGTGGCTGTCCGACATGGACGGGGTGCTGGTCCACGAGGGGCAGCCGGTGCCGGGTGCCGACGAGTTCATCAGGCGCCTCAAGGAGTCGGGGAAGCGGTTCCTCGTCCTGACGAACAACTCGATCTACACCCCCCGCGACCTGTCCGTGCGGTTGCGCGCGGCCGGGCTCGAGGTGCCGCCGGAGGCGATCTGGACCTCCGCGCTGGCCACCGCCAAGTTCCTCGCCGACCAGCGGCCCGAGGGCTCGGCGTACGTGATCGGGGAGGCGGGGCTGACCACGGCCCTGCACGAGGCCGGATATGTGCTGACCGATCTCGACCCCGACTACGTGGTGCTGGGCGAGACCCGCACCTACAGCTTCACGTCGATAACGCGGGCGATCCGGCTGATCGACAACGGAGCCCGTTTCATCGCGACCAACCCCGACCCCATCGGCCCCTCGACCGAGGGCTCGCTTCCCGCCTGCGGCGCGGTGGCCGCGATGATCACCAAGGCGACCGGGGTGGAGCCGTACTTCGTCGGCAAGCCCAACCCGATGATGATGCGCAGCGCGCTCAACCAGATCGACGCCCACAGCGAGACCACCGCGATGATCGGCGACCGGATGGACACCGACGTCGTCTGCGGCATCGAGGCCGGCCTGCACACGATCCTGGTGCTCACCGGCGTCACCCAGAAGGACCAGATCGACCGCTATCCGTTCCGGCCCACGCAGGTGGTCAACTCCGTGGCCGACCTCATCGAGCTGGTCTGAACCTGACGCGCCCTGTCAGGTACGGGTGCCAGGCTGATCGGCATGAACCATCGCGTCTACCTGGAAATCGGTCCCAAGAAGGTCTTCGCCTGCTCGGTCGACTGGCCGGGCTGGTGCCGCATCGGCAGGACCGAGGAGGCCGCGCTCGGCACGCTCGTGGACTACACGCCGCGCTTCCGGGTGATCGCCGAGCGGGCGGGGCTGAAGTTCGCGCCGGGCGACCCGGCGGTCGTCGGGCGGGTCAAGGGCGACAGCACCACGGACTTCGGCGCGATCTCCGCCATCCCGGACTTCGACCGGGAGCCGGTGGACGCGCCGGAGGCCGCGCGTGCGGCCGCCCTCGCCCGCGCGGTGTGGGCGGCGTTCGCCGAGGTGGCCGCGACGTCCCCGGAGGAGCTGCGCAAGGGCCCCAGGGGCGGCGGCAGAGACCGCGACAAGATGGTCTCCCACGTCGTGGAGGCCGAGCGCGCGTACGCCCGGAAGATCGGCGTACGGCACAAGCCGTTCAAGGACGAGGCCGGCCTGACCGCCATGCGCGAGGACATCGTGCGGGTGCTCGAACGGCCCGCCGAGGCGTTCCCTCCCGGCGGTGAGGGCTGGCCCGTCCGCTATGCCGCCCGCCGCATCATCTGGCACGTGGTCGACCACATCTGGGAGATGGAAGACCGCCGGATCTAGGGCCCGAGCCGGTCAGGTGGATCCGCGCGGCCTCCGGCAGTCGCTCGTCCGCGCCGGGAGAGGGACCGCTCAGATCGCGGCTCGTCCGCCGTCGACGCTCAGCGTCGCCCCGTGGATGTTCGACGCGTCGTCGCCGGCGAGGAACACGACCGCCCGGGCCACCTCGTCCGGTGTGCTCGCCCGCCGGGACGGCAGCCGGGAGATCATCGGTGTCAGGTACTCCTCCATCGCGGCGACCTTCTCGGTGAACGTCGGGCCCGGAGCCACGGTGTTGACCCGCACGCCGTGGGGGCCGTACTCGTCCGCCCACGACTTGGTCAGCGAGTGGATCGCCGCCTTCGTCATGCTGTAGAGGGCCGACCCGTCCGTGCCGAACAGGCCGCTGATCGAGCCCATGTTGACGATCGCGCCGCGGCCGCGGGCGGCCATGGCCGGGGCGACGAGGCCGGTGAGCAGGAAGACGGCCCTGACGTTGACCGCCAGCGCTCCGTCGAGGAGGTCCTCGGCCACCTCGGCGGTCGGGCTCGGCGTGATCAGCATGGCGGCGTTGTTGACCAGGATGTCGAGCGGTCCACCGGCCAGGTCGTGGGCTGCCGCGGCCAGGTCGCGTACGGCCTCGGCGTGTGCGAGGTCGGCGCGGACGAAGGCGGCCCGTCCGCCTGCCTCGGCGATGGCGGCGACCACCTTCTCTCCCCTGGCCGGGTCGCGGCCGTGGACCACGACCATGGCTCCCTCCGCGGCGAGCGCGCGGGCGATGGCGGCGCCGATGCCGTCGGTGGCGCCGGTGACGAGGGCGGTGCGGTTCCGCAGGTGTTCCATGATGGGAAATCTCCTTGTGAGACGTGGTGCGTGAGACGAGGTGCGGCGCTCATGCTGCCTGCGGCAAAATGGACCGGCAAGTCCAAAATAAGGGAGGGTGCGATGGGGGCGCTGACCGCGAAGGGGGCCGCCACGCGGCAGCGGATCGTCGAGGGCGCGGCCGAGACGATCCGCGAGCGCGGGGTGATGGACACCACCCTCGACGACGTGCGCGCCCGGACCCGCACCAGCAAGAGCCAGCTGTTCCACTACTTCCCGGGCGGCAAGGAGGAGCTGCTGCTGGCGGTGGCCCGCTTCGAGGCCGACCGGGTGCTCGCCGACCAGCAGCCCTACCTCGGCGAGCTCACCTCGTGGGCGGCCTGGCAGGCCTGGCGTGACCGCCTCGTGGAGCGCTACCGCGAGCAGGGGCCGCAGTGCCCGCTCAACGTGGTGATGTCGCAGGTGGGCCAGAGCACACCGGGCGCCCAGGCGGTGGTGACCGAGCTGATGCTCCGGTGGGAGGCGGAGATCGCCGCCGGCGTGCGGCACATGCAGGCCGCGGGCGAGATCGACCCGGGCATCGATCCCGGGCGGGCGGCGGCCGCGCTGCTCGCGGGGATCCAGGGCGGGGTGCTGCTCCACCTGTCCACCGGCCGGCTCGTTCACCTGGAGGCGGCGCTGGACATGGGCATCGCGCACCTGCGCGACAGCGCCGCGCGGCTCAGTCGCCCGTACGGCGCAGGCGCTTGAGGTCGGAGCGGTGCTTCTTGGCCGCCAGACGGCGCTCGACCGCGCCCTTGGACGGCTTGGTGGGACGGCGCCGCTTGGGCGGCGGCGCGATGGCGTCGCGGAGGAGGGCGGCGAGCCGCTCCCGCGCGGCCTCCCGGTTGCGCAGTTGGGAGCGGTACTCCGAGGCCGCGATCGTGATCACGCCGTCCACCGCGCGGGCGGAGAGCCGTTCGAGCGCGCGGGCCCTGAGCACCGGGCCGAGGGCGGTGGTGCGCGCGAGGTCGAAGCTCAGCTCGACCCGGCTGTCGGTGGTGTTGACGCCCTGGCCGCCCGGCCCGGACGAGCGGGAGAAACGCCAGGCGAGCTCCGCTTCGGGCACGACGATCGAGCCGCGCACGTGCAACGGGCCTGACATGGGTTCTCTCCCTCGACGAACGGACGGGACGCCCAACTTATCGGGGTGAATATCGCCACCACTCTCCATTTATCACCGTAAACGCGGCGTGTGGTTGTCGCGGCCGATCGCGTCGTGCACAGTGGCCCCCGGAATCCGGCGGGCCCCGGGCACCGGGGCGACAGGGATGGGCGGGAGCATGACCTCGATCGTGGGCGTCCACGGCATCGGCAAATACCACTACTTCGAGGAGGCCGGCGGGTCGGCGGGCGGCGCCGCCGAGGCCGTGCGGGCCAAGTGGAACACCTATCTGCACCAGGGACTCAACGGCCGGGCGGACGGCACGGGCGAATACTTCGCCGAGATCGCCTATTACGCCCACCACCTGCACGGCGGCCCGCCGAAGCCGCCGCGGCAGATGGCGACGCCCGCCAAGCTGGTCCTCGCCGACTGGGCGGTCCAGCTCGGCGGCCCGTTCCGCGAGGCGGCGGGGGAGTCGCTCACCGGTCTCGCCCACCGGCTGGCCGAGTGGCTGCTGACGAGGATGGGCCCGCAGGCGGTGCGGTTCGCCGAGGACTTCTGCCCGGAGGTGGCCGCCTACCTGGGCGGCGGCGACCCGCGCGTGCGGGCCCGCGAGGCGGTCGCCGAGGTCGTCCGCAGGCGCCGCCCCCGCGTGGTGGTCGCCCACTCGCTCGGCAGCGTCGTGACGTACGAGGCGCTGTGGGCCCATCCCGACCTCTCCGTCGAGCTGCTGGTGACGCTGGGCAGCCCGCTAGGCATGCGCGGCGTCGTCTTCGAGCGGCTCGCGCCGGTCCCGGTGCGCGGGCGCGGGGCGCGCCCGCCGGGGGTGCGCCGCTGGATCAACATCGCCGACAAGGACGACATCGCCGCCATCCCGGCCGTGCTGGCGTCGTGCTTCGACGGCGTCGAACGGGACGTCTCCTGCGACATCGACTGGCTCGACTTCCACACCGTGCGCAACTACCTGCGCTGTGGGAGCGCCAACGAGTTCCTCAAGCCCTATGTGACCTGATTCCGCACACGGGTTATGCTCGTACGACCATGAAGACTGTGCTTTTCGACTACGGCAACGTCGTGTCGCTTCCCCAGGACCCCGAAGACGTCGCGCGCATGGCGGGAGGTGATCCGGGGTTCGAAGACCGCTACTGGGCGGCGCGGCTCGACTTCGACCGGGGCACGCTCGACCCGGCCGCGTACTGGTCCCACGTGTACGGCAGGCCGATGGGCGGGGCCGAGCTGGACGCGGTCGTCGCCCTCGACACGGCGAGCTGGTCGCGGCCCAACGAGGAGACCGTGGCGATCATCGACGAGCTGGCCGGCGTCGGGGTGCCCATGGCGCTGCTGTCCAACATGCCGGTCTGCATCGCCGAGACGATCGACACGCTGCCGTTCATGCGGCCGATCGGCCCGAGGTTCTACAGCGGCCGGATGGGCCTGGTGAAGCCGGAGCCGGAGATCTTCCACGAGACCGTGGCCTGGCTCGGGGCGGCCCCCGGCGATCTCGTCTTCGTGGACGACCGGGAGCAGAACGTCGCGGCGGCCAAGAGGGTGGGGCTGGCCGCCGTCCACTTCCGCGACGCCGCCGCCCTGCGCGAGGAGCTCAAGACGCTGCTGACCTAGGGAGCGTCCGGCGGGGCGTCAGGTGAGGGGTGGCGCCTCGACCGGGCAGCCGGGAGCGGGTGGCTCGGGCGCGGACACGAGCACGTTCCGCCTGATCGTGACGAACGTGAGGGCCGCCGCGACGGCCATCATGGCCGCGGCGGCCAGCATCGAGGTGTGGAACCCCCGGGTGAACGCCGCAGGGGAGTCGTAGGCGGCCCCCGTCAGGCCCACCAGCGGCGGGACGGCGGCGACGGCCAGCAGGCCGCCCGTCCGGGCCAGGGCGTTGTTGATCCCGCTGGCCACGCCCGCGTACCGATCCTCCGCGGTGGCGAGCACGGTCGCGGTGAGCGGGGCGACGGCGGCGGACAGGCCGAGCCCGAACACGACCGCCGCCGGCAGCACGTCGGCGAGATAGGACGCGTCCGGGGCGATACGGCTCATCAGCAGCAGCCCGGCCGCGCACAGGAGGATGCCCGCCGTCATGGGGAGGCGCGGGCCTGCCCGCTTGGCCAGGTCGCCCGCCCGGGGCGACAGCAGCAGCATGAGGATCGTCACCGGGAGCATCGCCGACCCCGCGGCGATCGGGGAGAACCCGGCCGACACCTGGAGCTGGACGACCAGCAGGAAGAACACCAGGCCCATCGCGGCGTACATGACCAGCGTGACGACGTTGACCGCGGTGAACTCCCGCGAGGCGAAGACCCCCACCGGGACGAGCGACCGGGGAGAGCGCCGGATCTCCACGACCACGAAACAGATGGACAGGACGATCCCGGCGGCCAGCGGCACCAGCCCGTCGCCCGCCAGGATCAGCCCGTACGTCAGCCCGGCCAGCGCGGGTGCGGCGAGGACGGTGCCGAGCACGTCGAAGCGGCCGTTCGACCCGGGGTCGCGGGTCTCGGGCACGTGGCGGGTGGCGACGCCGGCCACGACGGCCGCGAGTGGCAGGTTGAGCAGGAACACCCAGCGCCAGCCCGCCGTCTCCACGAGCCAGCCGCCGAACAACGGCCCGAGCGCGGCGGCCACGCCGCCCAGCCCCGACCAGGCGCCGACGGCGCGCGGCCGGTCGTCCGGCACGTAGCTCGCCTGGATGATCGCCAGGGACCCGGGGATCAGCAGGGCCCCGCCGATGCCCTGGAGCGCGCGAGCGAGCACGAGCACCGGCGTGCTGGGCGCGGCCCCGCAGAGCGCGGAGGCCAGGGCGAACCAGACCACCCCGGTGACGAAGATCTTCCGCCTGCCCAGCCGGTCGCCCAGCGACCCGCCCAGCAGGATCAGCGCGGCCATCGTGAGCGTGTACGCGTTCACGGTCCACTGGAGGCCGGACATCCCGGCGTGCAGGTCGCGCCCGAGAGCGGGCAGGGCCACGTTGACCACGGTGCCGTCGAGTGTGGCCATGCCCGACCCGAGGACCGTGGTGACCAGCACCCACCGGCCTGGCGCCGAGCGGAGCCGGATATTTCCGGATGTCATGGACGCCATCATGCGTTACCCGGAGCAGTGGCCCGACCCTCACGGCAAGCCGGATTACACAATTACGATCGCTCACAGCGAACTGACGCAGAACAGGGAACAGGATCGGACTCCTGTTAGTTGAGCCGACATAACTCAACCTAGTGGAGTGCTGATGTCCCAGATCCTTCCCGTCCTTCCGCTCGACGACGAGGTCGTCCTGCCCGGCATGGTCGTGCCTCTCGATCTGTCGGACTCCGAGGTCCGCGCCGCCATCGACGCCGCCCGCGCCAGTGGCGAGAGCACGGTCCTGTTGGTGCCCCGCATAGACGGCCGCTACGGCCCGGTTGGGGTGAGCGCCGTCGTGGAACAGGTCGGCCGGCTGCCGGGCGGCGAGCCCGCGGCCGTGGTCCGCGGCGTCGACCGCATGCGGGTCGGCACCGGCACCACCGGCCCCGGCGCGGCGCTGTGGGTCGAGGCGACCGTGCTCGAACCGGTCCCGGCCGGGCCCAGGGCCGAGGAGCTCGCCAAGGAATACAAGACCCTGACCACCACGATCCTGCAGAAGCGGGGCGCGTGGCAGGTCGTCGACGCCGTCAACCAGATCAAGGAGCCCGCGGTCCTCGCGGACAGCTCCGGTTACGCCCCCTGGCTGACCACGCAGCAGAAGCTGCTGCTGCTGGAGCTCAACGACCCGGCCGAGCGCCTCGACAAGCTGGTCGGCTGGGCCCGCGACCACCTCGCGGAGATGGACGTCGCCGAGACCATCCGCAAGGACGTCCAGGAGGGCATGGAGAAGCAGCAGCGGGAGTTCCTGCTCCGCCAGCAGCTCGCGGCCGTCCGTAAGGAGCTCGCCGAGCTCAACGGCGACCCCTCCGACGAGGAGGAGGACTACCGCGCCCGCATCGAGGCCGCCGACCTGCCGGAGAAGGTCAGGGAGGCCGCGCTGAAGGAGGTCGGCAAGCTGGAGCGGACCTCCGACCAGTCGCCCGAGAGCGGCTGGATCCGCACCTGGCTCGACACCGTGCTCGACATGCCGTGGAACGTCCGCACGACCGACTCCTACGACATCGCCGGGGCCCGCGCGGTGCTCGACGCCGACCACACGGGCCTGACCGACGTGAAGGACCGCATCGTGGAATACCTCGCGGTGCGCAAGCGCAGGGCCGACCAGGGCCTCGGTGTGGTCGGCGGCCGGCGCAGCGGCGCGGTCCTCGCGCTGGCCGGCCCTCCCGGCGTCGGCAAGACCTCGCTCGGTGAGTCGGTCGCCCGCGCCATGGGCCGCAAGTTCGTCCGCGTCGCGCTCGGCGGCGTCCGCGACGAGGCGGAGATCCGCGGCCATCGGCGCACGTACGTGGGGGCGCTGCCCGGCCGTATCGTCCGGGCGATCCGCGAGGCGGGCTCGATGAACCCGGTCGTGCTGCTCGACGAGATCGACAAGGTCGGCGCCGACTACCGGGGCGACCCGACGGCGGCGCTGCTGGAGGTGCTCGACCCGGCGCAGAACCACACGTTCCGCGACCACTACCTGGAGGTCGAGCTCGACCTGAGCGACGTGCTGTTCCTCGCCACCGCGAACGTGCTGGAGCAGGTGCCGGGGCCGCTGCTCGACCGCATGGAGATCGTCACGCTCGACGGCTACACCGAGGACGAGAAGGTCGCCATCGCCCGCGACCACCTGCTCCCGCGCAACCTGGAGAAGGCGGGCCTCACCGCCGACGACGTGACGGTGGAGGACGCGGCGCTGCGCCGCCTGGCGGGCGAGTACACCCGCGAGGCCGGCGTCCGCTCCCTCGAACGCTCGATCGCCCGGATCCTGCGCAAGGTGACGGCGCAGCTCGCCCTCGGCGAGGCCGAGCTCCCGCTGACGGTCACGGCCGACGATCTGGTCTCCTACCTGGGCCGGCCGCGCCACGTGCCCGAGTCGTCCCTGCCGGAGGCCCGGCAGCGTACGGCGGTGCCGGGCGTGGCGACCGGTCTCGCGGTGACCGGGGCGGGCGGTGACGTCCTCCACGTCGAGGCGTCGCTGGCCGATCCGGAGACCGGGGCGACCGGGGTGACGCTGACCGGTCAGCTCGGCGACGTGATGAAGGAGTCGGCGCAGATCGCGCTGTCCTTCCTGCGGTCGCGGGGCGCCGAGCTGGAGCTGCCGGTCGGGTCGCTCAAGGACAGGTCGGTGCACATCCACGTGCCTGCGGGCGCGGTGCCCAAGGACGGCCCGTCGGCGGGTGTCACGATGACCACCGCCCTGGCCTCGCTGCTGTCGGGCCGGCCGGTCCGCGCCGACGTGGCGATGACCGGCGAGGTGTCGCTCACCGGGCGGGTGCTGCCGATCGGCGGGGTCAAGCAGAAGCTGCTGGCCGCCCACCGGGCCGGGATCACCACCGTGCTCATCCCGGCGCGCAACGAGCCCGACCTCGACGACGTGCCGGCCGAGGTGCTCGCCGACCTCACCGTCCACGCGGTGAGCGACGTGCGCGAGGTGCTCGACCTGGCCCTCACCCCGGCGACGGTCGCCCGGCAGGCGGTCGCCTGACCGGTTCCGCACGGCCCGCGTCTCCGTCCCGGAGGCGCGGGCCTTCTGCTGTGACTAAGCACACATTCCCGGTATGGAATAAGGATTGGCCTCACAACCGTTTCATCCGCCTGTGAGCGTATCGAACCCGATGAACCCGCCTGAGCAGGGGTGTTGTCCCGCGGCCTGAGTCTCCCGCCGCCCGCACCCCTCCTCCACGAAGGCATTCCCCCTGATGACGCTCTCCCCGCTGCCCGATCCGATCCTGCGCCGGATCACGCCTCAGAAGGACAGCAAGTGATCACCGTTTCCGGCCTGCGCAAGGCCTACGGCGACGTCGTCGCGCTCGACGGCGTGGACCTCCACGTCGGCAAGGGCGAGGTCTTCGGCGTGCTCGGGCGCAGCGGCGCCGGCAAGAGCACCCTGCTGCGCTGCGTCAACCTGCTCGAACGTCCCGACGAGGGCGTGGTCACGGTGGACGGACGCGAGCTGACCGCCCTCGGCGCGGCCGACCTGCGCCGGGCCCGCCAGCGCATCGGCATGATCCACCAGCACTTCGCGCTGCTGTCGTCACGCACGGTGGCGGGCAACGTGGCCTTCCCGCTGGAGGTCATGGGCGTCGGCCGGGCCGCCCGGGCCCGGCGCGTCGCGGAGATGCTCGACCTCGTGGGCCTGGCCGACCGCGCCGGGGCCTACCCGGCGCAGTTGTCCGGCGGCCAGAAGCAGCGGGTCGGCATCGCGCGGGCGCTCGCCGCCGAGCCGTCGGTGCTGCTGTCGGACGAGGCCACCTCGGCGCTCGACCCCGCCACGACCCAGTCGATCCTCGCCCTGCTCCGGCGGCTCAACCGCGAGCTGGGGCTGACCATCCTGCTCATCACCCACGAGATGGACGTCATCAAGGCCGTCTGCGACTCGGCGGCGATCATGAGCGACGGGCGGATCTCCGAGGCGGGCCCCATCCCCGAGCTGCTCGCCACCCCCGGGTCGCGCCTGGCGGCCGAGCTGTTCCCGCTGCCGCCCGCCGAGCCCGGCGCCGTGACGGTCGCCCTGGCGGCGGACCCGGCCCTGCTGTCGCGACTCGCCCGTACGCACGACGTGGACGTCGCCGTCGTCGCGGGCGCGGTCGAACAGGTCGCCGGGGTCCCGGCGGGCCGGCTGCGGCTGCGGATCACCGGAGCCGGCGCGGCCGCCGCCCTCGCGGAGCTGCGTGAGCGCGGGCTGCTGGTGGAGGAGGACGCATGACCTGGTCGGAGATGAGCCCCCTGCTGTGGGAGGCCACCGGGCAGACCGCCGTGATGGTGGGCTGGTCCACCTTGTTCACCGTACTGTTCGGGCTGCCGCTCGGCGTCTGCCTCGCCGGGACGGACCGGGGCGGGCTGTTCCCCGCGCCCGCCGTACGGCGCGTGCTCGGGCTGGTCGTCAACGTCGGGCGGTCGCTGCCCTTCATCGTCCTCATGATCGCGGTCATCCCGGTCACCCGCCTGCTCACCGGCACCACGATCGGGACCGCCGCCGCGGTGGTCCCGCTGACGATCGGCGCGGTGCCGTTCTTCGCCCGGCTGGTCGAGACGGCGCTGCGCGAGGTGGGCCGCGACGTCGTGCAGGCGGCCGAGGCGATGGGGGCGGGCCGCGTGACGATCGTGGCGCGCGTCCTGCTGCCCGAGGCGCTGCCCGGCCTGGTCGCCGGGCTGACCGTCACCGTCGTGACGCTGATCTCCTATTCGGCCATGGCCGGGGTGATCGGCGGCGGCGGCCTCGGCGACCTCGCCGTCCGCTACGGATATCAGCGCTTCGAGACCACGCTCATGGTCGTCACCGTGGTCGTCCTGGTCGTCGTGGTGCAGCTCGCACAGACCGTGGGCGACGCGGTCGCCCGCCGTCTTTCCCACCGTTGATCCCTCTGAAGGAGTCTTTCTCATGCGTAGAACGCTCGGCCTCGTCATCGCCGCCGTGGTCGCGCTCGTGCTGTCCGCCTGCGGGTCCTCGTCCTCTTCCACGTCCTCGCCCTCGTCCTCGGACGGCGCGGCCGCGGCGGCGGACGCCCCGCTCAAGGTCGGGGTGAGCCCGGTGCCGCACGCGCAGATCCTGAAGTACGTGGCCGACAACCTGGCCGCCGCGAAGGGCCTGAAGCTGGAGATCGTGGAGTTCAGCGACTACGTGCAGCCCAACCTGCAGCTCCAGGACGGCCAGCTTGACGCCAACTACTTCCAGCACAAGCCCTACCTGGACGACTTCAACGCCTCCAAGGGCACGAAGCTGAGCTTCGTCGCCCCGGTGCACCTGGAGCCGCTCGGCCTGTACTCCAGGAAGGTCAAGGACCTCGCCTCGCTGCCGCAGGGCGGCACGGTCGCCGTGCCCAACGACGCCACCAACCTCGGCCGGGCGCTCAAGCTGCTCGCCGACAACGGCGTGGTCACGCTGAAGGACGGCGTGGGCACCGCCGCGACCGAGCGCGACGTGACCGGCAACCCGAAGAACCTGACCTTCCGCCCGCTGGAGGCCGCCCAGCTCCCGCGCTCGCTCGACGACGTGGACGCCGCCGTGATCAACGGCAACTACGCGCTGGAGGCGAACCTCAACCCGTCGTCCGACGCCCTGGTGCTGGAGAAGGCCGAGGGCAACCCGTACGCGAACGGCCTGGTGGTCGCACAGGGGCACGAGAACGACCCGCGGGTGAAGACGCTGGCCGGGCTGCTGACCGGCCCCGAGGTGAAGAAGTACATCGAGGACACGTTCAAGGGCTCGGTCATCCCCGCGTCCTGACGCGCACATGCATGGACGAATCATCAAGTCGTTTGACTGAATGATTCGTCCATGCTGTTCTGGTCAGATGTTGTACGCCACACCGGCACTGGAGGCCGCGGACGAGAAGGTGCTCGCCGAGATCGAGGAGATGCGGCGGGACCTGAGATACCGGCTGGCCGAGCCGCACCGCTGGGACGGCCTGCTGCGGCGGCAGTTGCAGGCGCGGGCGATCCAGGGGTCCAACTCCATCGAGGGCTACCACGCCAGCATCGAGGACATCGAGTCGATCATGTCCGGTGAGGACCCCCTGGAAGCGTCGGCGGCCGTGGCGCGCGAGATCTCCGGTTATCGGCAGGCGCTCACCTACATCGGCGCCCTCGCGCGGGCCTCGGCCTTCCGCTACGACGCCGGCCTGCTGCACGCGCTCAACTTCATGATGATCGGCCACCACGCGGACGCGGCGCCGGGCACCGTGCGGCCCGGCGGGATCTACGTCCGCGACTCCGCCACGGGCGAGGTGGTCTACGAGGGGCCGGACCACGAGCAGGTCCCCGGCCTGCTGGCGGAGCTGGTCGACTGGCTCAACGAGGGCGACCTCGGCGCGCCCAGCTACGTCCGCGCCGCCATGGCCCACCTCAACCTCGTCAAGATCCACCCGTGGCGGGACGGCAACGGCCGCATGGGGCGTGCGCTGCAGACGCTCGTGCTCGGCCGCGACCAGATCACCACGCCGGAGTTCGCCTCGATCGAGGAGTGGCTGGGCGAGGGCCGCACCGCCTACGACTACTACGACGTGCTCGGCGAGGTGGGACGCCGCCGGTGGAGCCCGCACGGGGAAACCCTCTCGTGGGTGCGGTTCGTGCTGCGCTGCCACCACATGCAGGCGCAGCGGGTGGGGCGCCGGCTCACCGAGGCGGGCGAGGTCTGGATGCTGCTGGAGGATCGGACCGCGGCGCAGGGCCTCCACCCGCGCACGGTCTCCGCGCTCTACCAGGTGTTCGTCTCCCGGCGGCTGCGCCGGGGCATGTACCAGGCCGACGAGGGACTGAGCCAGGGGCAGGCCGCCCGCGACCTGCGCGAGCTCGCGGCCACCGGGTGGCTCCAGCCGTACGGCGAGACGAAGGGCCGCTTCTACGCGCCGGGGCCGAAGATGACGGAGATCAAGGCGGCGTTCGCCGAGCGGGCCGCGCCGCTGCGCGACCCCTACCGGGCGCTGGAGGGCTGATCACATCCGCATCGGGATGTGACTCCTACCACATCGACGGCAAACCGAGTAACGTTCGGTTATGCACCCTGGGGCGATCGCGGCGGTGATGCCGGACAAGCCTGCGGTGATCATGGCGGGCTCCGGCCGCGTGGTCACCTTCCGCGAGCTGGACGAGGAATCCAACCGCCTGGCCCACCTGCTGCGGGCCTCGGGGCTGAAGCCCGGCGACCACATCGCCTTCATGCTGGAGAACCATCCGCTCTTCCTGGTGATCGCGTGGGCCGCGCACCGCTCGGGCCTCTACTACACCGCGATCAGCTCCCGCCTCCAGGCCGACGAGCTGTCGTACATCGTGGACAACTGCGGCGCGCGGGTCTTCATCTCCTCGGCGAGGCTCGCGGGCGTCGCGAGCGCCGTCACCGAGGCGACGCCCGGGGTCGAGCTGCGGCTCATGGTCGACGGCGTCGCTCCCGGCTTCACGCCGTACGAGGAGGCGGTGGCGGGGCAGCCCGTCACACCGGTCGAGGACGAGTGCCAGGGCGCCGACATGCTCTACTCGTCGGGCACCACGGGACGTCCCAAGGGCGTTAAGCCACCGCTCAGCCGGGCGCCGCTGGAGGCCCCCGGGGCGTTGGTCCAGCTCATCCAGGGCCTGTTCGCGCCCTCGGCCGACAGCGTGTACCTGTCGCCCGCGCCGCTCTATCACGCCGCACCGCTGCGCTACAGCATGTCGTTCCAGCGTCTCGGCGCGACCGTCGTGGTGATGGAGAGGTTCGATCCCGAGGAGGCGCTGGCGCTCGTCGAGCGCTACGGGGTCACCCACGCGCAGTGGGTGCCGACGATGTTCGTCAAGATGCTCAAGCTGCCCGAGGAGGTGCGCGGGCGCTACGACCTGTCGTCGCTGCGCTGCGCCGTCCACGCCGCCGCGCCCTGCCCGATCGAGGTCAAGGAGCGGATGATGGCGTGGTGGGGGCCGATCATCCACGAGTACTACGCGGGCACGGAGGGCAACTGCTTCCTGTACGCGAGTCCAGAGGACTGGATGGCCCACAAGGGCACCGTGGGCCGGCCGTTGCTCGGGGTCGCCCACGTCTGCGACGAGGAGGGCGACGAGCTGCCGCCCGGTGAGCACGGCACGGTCTACTTCTCCGACGGTCCCAGGTTCGAGTATCACGGCGATCCCGCGAAGACCGCGTCGGTGCAGGACCCCAAGGGCCGCGGCTGGACCACGCTCGGGGACATCGGCTACCTGGACGAGGACGGCTTCCTCTACCTCACCGACCGGCGCTCGTACATGATCATTTCGGGCGGGGTGAACATCTACCCGCAGGAGGCCGAGAACGTGCTGGCGATGCATCCCGAGGTGGCCGACGTGGCCGTCTTCGGGGTGCCGGACCCCGAGATGGGCGAACAGGTCAAGGCCGTCGTGCAGCCGGCGGACCCGGCCGCCGCCGGTCCCGCCCTGGAGGCCGAGCTGATCGCCTACTGCCGGGAACGGCTGGCCCACTACAAGTGCCCGAAGTCGGTCGACTTCCGCGACGAGCTGCCCCGCCACCCCACCGGCAAGCTGTACAAGCGCCTGCTCAGGGACGAGTACTGGCCTCGGACGAGCTGACATAAAGTACGCGTAGGGCGCTCGGGGAACCCCGCAAGTGATCGCTTAACGAGACCTTATCGCCGATGCGTCATCGTATTACGTGTACCGGCGGAGAGCCGGGATCACCGGCGAATCCATTGAGGGGGATGGCGATGAGCTCACCTGAGCACGTTCCCGGCGACGAGAACACCCAGATAATCCCCGGTCACGGCTGGAGCCAGTTCGGAAGCACTCCGCCGCAGCACGGGCAGTACACCGGGGCGTACCAGTCGTATGGCGCGTACGGGAGCGGACCTTTCGACACGGCGCAGTTTCCGCCGCCTCCGGCGCGGAAGGGCACGCTGAGCGCGCGCCAGAAGGCGGGCGCCGGCCTCGCCCTCGTGGCGGTGGCACTGGGCGGCGGGGTTATCGGGGCCCTCGTCGCCAACAGCGTGAACGGCGGGCAGACGGTGATCGCGAGCCCGGTCGTCAAGGGAGTGGCGAACTCCTCCAGCACCTCGATCGCCGCGGTGGCCAAGGCGATCATGCCATCGGTGGTGTCGATCGAGGTGAAGACCGCCACGGCCGGCGGCGAAGGGTCCGGCGTGATCCTGTCGGCCGACGGCCTGATCCTGACCAACAACCACGTGGTGGCCATCGGCGGCGGGGGCGGCGGCACGGTCACCGTGAAGTTCAGCGACGGCAAGACCGCCAACGCCGTCATCAAGGGCACCGACCCCACCACGGACCTCGCCGTCATCCAGGCGCAGGGCGTGTCGGGCCTGACCCCCGCCTCGCTGGGCGACAGCGACAAGCTGCAGGTCGGCGACGGGGTCCTCGCGATCGGCAGCCCGCTCGGCCTGGAGGGATCGGTCACCTCCGGCATCGTGAGCGCCCTCGACCGCACGCTGACCGAGGCGCCGGAAGAGCAGCAGCAGCCGCAGTTCCCCTGGGGGATGGGGCAGCAGCAGCCGCAGAGCCAGGGCAACACGATCGGTGGCATGATCCAGACCGACGCCGCGATCAACCCCGGCAACTCCGGTGGCGCGCTGGTCAACACCAGCGGGCAGGTCGTCGGCATCAACACGGCGATCGCCACCTCGGGCTCCAGCTCCGGCAACATCGGCGTGGGCTTCGCGATCCCCATCAACACCGCGAAGCTCGTCGCCGACCAGCTCATCAAGACGGGCAAGGCGACCCACGCCTTCCTCGGGGTGAGCGTGGCCGACGCGGTCGGCGGCGCGTCCGGCGCGGTGGTCAGCTCGATCACGGCCGGCAGCCCGGCGGAGAAGGCCGGCCTCCAGGAGGGCGACCTGATCACCAAGATCAACGACAAGGTGGTGGACAGCGCCGAGGCGCTGGTCGGCACCATCCGCAGCTCCCGCCCCGGCGACAAGGTGACGATCACCTTCACCCGGGCAGGCAAGGAGAACACCATCACCGCCGCGCTCGCGGAGCAGTCCGCGGGCTGACGCCCACGATCATCGCCGGCGGGCCTCTGGGGGGACGGCCCGCCGGCGATCGGCTTTCCGGCGCGTTTCTGCCTCACTTGCTCATGCCGGCGGTCAGCCCGGCGATGATCTGCTTGGTCGCGAGGACGAACAGCACGAACAGCGGCGCCGTGGCGAGGACCAGCCCGGCGAACAGCGCCGACCAGTCGGTCGTGTACTCGCCGAAGAACTGCGACAACCCGCGCGGGATCGTGAACTTCTCGTCGGAGCGCAGCAGCACCAGCGGGTAGAGGAACTCATGCCACAGCGGCACGAACTGGAACAGCATCACCGATGCCAGCGCGGGCCGCACGAGCGGCAGCATGATCTGCCCGAAGATCCGGAACTCCCCGGCTCCGTCGATCCGGGCCGCCTCGTCCAGCTCGCCGGGCAGGGAACGGTAGAACGCCGACAGCACGAACATGCAGAACGGCACTCCCGACGCGGCGTACAGCAGCGTGAGCCCGAGCAGCGAGTCGATCAGGCCCATGGAGTCCATGAGGTAGAAGATCGGCACCAGGCCCAGCCGGATCGGCAGCATCAGCCCCGCCAGGAAGTACGCCCCGAGCAGCCGGTTGCCGGCGAAGTCGTAGCGGGCCAGCGGATAGGCCGCCAGCGCGGAGACCGCCGTGCCGAGCAGCACCGCGCCGCAGGTGACGGCCAGGGAGTTCAGCAGGTAGGTGCTGAACGACGCCTCCGTCCACACCCGGGCGTAACTGTCCAGCGTGGGGGAGGCCGGCAGCCCCAGCGGCGTCGTGAAGATCTCGGTCGTGGGCCGCAGCGAGTTGAGCAGCATGACGACCAGCGGCAGCAGCGCGACGACCGCGTAGCCCCACAGCAGCAGGTGGACGGCGACCCGCCCCGGAGCCCGGCCCCGCGCCGTCACAGCAGCCTCCGCTCGCGGCGGCGGAAGTAGGAACCGGCCAGCAGCGACACCCCGAAGATGAACACGAACATCAGCACGGCCAGCGCCGACGACCGGCCGATCGCCTCCGTGCCGCCCTCCACGAACGCGACCCGGTAGAACAGCAGGCCGAGCACGTCGGTCGAGCCCGCCGGAGACCCGGTCGACCCGGCCATCGCGTAGACCAGCCCGAAGGCGTTGAAGTTGCCGATGAACGTCAGCACGCTCACCACGCCGATCGCCGGGGTGAGCAGCGGCAGCGTCACGCGCCGGAACGCCTGCCAGGCCGACGCGCCGTCGACCCGCGCCGCCTCGTGATACTCGGCCGGGATCCCGGCGAGCGCGGCGGAGAACAGCAGCATGGGGAAGCCCACCCACTGCCAGGCGTTGACCACGATGACCACCGGCAGCGCCGTACGGGTGTCGCCCAGCCAGGGCAGCGCCCACGAGTCCAGCCCGGCCGCCTCCAGCAGCGAGTTGACCGGGCCGAACGTCGGGTTGAGCAGCAGGCTCCACAGGTAGCCGACGACCAGCGGGTCGACCAGGTAGGGCGTGGTGAACGCGGCCTGCAGGAACCGCTTGCCGCGGCGGTAACGGAACAGCAGGAGGGCGAACAGCAGCCCGACCGTGTTCTGGATCAGCATGGTCCCGGCGAAGAACAGCGCGTTGTGCCCGAACGCCCGCCACAGTTGCTGGTCGTAGGGGTAGACGCCGAACAGGTCGCGATAGTTGGCGAGCCCGGCGAACCCCGTCCGCCGGATCCCGCGCCACTCGAAGAAGCTGTATTCGAGCGCGGTGACCAGCGGATAGACGATGAAGACCGAGTAGAGCAGGAGCGCGGGCAGCAGGAAGACGGCCAGCACCCGCCACCGCGGCACGTAGCGGCGGCGTCCGCCGGTACGTGCCGCGCGACGACGGGAGAACCGGGCGGACGACCGGGCGGGGAACCGTCCGGGCGAGCGTCGGGGCGTGCTCAGTTCCCCGGCTTGAACCACTGCTCGACGCCCTTCTGCACGCTCTCGGCGACCGCCTTGGGATCGGTCTGGCCGACCAGCATCTTCTGCACCTCGTCGCGGAAGACCGCGTCACCGTTCGGCTGGCCGTACCGGAAGTCGACGAGCAGCGTGTACGGCGCGCCGTTGGCGGCGTAGTTCTTCGCCAACTCGGCCAGCAGCGGGTCGGACGGCGTGACCCCGGGAACCGCGGACAGTTGCTTGAGCTCGCTCGCGTAGAGCTGCCCGAACTCCGGCGTCGCCATCCACTTGACCAGTTCGAGTGCCTCGGCCTGGTGGGCCGACTTGGCGTTGACGCCGAACGAGCCGTCGGCCCAGCCCGGCGTGACGGGCGTGGTCACCGGGGAGCCGGGCGGCGGCGGCACCTGGAACGCGCCGATCTCCAGGCTCGGGTCGGCCGCGAGCACGGGCGCCAGGTCGAAGCTGCCCGTGGGATACATCGCGGCCTTGCCGGTGGCGAACAACGCCTGGACGTCGGGGATCTTGACGGCCGCCACGTCCTTCGGGAAGTAGGGCTCCAGGTCCTTGAGCAGCTTGATCGAGGCCGTGAAGTCGGGGTCGGTGAACTTCTTGTCGCCGTTCAGCAGCGCGTCGCGGAACCGGGTGCTGCCATAGCGGGCGTTGCCGAAGATCTCGTGGACGATCGGCAGCGTCCAGGTCGCGTCGGGCCCGGCCGCGACCGCGAACGGCGTGATCCCGGCGGCCTTCAGCCTGTCGGCCGCCTTGATCATCTCGTCCCAGGTGGCGGGGGGCTGGATGCCGTTGTCGGCGAACAGCTTCTTGTTGTAGAAGACCTGAAGCGTCTGGTAGGCGAACGGCACACCGTAGATTTTGCCGTCCGTGTGGCCCTTGGCGCCTTCGAGCAGCTTGGCGTCGAAGCCCGACAGCGCCTCCACCTTGTCGTCGAGCGGCACGAGCTGGCCGGCCTCGACCAGCGGCTGGAGCCCGCCGTACGCCCGGAGCTGGGCGACGTCGGGACCGGCGGTGCCGGACAGGCCGGTGGCCAGGATGTTGTTGTATTCGGTGGCCTGGAACGGCTTGAACTCGACGTCGATCTTCGGGTGCGACTCCTCGAACCTGGCGAGGATCTTGTCGTACGCCTTGACGTCCTCCACGCGCCACGACCACAGGCTCAGCGTGACCTTGTCACCGCTCGCCTCGCCGCCCTGGCCGGACGCGCCGCTTCCGGGCGCGCAGGCCGCCAGCGCCACCGCGAGCACTCCGATCGCTCCCGCGATCCATCCTCTCTTCATGAGATCCCCTCCGGCTCGTAGCCAGTCCGGCGAGCGCCGTGCATGTAGATGCGTGTAGGTAAATGCCCTGCAAGGTCAGCGCATTGACTGAAAATTACTTACATCTGACATGATCCGCAATGCTTTCTTCACGGAAGGTTTCACACGAAGCGGTGGTCCGGCGGGCGTTCAGCCGTGGTGGCGGGTGAGGGCCTCGGACTCCCACAGATCCCGGTAGTAACCGGGCACGGCGACGAGGTCGGCGTGCGCGCCGCGCTGGGTGACCCGGCCGCCCTCCAGCACGACGATCTCGTCGACCTGTTCCAGGCCGCGCAGGCGGTGGGTGACCAGCAGCGTGGTGCGGCCCCGGGTGGCGTCGAGCAGGTCGGCCATCAGCAGGTCGGCCGTCTCCTCGTCGAGTGCCTCGGCCGGCTCGTCCAGCAGCAGCACCGGCGGGTCGTACAGCAGGGCCCGGGCCAGCGCGAGCCGCTGGAGCTGGCCGCCGGAGACGGTGCGGCCGTCCTCGCCGAGCACCGTGTCCCAGCCGGTGCGCTCGGCCCAGGCGTCCAGGCGGGCCCGCCGCACGGCCGCCACGACGTCCTCGGCGGACGCCTCCGGCCCGGCCAGGCGCAGGTTGTCGCCCACCGTGGCCTGGAAGACGTACGGGTCCTGGGTGAGGCCCGTGACGAGCGCCCGCACGTCGTCCGACGACAGGCGCCGCACGTCGGTCCCGTTGAGCCGGATCGCGCCCGACTCGATCTCCACGGTCCGCATCAGCGCCGACAGCAGGGTGCTCTTGCCCGCGCCGCTCGGGCCGACCACCGCGACCCGGCGGCCCGGCGTCAGCGTCAGGCTCACGCCGTTCAGCGCGGGCTCGCGCCCGCCATGGCGCACCACGAGGTCCTCGACTTCCACCGTCAGCGGCGATTCCGGCGCGGGCGCCGGGTCCGCGGGCTCGCGCACGGCCGGGGGAGTGACGGCGGTCTCCCTGAGCCTGCGCAGCGCCGCGACCACGCCCGCGAACCGCTCGCCGGCCGCCGCCAGCGGCAGCGCGGGCTCGAAGGCGACCAGCGAGGTCAGGGCGGCCACGGCGGTCGCGACGCGGCCGAGACCGGAGGCCTGCGCCGCCAGGACCACGGCGACGACGGTCAGCCCCTGCGTCAGCATGCCGAGGCCGAGCGCGGCGGCGTTGATCCGGGCCTGCCCCCGCTCCAGCCGGGACAGCCGCGCGTCGGCGTCCATCGCCGCCGCAAGCGCCCGGTCGCGCGCGCCGTACGCCGCGAGGTCGGCCGCGCCGTGCACCAGGTCGGCCACCCGGGCGGCCAGGTCGGCGCGGGCCGGGGCGATCCGCGCCGACCAGCGCCGCGCGGCGGCGGCCGTGCCGGCAGGCAGCAGCACCTCGGCGACGAGCAGGCCGGCGGCGAGCGCGAACGCGGCGGCGGGCAGCAGGAAGCCCGCGATGACGACGGCGGCGACGCCGGTGATCAGCGCGGCGGCGGCCGGCAGCAGGCAGCGGACGAGCAGGTCCTGCACGGCGTCGGTGTCGTCCACCATCCGGCTGAGCAGGTCGGCCCCGCGCTGCGGCAGCGGCCCGGCCGGGATCAGCGCCCGGTAGAGGCGCTCACGGGTGCCCGCCTGGGCGCGCAGCGCGACGTCGTGCCCGGCCAGGCGCTCGCCGTAGCGGAACACGCCGCGGGTGGTCGCGAACGCCCGCACCGCCACGATCGCGACCGACAGCGCCGCCAGCGGCGGCTGCTCGGCGGCCCGCGTGATCAGCCAGGCGGCCGACGCGATGAGCGCGACCCCCGCGAGGTCGGCCGCCGCCCCGGCGAGCGCGGCGAGCACGAGCCGCCTGCCCATGCCCGTGCCTGCGACCACCGACCACGGGGAGAACTCCGCGCGGCTCATCGGGCCTCCCCGCCCCGCACCGGAACCGGGTGGACGAGGACGCCGCCGTCGAGGCGGACGACCCGGTCGGCCAGGTCGATCATCGCCGGACGGTGCGCGACGATGATCGCCGTACGGCCCTCGGCCAGCCGGCGCGTGGCCGCCACGACCGCCGCCTCGCTCCTGCCGTCGAGCCGCGCCGTTGGCTCGTCCAGCAGCAGCACCTGGGCGGCGGGGCGGCAGAAGGCCCTGGCCAGGGCGACCCGCTGACGCTGGCCCGCCGACAGGTTCGCGCCGCGCTCGCCGAGCGGGGTGTCGTATCCCTGCGGCAGGGCGCTCGCGAACTCGGCCACCTGCGCCGCCTCGGCGGCGGCCCTGATCTCGTCGGGACCTGCGGCCGAGCCCAGCGCGATGTTGTCGGCCACCGAGGTCGCGAACAGGTGCGGGCGCTGCGGCACGAAGGCGAGCCGCCGCCGCCACTCGTCCAGGTCGAGATCGGCCAGGTCGGTCCCGTCGGCCAGCACCCGCCCCTCGGACGGGGTCACGAACCCGAGCAGCAGGTGCAGCAGCGTGCTCTTGCCCGCGCCGCTCGGGCCGGCGATCGCCACCCGCTCACCCGGCCGGATGACCAGCGAGACGTGGTCGAGCGCGGTCTCCTCGCGGCCCGGATAGCGCACGGTGACGTCCTCCAGCCGGATCTCCGGCGGCCCGTCGTCCGGGGTCGCACGCCGCGCGCTCCGCCTCGCTCCGGCCGGTGCCGCCGCCCGCCCGGCCTCCCGCGCGGTTTCGGCGGCGGCCTCGCCCGGAGGGCCGATCACCGCGAACGCCTCGTCGGCGGCGGCGACGCCCTCCATGGCGGCGTGGAAGCGCGTGCCCATCGCGCGCAGCGGGAGGTACGCCTCGGGGGCCAGCAGCAGCACGAGCAGCGCCGTACGCAGGTCGAGCGAGCCCGACAGCAGCCGCAGCCCCACGGGCACGGCCACCAGCGCCAGCGACAGTGACGCCACGAGTTCGAGCACCAGCGACGACAGGAACGCCACCCGCAGCGTGCGCATGGTCGCCGCGCGGTGCGCCTCGGCCACCTCGCGGATCACCGACGCCTGATAGCGGGCCCGGCCGAACGCCCGCAGCGTCGGCAGGCCGCGCACGACGTCGAGGAAGTGGCCGCCGAGGCGGGCCAGCGCGCGCCACTGCCGTTCGGTGACGGTTTTGGTGGTCCACCCGACCAGCGCCCCGAAGACCGGGATCAGCGGCAGCGTGAGCACCACGATCACGGCGGTGGCCAGGTCGGCCACGAAGAGCCGGACCACGACCGCGAGCGGCACGATCCCGGCCACGGCGACCGACGGCAGATAACCCGTCAGATAGGGGTCGAGCGCGTCGAGCCCCCGGCCCGCGAGCGTCACCAGCTCGCCCGACCGGTACGCCGGGCCGAGACCCTCCACCCGGCCGAGGAGGAGCCGCCGCAGGGCCGACTTCAGCGCGGTGGCCGCGCGGCCCGCGAGCACACCCTGCGCCCATCCGAGCAGCCCGCGGCAGGCGACGACGAGCGCCAGGGGAAGCAGGGCGGCGACGGCGAACCGGCCCGACAGCACCCCGGCCAGCAGCTCCGCCTGCACGAGCACGAGCAGCCCGGCCAGCACCGCCGCCACCAGGCAGCAGGCGAGATGGACGCGGACGCCGCGCTCGGCACGGGCCAGCCGGAGGAGGTCCTTGTGCAACGGTCCCCAATCAGAAGAACGTCGGCAGCGCGCCCCTGGAGAAGGTGCGCCACACCCATACTTGCGCGCCCACGAGGATCGGGGCGATCGGCACCACCATGACACTGAGCACACTCAGTGTCTGATCCGGGGCGGCGTTGCCGAGCATGTGGCCGGTCGCGGCCGCCATGACCAGCACCGCGGGCGCGGCGGCGGCGCAGGCCGACAGCAGCAGCGTCCGCCCGGTGCCCGGCGCGCCCTCCTGGAGCCGCCAGGCCGCGAAGGCGCGGCCGTGCCAGGCGAGCAGCGCGAGCAGCGCCAGGCCCCCCGCCACGGCGGGCACGTCGAAGGGCGAGGCGGGCAGGCCGCGCACGACGGCCATCAGGATCGCGCCCCAGGCGAGCGCCAGCCCGGCCGAGCCCGCCCACAGCGCGCCGTCCCACACCAGCCGCCAGGCGGCGCCGCCGGCCCTGCGGCGGAACCACAGCCCCGCGTCGCGCACGATCCAGGCCAGCAGCAGGGCGACGACGAGGGGATACATGCGGCTGAGCGCCCGGCCCTCCAGCACGGGGAACGCGCCGAACAGCACGCCCGCGAGCGCGACCAGCCACACCTCGTTGGCGAGCACGAACGGGGCCATCGCGCCGACGAGGCGGTCGCGGGCGGCCGGGGCGCGGCCCAGCACGGGCAGCAGCACGCCGAGCCCGATGTCGAAGCCCTCCAGGGCGAAGTAGCCGGCCAGCAGGACGGTGAACGTCAGGAACCAGAAGATGTCCATGGGAAGCGTGTCCTCTACAGCGAGGGGGCGGGGACGGACCCCGCGGTGACGGGAGCGTCCGCGGCGCCGAGCATGACGCGTCCAGGGCCGCGCCGTACGGCACGGGCGATGAGGACGTAGTCGACGAGGGCGAGCAGTGCGAGCACGCCGGCGAATCCCGCGAAGGAGGCGGTGATGTCCGCCCGGGTCAGCCCGGGGGTGAGGGCGTCGGCCACGGAGAGCTTGCCGTAGACGAGCCAGGGCTGGCGGCCGACCTCGCGGACGAGCCAGCCAGCGATCGCCGCGACGAACGGCAGCGGGGTCATGAGCATGAGGAACGGGTGCAGCCGGCGTGAGCGGGCCAGCACGTCACGGATGAGCAGCGGCGTCAGCACGAACATCACCCCGAACTGGCCGAGCTGCCCGATCATGATCATCAGTTCGAGCGAGACGCCGGGGACCGCGCCGTGGAACTTGTCCGGCTGGAGGGAGCCGACCGGTCCGAACTGGGCGTACCCGAACCCGACCGTGAACAGCGACCCGACGAAGGCGGTCAGCACGCCGATGCGCAGCGACCGGTAGAAGAACTCGCGCTCGGGGGTGCGCCGGAACAGGTGGTAGGCGCTGGCGCCCATGACGACGAACCCGCCGGCCCACAGGCCGGCGCTCAGCACGTGGGGGAGCGAGAAGACGAGGGCCGTGTTGGTGAACAGGGCGCCGAAGTCGCGCAGCACGAGCCGTCCGCCCACCTCCTGTGATCCTGCCGGGTTCTGCAGGAAGGAGTTGGCGACCATGATGAACAGCGCCGAGGCGTACGCCGTCAGCGTCACCAGCCAGATGCAGGCCACGTGGAGCCCGCGCGGCAGCCGGTGCCAGCCGAAGATCCACAAGCCGAGGAACGTGGACTCCAGGAAGAACGCCAGCAATGTCTCCATGGCCAGCGGCGCGCCGAACACGTCGCCCGCGTAGTGGGAGAGCCCGCTCCAGCTCAGCCCGAACTGGAACTCCATCACGAGCCCGGTGACGACGCCCAGCGCGTAGTTGATCACATAGATCTGCCCCCAGAAGCGGGTCATCCGCTCGTACAGGGGGTTCCCGCCGATGGCATAGCGGGTGTGCATGATCGCCACCAGCGGGGCCAGTCCCAGCGTGAGCACGACGAACAGGAAATGGAGTGCTCCCGTGACCGCGAACTGCGCACGGGCGAGATCGACGACGTCCATGATTTCTCCATGCGTAGGCTGTCTACATATAGACAGCCTACATGTAGACTCGACGCATGACTAACCGGGATAGGCTGCGGCCGTGAACGCCGATGCGCTCCGGGGCCATATGGACGCCCTGCTGCTCTCCGTGCTGGAGCGTGAGCCGCTGCACGGCTACGCGATCATCGAGGCGCTGCGCGAGCGCAGCGGCGGTGCGCTCGACGTGCCGACGGGCACGGTCTATCCCGCGCTGCGCAGGCTGGAGCGCGCCGGGCTGCTCGCCGGCGAGTGGGCCTCCGACGGAGGCCGCAAACGGCGGACCTATCGCCTCACCGACGCCGGGCGCACGGCGCTGGCGGGGGAGCGGTCGGCCTGGCGGTCGTTCACGACCGCGATAGGGAGGGTTCTCGACCCGCTGCGCTGAGCGCGGAGATCGCCCGGGTGCAGCGCAGGCAGTGCGCGGCGTTGTACAACTGGGCGATCGCGCACGCGTAGCTGACCATGGCCACGCCAAGGCCGGGCAGGTAGTCGGTGAACCCCACCGGGCCCTGCGAGGCCACCGCCAGCGTGATGCCCATGACCCCGATCAGCGGCGTCTGGATCCAGACGAACACCCCGAGCCACCGGGTGAGCCGTTCGGGCCCGGGGACGTGCCGCGATCCGCGCCCGAGCGCGAGCAGCGCGAGGCCGCCCACCACGCCCACGCCGAGCTGGAACGCGTCCACCGTCCTGGCGAGCGGCCCGAACCACACCGGCTTGATCTGCTCGATGTGCGGGCTCTCGGGGAAGATCCGCCAGATCACCGCCCACAGGAACGCGGTCAGCGGCACGCTGAGGAACAGCAGCACCGCCGTCCGCCTGCCCTGGCTCACCGCCAGCTCCCCCTGGAAACCCGGCGCGATCTCGGCGACGGCGCCGAAGTCGGTCACCGCCAGCCGTTCCGCCTCGTCCCGGGGGAGACCCTCGGCCTCGTACGCCTCGGCCGCGTCGAGCAGGCTGTCGCGCGCCTCGGCCAGCAGGTCGCGCTTGGCCCGGCCCGGGCCCCGCAGCGTGTGACGCATCGACGCGACGTACTCGTCGATCGGACCCGCGTTCCTCATCATCCCTCCCCGGTCTGCCGCAAGCGTACGGGCGGGACGTGCCGCCCGCATCAGGGGCATCCCTGACCCGGGCCTAAGGTCCCACCCGGTCCGAGCCGTACGGCACTGCCGTCGCGGGGGCGGCGGGCGCTTTGCTTGAGCAGGCGGGACGGGCAACGAGACGGCCGGCGAAGGCCTCCGGACGGGCAAAGGGGATGAGCTGCACCGCTCCGGTTCGCAGATACGCTGTTTCGAGGTGAACCCCGCCCCCAAAACATGGCCCTGTCCCTTTTGCGGCGCGAGGGACACGGGGGTTTTCTGGGTACAGGGATGCTCATGGGCGGTGTCTTCTGACCGTTTCGCCGCGGCAACACCCTGTTAACCCTGGTCGGCGAGACTGAGAGCGGAGAGCGAGGCGGAACGTGAACCAGCCGAAGATCGTGGTGGGCATCAACGGGTCGATGGCGTCGCAGGCCGCACTGCGGTGGGCCGCCGCCGAGGGTTCGCTGCGCGGCGCGCGGGTCGAAGCGGTGTACGCCTGGGAGTGGACGGGCGGGCTGCACGCCCACTACGCGCCGATCGCGAGCCGCACCTCACGGGAGGACGAGCGCAGGACCGCCCTCGACATCGCCGCCCAGGCCGTCGCCGAGCTCGGCGAGCGTGACGTCGAGCCGGTCGTGATCGAGGGGCCGCCCGCCCAGGTCCTGCTCCGCGCGACCGAGGGCGCCGACCTGCTGGTGCTGGGCGCGCACGAGGCCGAGTCGGAGCCCTACCCCGTGCTCAACCCGGTCGTCTCCGCCTGCCTGCTGCGGGCCAGGTGCCCGGTCGTCGTCGTGCTGCCCGGAATGGAGCACGACCGCCGTCCCGGGGTGCTCGCCGGAAGCCGGTCCTGACCCCTGTCTGATGCCGGGGGCCGGACGTCCTCCCGGTATCGGGACTTTCCGCCCTGCCGGAGCGCACGGCACGGGCGGACTCTGAGCGTATGGACCCCAGCAGCCCGGTCGACGCCCCGGGCATCGTCGTCGGGTACGACGGCTCCGACTTCGCCATGCAGGCGCTCGACTGGGCGATGGACGAGGCCGAGTTCCGCGGCTCGGCGATCACCGTCTGCCATGCCTGGCAGTCGCCGTACGGCACGGACGACGAGGAGGCGCGCCGGTCGCTGCAGCACGCGGCCGAGCACGTGCTGTGGCACGGCGCGGAGTGCGCCCGGCAGTGCACGAGCGGCGTCCGCGTGCGGGAGGACCTGTTCGAGGGGCCGGCCTCCGACCGGCTCGTCGCGCTGTCGGAGACGGCCGACCTCGTCGTCGTGGGATCGCGCGGCCTGAGCGGCGTGGCCCGGCGCGTGATGGGGTCGGTCGCGGGGCACGTCGCGACGCACGCCCTGTGCCCGGTGATCGTGGTGCGCGGCCGGGGGCCGCTGCCGCATCGCAGGCACCCCGGCCCGATCGTCGTGGGCGTCGGCGGCGGCGACGACCACGTCCTCGCCTTCGCCTACCACGAGGCCGCCCTGCGCGGGCTGGAGCTGATCGCGGTGCACGCCTGGCGCTACCCGGCCGCGGCCTGGAGCGCGGGCATGGCGCCCATGGTGATGTCCGACGTCCCCGGCAGGGAGGCCGTCGAGGCGCTGGAGGCCGCCGTGAAGCCCTGGCGCGCGCGATATCCCGAGGTGCGCACGCTGCTCAGGCCGGTCGAGGGGCCCGTGCTCGACGTGCTGGCCGGCGCCTCACCCGGCGCGACCATGCTGGTCGTCGGCGCGACCCGCGCCCGTGGAGTGCTCGGCAGGCTCGGGTCGGTCACCCGGCCGCTGATCGACGCGGTCACCTGCCCGGTCGCCGTCGTCCACTGCTGAAGCGCGGCGGCCGCGTGAGGACCGATCCATCCCGGATCGCGCCGCGCAAGGGCAGCAGCCCTACGGTTGCGACGTCTGCTAATCGGCAAATTCATACAAGTTTGTGATAAAGACACTTTTTGGTCCTGGTGTCGAGGTGATCTCCCCCTAAAGTCCGGGGCATGCGTGCTCTATCCCGGGCCTGCCCCGATGACCACCTCGGTGGCCGCGACTCGAGACGCGGTGTCGGCCGCGCCGCTCGCGCGGTCGCCGCGTTCGCGGCCGCAGGCCTCCTGACCGCCGGAGTCACGGTCGCGTCGACGTCGCCAGCCTCGGCCGAGCCGGGCGACGTGGTGATCAGTCAGGTGTACGGAGGCGGCGGCAACTCCGGCGCCCCCTACACCAACGACTACGTCGAGCTGTTCAACCGCGGCACCGCCGAGATCTCGCTGGACGGCTGGTCCCTCCAGTACACGAGTGCCACCGGGACCGGCCAGTTCGGCTCCCAGAAGCAGAACCTGTCGGGCTCGCTCGCCCCCGGGCAGTATCACCTGATCCAGCTCTCCGCCGGAACGACGCCGAGCGGCCCCCTGCCGTCCCCCGACACCGTCGGCACGCTGAGCCTGAGCGCCACGGCCGGCAAGGTCGCGCTGGTCCGCTCGACCACCGGCCTCGCCTGCAACGGCGGCTCCTCACCGTGCACCCCCGAGCAGACCGCGCAGATCGCCGACCTCGTCGGGTACGGCACGGCCAACTACTTCGAGGGCTCGGCGGCGGCCCCGGGCCTGAGCAACTCCACCGCCGCCGTGCGCGCCGGCGGCGGCTGCGCGGACACCGACGACAACGCCGCCGACTTCACCGCGGGCACGCCCGCGCCGCGCAACACGGCGACGCCGCCCGCTCCGTGCGGCGGCGTCTCCCCGTCGCCGTCCGCGACCCCCTCCGCCGGCCCCTCCGCCTCGCCGTCGCCGTCGCCCTCCCCGTCGCCCACGCCCACCGGCGATCCGTGCGACGTGCCGGCGAACCGGCAGATCGCCGAGGTCCAGGGCAGCGGCGACGCCTCCCCGCTCGCCGGGCAGACCGTCCGCGTCGAGGGAATCGTGACCGGCGACTTCCAGACGACCGGTCAGCAGAGCGGCTTCTACTTCCAGGACCCGACGCCGGACGCCGACCCGGCCACCTCCGACGGCCTGTTCGCGTTCGCGCGGGACACCCTGAAGGACGTGAAGGTCGGCGACCGGGTGCTCGTCACCGGCCGGGTCACCGAGTTCAACGGGCTCACCGAGCTGTCCCCGGTCACGGCGGTGGACGTCTGCGGCACCGGCACGATCACGCCGAAGGCCTACGACCTGCCGCGGGCCGGCGACGACACCTTCGAGCCGTACGAGAACGTGCTCGTGACCTTCCCCGAGGCGCTGACCGTGACCGACCACTACAACCTCGGCCGATACGGCGAGGTGACGGTCGCGGCGGGCGGCAGGCTGTTCCAGCCGACCGACCGCAAGGGCGTGGACCCCGCGCTGGACGCCCGCAGGACGCTGCTCGTCGACGACGGCTCGAACACCGAGAACCCGGCGACGATCCCCTACACGAGCCCGGAGGTCGTCCGGCTGGGCGACACCGCGAAGGGGATCACCGGCGTGCTGAGCTACGGCTTCGGGGCCTACCGGCTGGAGCCGACCAAGCCGATCACCTTCCAGCGGACCAACCCCCGCATGCCCGCGCCCGCGCCGGTCGGCGGGAACGTCCGCGTCGCGAGCCTCAACACGCTCAACTGGTTCACGACGCTCGGCTCGCGCGGCGCCAACACGGCCGAGGAGCAGCAGCGGCAGCTCAAGAAGATCGTCGCCACGCTCAAGGGCCTGAACGCCGACGTCGTCGGGCTCATGGAGGTCGAGAACAACGGTCAGACCGCCGTCGACGCGCTGGTCGCCGCACTGAACGCGGAGGTGGGCGCGGGCACGTACGCCGCGCTGACCCACCCCTACCCGGGCACCGACGCGATCCACGTCGCCGCGATCTACAAGCCGGCCAAGGTGACCCCAGTCGGGGCGACGCGGTCGTCGGCCGACCCCGTCTTCCGGCGGCCGCCGCTGATCCAGACCTTCCGCCGGGTGGGCGGCGGCCAGCCGTTCACGCTGCTCGTCAACCACTTCAAGTCCAAGGGCTGTGACGCGGAGGCCCCCAGCGGCGACACGGACCAGGGCGACGGCCAGGGCTGCTACAACGCCGAGCGCGTACGGCAGGCCAAGGCCGTGCTCGGCCTCATCGGCTCGATGGACCTGCCGAACCCGCTGGTGATCGGCGACCTCAACGCCTACGGCGAGGAGGACCCGATCCACATCCTGGAGAAGGGCGGCCTGACCAGCCTGTCCAAGCGGTTCGTGCCCGAGGACCAGCGCTACAGCTACCTGTTCGGCGGGCTGTCGGGCGAGCTCGACCACGCCATGGCCGGCAAGCAGCTGACCAAGCGGGTGACCGGGGCGACGATCTGGCACGTCAACTCCGACGAGTCGCGCATCCTCGACTACAACCTGGAGTTCAACCCGCCGAGCCTCTACCGGCCCGACGCGTTCCGCTCCTCCGATCACGACCCGTTGCTGATCGGGCTGGAGCTGCCCGGCGGCAAGCCCTGACGACCGGCACGCGAAGGGGCCCCCGTCGCCGGGGGCCCCTTTCCGTTCGTCAGGCGTCGGGATCGACGATGTCCCGCTTGGTCTGGGGCGGCTCGCCCGGCTTGCCGCCGAGACGCGGATAGCGCAGGTCGAAGGCGGGCCGCTCGGAGCGGATCGACGGCATCGACAGGAAGTTGTGGCGCGGCGGCGGGCAGGACGTCGCCCACTCCAGCGAGTTGGCATGCCCCCACGGGTCGTTCACCGTCACCTTCTCGCCGTGCCGTACGGTCCACCAGATGTTGTAGAGGAACGGCAGGGTGGACAGGCCGAGCAGGAACGCGCCGAGGCTCGACACCTGGTGCATCCAGGTGAAGCCGTCACTGGCCGCGTAGTCGCCGTACCGCCGCGGCATGCCCTGCGCGCCGAGCCAGTGCTGGATGAGGAACGTCAGATGGAACCCGATGAACAGCATCCAGAAGTGGATCTTCCCGAGCGGCTCGTTCAGCATCTTCCCGGTCAGCTTCGGCCACCAGAAGTAGAAGCCGGAGAACATGGCGAACACCACCGTGCCGAACACCACGTAGTGGAAGTGGGCGACCACGAAGTAGGTGTCGGTCACGTGGAAGTCCAGCGGCGGCGACGCCAGGATCACCCCGGTCAGCCCGCCGAGCAGGAACGTCACGAGGAAGCCCACCGACCACAGCATGGGCGTCTCGAACGTGAGATGGCCCCGCCACATCGTGCCCGTCCAGTTGAAGAACTTCACCCCGGTGGGCACGGCGATCAGGAACGTCATCAGCGAGAAGAACGGCAGCAGCACCTGGCCGGTGGCGAACATGTGGTGCGCCCACACGGTGACCGACAGCGCGGTGATCGCGATCGTCGCGCCGACCATCCCGACGTACCCGAACAGCGGCTTGCGGCTGAAGACCGGGATCACCTCGGTGACGATGCCGAAGAACGGCAGCGCGATGATGTAGACCTCCGGGTGGCCGAAGAACCAGAACAGGTGCTGCCACAGCATCGGGCCGCCGCTCGCGGGGTCGTAGATGTGCGAGCCGAGCTTGCGGTCGATCTCCAGCGCCAGCAGCGCGGCGGCGAGCACCGGGAAGGCCAGCAGCACGAGGATCGAGGTGAAGAACACGTTCCACGTGAAGATCGGCATCCGGAACATCGTCATGCCCGGGGCGCGCATGCACATGATCGTCGTGATGAAGTTGACCGAGCCGAGGATCGTCCCGAGGCCCGACAGCGCCAGCCCCATGATCCACAGGTCCCCGCCGAGCTGCGGGGTGAACGACGCGGACGACAGCGGCGTGTAGGCCGTCCAGCCGAACGTCGGCGCGCCGCCCGTGAGCGACGACGCCAGCACCATCAGGCCGCCGAACAGGAACATCCAGTAGCTGACCATGTTGAGCCGGGGGAAGGCCACGTCGGGCGCGCCGATCTGCAGGGGCATCACCGCGTTGGCGAACCCGGCGAACAACGGCGTCGCGAACAGCAGCAGCATGACGCTGCCGTGCAGCGTGAACAGCATGTTGTATTGCTGCAGCGTGACGAACTGCATGCCCGGTTCGAACAGCTCCGCGCGGATGACCATGGCTTCCAGGCCGCCGACCAGGAAGAAGAAGAACGCGGTGATCATGTAGAGATTGCCGATCACCTTGTGGTCCGTGCTCGACAGCCACGAGACGAGCAGGGCGCCGGGGCCCTTCTGTCCCGTCAGGTCGGTCGGCCGTACGGCGTGAGTCGTCATCGGCGTGCTCCTTCTACGTCAAGGAGGTCTGCTGCCCAATCACACGAGGCTCATCGCGAAATGGAATGCTGGGATCGACCGGCTGGTTATGCCCGCTGAAGACCGAGCGAAAGGAGTCGCCCGTGGCGACCATCGAGGTAACTGAGAAGAACTTCAACGACATCGCCGACAATGGCATCGTACTGCTCGATTTCTGGGCGTCCTGGTGCGGCCCCTGCCGGTCGTTCGCGCCGATCTTCGAGAAGGCGTCCGAGGAGCACACGGACATCACCTTCGGCAAGATCGACACGGAGGCGCAGCCGGGCCTGTCGGAGGGCTTCGAGATCACCGCGATTCCGACGATCATGGCGATCCGCGATGGCATCGTGGTGTTCGCCCAGCCGGGCGCCCTTCCCGCGCCCGCGCTGGAGGACCTGATCAGCCAGCTCCGCGCGCTCGACATGGACGCCATCCGCGCCCAGATCGAGGCGGAGGCCAAGAACTCCTGAGGCAGCGGGCCGCGCCCCCGGAAACGGAAACCGCCGTCACCCCGTCCGAGCGATCGGAGGGCGACGGCGGGTTCAGCGGTCCTGTGCCGGTGCCGGTCAGCTCGACCGGTAGAGCTCCGCGACGCGGAAGGCGAGGTCGAGCGACTGGCCGCGGTTGAGGCGGGGGTCGCAGGCGGTCTCGTAGCGCAGCGCCAGGTCCTCCTCCACGATCGCGTGCCCGCCGCCCACGCACTCGGTGACGTCGTCGCCGGTGAACTCGATGTGGATGCCGCCGGGGTGGGTGCCGAGCGCGTGATGCACCTCGAAGAAGCCCGCGACCTCGTCGAGCACGTCGTCGAGGCGGCGGGTCTTGTGCCCGCTCGGCGCCTCGAAGGTGTTGCCGTGCATCGGGTCGCACACCCACGCCACGGTCGCGCCGCTCGCGTTGACCTTCTCCACCAGCGTCGGCAGCGCGTCGCGGACCTTGCCCGCCCCCATCCGGGTGATGAAGGTGAGCCGCCCGGGCTCGTTGTCGGGGTTGAGCTTGTCGATCAGCGCGATGGCCTCTTCGGGCGTGGTCGTCGGGCCGAGCTTCACGCCGATCGGGTTGCGGATGCGGCTGAAGAACTCGACGTGCGCCCCGTCGAGCTGGCGGGTGCGCTCGCCGATCCACACCATGTGCGCCGACACGTCGTACGGCAGGCCGGTGCGCGAGTCGATCCGGGTGAGCGCCCGGTCGTAGTCGAGGATCAGGGCCTCGTGGGAGGAGTAGAACTCCACGGTGTGGAACTCCTCCGGGTCGGCCCCGCAGGCCCGCATGAACGAGAGCGCCTGGTCGATCTCCCGGGCGAGCTGCTCGTAGCGCCGCCCCGCCGGGGACTCCGCCACGAAGTCCTGGTTCCACGCGTGGACCTGGCGCAGGTCGGCGTAGCCGCCCTTGGTGAAGGCCCGCGCGAGGTTCAGCGTGACGGCGGAGGAGTGGTAGGCGCGCAGCAGCCGGTTGGGGTCGGGACGGCGGGCCTCGGCGGTGAAGTCGAAGCCGTTGACCATGTCGCCCCGGTAGGCCGGCAGCTCCAGGCCGTCGCGGATCTCCGTGGGCTTGGAGCGCGGCTTGGCGAACTGCCCGGCGAGCCTGCCGATCTTGACGACCGGCACGCGGCCGGCGTAGGTCAGCACGATCGCCATCTGCAGCAGGGTCTTGAGCTTGTTGCGCACGTTCTCGGCCGTCGCGCCCGCGAAGGTCTCGGCGCAGTCGCCGCCCTGCAGGACGAACGCCTCCCCGCGCGCCACGGCGGCCATGCTCTCCTTGAGCTGGTCGCACTCGCCGGCGAACACGAGCGGGGGCAGGGACGCCAGCTCCGCTACGACCTTGTCCAGCTCACCGCGGTCCGGCCAGTCCGGCTGCTGGGCCGCGGGAAGATCACGCCAGGCGTCCAGGGCAGGGCCGCTCACGGGGTCGAGGTTCGTTGCGCTCACGGGAACCAAGGTTATTGCACCCGGTCCTGTGCGGGCCCCGTCCTGTCCATTTGCTGAGATCTTTTTTCTCGCAGCGGAAGACGTACGTGCTCGGGCAGGACGCCGAGACCGATGAACCGCGGCACCAGCGAGCGCACCGCCGGCACGCGGGTGAGAGCCGGGATCCGCCCCACGGGACCGGCGAGCGCCGGCCGGATGAGGCGGTCCTGCACCACCCGCTGCGCGGTCTGCACGACGATCGTGGGCACCTTCCTGCGGCGCTGGACCCTGGCGAGCACGGCGGCGGGCACCCGGCCGCGCAGCAGGGCGGGCCCGACGACGTTGGCGGCGGCGACGGCGTCCGCCACGGCGAGGTTGATCCCGACGCCGAAGACCGGCGACATCGCGTGGGCCGCGTCGCCGATCAGCAGCAGCCCGGGCAGGTGCCAGCGGGTGAGCCGGTTCACCTCGACGCTCAGCACACCGGTCTGGTCGAAGCCGTGCAGCTCGCCGGTCCTGCCGCCGAGGAAGGGCAGCAGCCGTCCCACCTCGCGGCGCAGCTCGCCGACGCCCTTCGCCTCCAGCGCGGCGAAGCCGCCCTTGGGGATGATGTAGGCGAGCTGCCAGTAGGTCTCCCTGTTGATCGCGACCATGAGCCGTCCGGCGGACGCCCGCAGGAACGGCTGCTCGGGATCGCCCTCCGCCCGCGGCAGCCGGAACCACACGACGTCCATCGGGGCGCCGAAACGCTTGGGCGCCAGCCCGGCCGCCCGGCGCACGTCGGAGTGCCGGCCGTCGGCGGCGACGGTGAGCACGGCCCTGATCTCGTGCTCCTCGCCCCGCTCGTCGCGGTAGCGGACCCCGCGGACCGCGCCGTCGTGCCGTACGAGGTCGACGACCTTGGCGTTCATCAGGAGGTGGAAGTTGGGATAGGCGGCCGCCTCGCGGGTGAGGAGGTCGAGGAAGTCCCACTGTGGGACGAAGGCGATGTACTGGTACTTCCCCGGCAGGCGCCGCAGGTCGGCGATGGGCACCTCGCCGTCGTCGGTCCGCATGGACAGCGTGTGCGCCTTGCGGTGCGGCAGCCGGTGGAACGCCTCGCCCAGGCCGATCTCGTCCAGGATCTGGAGGGTCGAGGGATGGATGGTGTCACCGCGGAAGTCGCGCAGGAAGTCCGCGTGCTTCTCCAGCAGAGTGACATCGACGCCCGCGCGTGCCAGGAGCAGTGCGAGCATGGCCCCCGCGGGCCCGCCGCCCGCGATCACACATGTCGTCTCCATAATTCATCACCCGCTGAAATTGTCTCACGCGGGGGGCCGGGCCGCCAGATGTGGGCCTACCGGAGCGCGTGCGGGACCGCTATTTTGTGATCAATGGAGTCGGCCTTTATGGAGTCCGCTGTGAGTGCTCGTGTGAGTCACCTGCCCCGCGTCGCGGCCGGGACGATGGTCCTGTCCCTCGTGGCCTCGCTGACCGTAGGGGCGCCCGCGGCCCTCGCGGCGACCGGCGACTCCGAGCCGCACACCGGCAACGGGTGCGGCTCGCAGTCCCTCACGCTGGAGGCGTGACCTCAGACGTGCGCGTGGTTCCTCGCCCCCGCGCGCAGCAGGTCGAGGCAGGCGGCCAGTGACCGCGTGGTGATGTCCCTGATGCGGGCGTAGGACTCCTCGGGATACTGCCGGGGGCCGTCCTCCACCAGCATGATCAGGTAGAGGTAGACCCGATAGAGGGCGATCCGTACGCGCGCGGCCTGGTCCAGCCGCACGGGGCCGGCCTCCTGCCGGTAACCCATGAGCATCGGGTCGTCCTCGCGCAGCTCGTCGAAGATCGTCGGAGTGACGAAGTCGGCGAGCGGGTCGCCCCAGAACGCCCTCTCGTGGTCGATGAGCGCCTGCACGCGGTTGTCGCCGTCCAGGAACACGTTGCCCGGCCACATGTCGAAGTGCACCAGCGACGGCGTGGTGACCTGGTCGAGGACGTGCGCGTTCATGTGGACGAGCCCGACGATCTCCACGATCGTGGCGGGGAGCGGGGTGTTGTAGTAGACCGCGTCGTCCAGCAGGGCGCCGACCATGATGAGGAACGCCTCCCGCCAGGTCCGGCCGGTCAGCCCGGCGTACGGGTAGCCGAAGACGCCCGTGCCCGGGATGGAGTGCAGGCGGGCGAGGTGGCGGCCCAGCTCGAACCGGAGCGCGCCCTCCTCCGCGGGGCTGAGCGTCGTCCGGTTCCACGGCACCCCGTCGAGCGCGGACAGGATGAGGTAGTCGCCGCCCAGCAGCGGGTCGTCGAACGACGCCTTGAGCAGGGCGGCCATCGGCAGCCCGGCGGGCTGGGCGAGGTGGTAGACCATCGCCTCGGTGCGCAGCAGGTGGCGCTCGTAGGCCAGCAGCCGCAGGTCGGGCGGCGGCCCCACCTTGAGCACCACCTGACGTCCGTCGTCGAGGCCGAGCCGCCAGACGGCGTTCGCGAAGCCGTCGGTGAGCTCCTCCGACGAGGTCACCCCGCAGCCGAGCGCGTCGCGGGTGACCTCGTCGAGCCGGGCGGGGGACAACCGCCTCTTCGTCCTGCTGTCCATTCAGCCTTCCAATGACGCAGTGGTGACCGCGATGGCCCACGTGGCCTCGTGCTTGTCCCCCGGCTGCAAAACGATCAGGTCGGTGCCCGAGTTGAACGCGTCGGGCGGGCAGGTCATCGGCTCCACGGCCAGCCCCTGGTGGCCCAGCCCCGTGCCGGTGCAGATCTGGACCCACGGCAGCACCGCGGGGTCCCAGGTGAGCTCAACCCCGCCCTCCGGCCCCAGCACGCGTACGCGTCCCTCCGTCACGCCCGTGAAGGCGTGGTCGACGGCGGTGTCCCCGATCACGCGCGGCGTCCTGAAGTCGTAGGGCGTTCCCTCGACCTCCACCAGGTCGGTGGGGGCGAGCAGGTCGTCGGTGAGCAGCACCCGCCCGGCCGGCAGGCCGAGCTCGTAGGCGGTGACGTCGGGCCCGGCCAGCAGCCACGGGTGCGGCCCGCAGCCGTACGGCGCCGCCGTCTCGCCCACGTTCTGCGCCGTCAGCGTGGTCGACAGGCCCTCGGCGGACACCGAGTGGCGCACCTCGAGGGAGATCCTGTGCGGGTAGCCCTCGGTGGGCTCCACGACGTGCGTCAGCCGTACGTGGCCGTGGTGGTCCTCCACCGACAGCAGCTCCGCGCACTTCCAGTCGACGCCGGAGACGAGGCCGTGCAGGGCGTGGCCGCGGTCGGGCTCGTTGACCGGCAGGTGGCGGCGCTGCCCCTCGAAGACGTACGTGCCGCCGACCACCCGGTTGGGCCATGGCGCCAGGATGGTGCCGCTGTAGTAGGGGACCGGCCCGCCTTCCGGCCAGCTCGTCAACAGTCCGCGGCCCTCGTGGCGCAGCACCCGGAGCGCGCCGCCCCGCTCGCTGATCGTGGCCTGGTATCCGCCGCCGGCAATCGTGTAATCGGGCACGGGGGAGTCCTCTCGCTGACGCGACGTCAAGAAGCTGGTCATCTGACGGTATGCAGGGACTTTATCCCAGCTCATCGCCCTTGATCCAAGCGGGGTGGGAGGATTGTGGGAGCGCTCCCACTTCGGGTAAAGCTAAGTCTTTTCGGCGGACGCGTCAACTTATTCGCGGGATTATCGCGTAGATCGGTATAAGTGCACTGATTTGCCGCACAGCGGCACTTGCGTGCACGTGCATGGGCGAGCGCCCACCACCGCGTGCTGAAAGTTTCAGCGGTTCCGGGCAGCCGTCATCGCACCGCCGCGCGACGGGTCCCGGAGGCCGGTGTCCCGGAAAAGCATCCCGGAGACAGGAGGGCACAGGAGGCGGTGCCGGCCGGGCCTCTGGACAGGGCCCCGGACAGGGCGTGGCAGCAAGGGGCCCGGCGGCACGGTGCCTCCCGGCACTGCGCGCTCGGCACTGCGCGCTCGGCACAGGGCCCCGGAAGCCGGGCGCTCGGCACTGCGCGCTCGGCACAGGGCCCCGGAAGCCGGGCGCGGGGCATGCCGGCCCGAGTGGGCGGGGGAAACCGCTTCGCTCATCGGGCCGGCGTGCTCGCCGAGCGTGTTATCGGGTGCTGTTCATCGGGTCGTGTTGGTCGGGTGGTGTCGCTCCATGCTGTTCGCCGGGTCGTCGCGGGCTCGTCGCGGGCCCGGCGCGGGGGTCAGCGCAGCTCGCCGCTCTTCACCACGTCGCGGTACCAGAGCGCGCTGTCCTTGGGCGTACGCTGCTGCGTCGCGTAGTCCACGTATACGATGCCGAACCGCTGGCTGTACCCCTCGGCCCACTCGAAGTTGTCCAGCAGCGACCACACGTGGTAGCCCTCGACCTGCGCGCCGGCCTCCATGGCGCGGTGCATCGCGCTCAGGTGGGCGCGCAGGTAGGCGATCCGCCGGTCGTCGCGGACCCGGCCGTCGGCGTCGACCCCGTCCACCGTGGCCAGGCCGTTCTCGGTGATGACCATCGGCACGCCCGGGTAGTCCCGGTGCACCCGGACGAGGATGTCGTGCAGGCCCTCGGGGTAGATCTCCAGCCACTCGGCCTGGGCCCGCTCGTGCAGGAAGACACGTTCGCCCTTGCCGTCCACGAAGACCGGCGTGTAGTACTGCACGCCGAGGACGTCGATGGGCTCGCTGATGACGCCGAGGTCGCCGTCGAGGATGTGGTCGGCCATCGGGCCGCGCTCGGAGATCCAGCGCAGCGTGTCCTCGGGGTAGCGGCCCTTGAAGATCGGGTCGAGGTAGAGCCGGTTCTCCAGCCCGTCCTGGTGGTGCGCCGCCTCGCGCGCCTCCGGCGTGTCGTCGGCCGGGTAGGTCGGGTGCAGGTTGAGCGCCGGGCCGATGCGGCGTCCGGGGTGCCGCTCGTGCAGCACCCGCGAGGCGAGGCCGTGGGCGAGCAGCAGGTGGTGGCAGGCGACGAACGCGCGCGCGTCGTCCTTCACGCCCGGCGCGTGGGTGCCGAAGCGGTATCCGCAGTCGACCACGGTCTTGGGCTCGTTGATCGTCAGCCAGTCCCTGATCTCCAGGGCGTCGAAGCAGATCTCGGCATACTCGGCGAAGCGCTCGGCCGTGTCCCGGTTCTCCCAGCCCCCTCGGTCCTGCAGCTCCTGCGGCAGGTCCCAGTGGAAGAGCGTGGCCATCGGCCGGACGCCGCGTTCTGCCAGCCCGTCCACGAGCCGGCGGTAGAAGTCGAGGCCCTTCTGGTTGGGCTTGCCCGAGCCGGTCGGCTGGATCCGCGGCCAGGCGATGGAGAAGCGGTAGCTGCCCAGGCCCAGATCGGCGATCAGGTCGAGGTCCTCGTTGTAGCGGTGGTAGTGGTCGGCGGCGTGCTCTCCGCTGTCGCCGTCGCGTACGTTGCCGGGGACCGCGCAGAACGTGTCCCACACCGATGGCCCGCGGCCGTCCTCCGTGGTCGCGCCCTCGATCTGGTAAGCCGCGGTGGACGCGCCCCAGACGAAGTCGGCCGGAAACCGTGCGGGTGAGTTCATGGCTTCATCCATTCTCGGTGAGGAAACGCGCGGGTGATTCGAGCGCCGTGCGGAGCTCCCCGAGGAACTCCGCGGCATCGCGACCGTTGATGTAACGGTGGTCGTATGCGAGGCCAACTGTGGCGGTCTTGCGTACGGCGAAGCCCGGACCGTCCTGGACGACCTCCGGACGCGGTGCCGTCAGCGACAGCGCGCACGTCTGGCCGGGGAAGACGATCGGGACGGCGAACACGATGCCGTCGTGCGTGTGCAACGTGAGCGTGATGGCGCCTCCCTGGAGGTCGCGTTCCCGGAACGACCCGGTGAGCGCCGTCTTGCGGAAGCCGACCAGGTCACCGGCGATCTCGGACAGCGGCCGGTTGCCCGCGTCGCGGACGACCGGGATGAACAACCCCCGGCCCACGTCGACCGTCACGCCCACGTCGGCGGTGGCGGCCCTTCTCGCCCGGGGGCCGGGGCCGGGCGCCGCGAAGAACATCGGGAAGCGGTCGAGCAGCCCGCCGGTCGCCTTCACCACCATCTCGGGCAGCCCGACCAGCGTGCGCAGCCGGCGGGTGAGGTCGCGGGCGAGCGACAGGACCTCGGTCACGTCCACGTTCATCGCCGTGAAGGCCGCCGGGATCTCGCGCCGGGACCGTTCGACGACCTCGGCCGTCCGCTGCTGCGCCCGCGACAGCGTGATCCACTGCGCGTCGTCGTCATCCGCCAGGACGTCCCCTGCCTGGGCGTCCGCCGCCAGGACGTCCCTTGCCTGGGCGTCCGCCGCCTGGGCGTCCCCTGCCTGGGCGGCGTCCGCGGCGGCGGGGGAGGGCTCCTGCGCGGCGAGCAGCTCCTCGACGTCGGTCCGCCTGATGACCTTGCGGCCGAGGGCGTACACCCGATCCATGGCGACGCCGTGCGCCTCGATGAGTTCGCGCGCGGGCGCCGTGACGATCACCCCGGAGACGTCGCCGGGCGGCGCCGCGGTCTGCGGCCCGCCCGGGTTTCCGTCCGCGGCCTGCTGAGCGGCCTTCCCCGCGGCCTGCCGGGCGGGCCCGGCCGTGGTCTCCCCGGCGTCCTCGTCCGCGCTCGCGAGCAGGCGGGCGATCACCTGCCCGGGCTCGCACTCGGCCCCCTCGGCGAGCAGCCGCCGCAGGACGCCGTCCGACGGGGCCTCGACCTCCTCGGTCGCCTTCGACGTCTCGAGCAGCACGATCGGATCGCCGTCGCGCACCGTCTGCCCGTCCTCGGCCAGCCACTCGACCAGCACGTACGACGTGTCGTTGTTGTTGAGCTTGGGCACCCGGAAGTCGGTCACGACAGCGCCTCCCTCACCGCGGCCCTGATGCTGTCGGACTGCACGAGCACCTCACGTTCCAGATGGGGGGCGGCGGGGATCACCCCGTCCGCCGAGTTGACCAGCGTGATCGGGCCCCCGAGGCGGCCCCACAGGCGCGGATAGAGCGCCGTGGCCACCTCGGACGCCCAGGAGCCGCCCTCGGTGCCGTCGTCCACGACGCAGACGTGCGGCGCGTCCTCAAGCCCCGGCAGCCGCGGCACGGGATAGAGCTGGGCGGGCACCAGCAGCTCGCAGACCAGGTCGTCCTCCAGGAGGAGCGCCCGCATGGCGTCGAGCGTCCGGTGGACGAGCCCGCCGTGGGTGACCAGCGTGCAGTCGGGCCGGCCGGCGCCGTCGACGCGCACCCGCGCCACGTCGTCCACCAGCTCGACGGTGAACAGGTCGTCCACCTGGTGCATCTGCCGCGTGTAGAGCACCTTGTCCTCGAAGAACAGGCAGGGCCGCCCCAGGCCGAACATCCGGGCGAACAGCTCGCCCGCGTCGTGGAACGGCGTCATCTCGAACAGCGACAGCCCCGGCACGCCGATGAAGTGCTTCTGCGGGTTCTGGCTGTGGGTCGGGCCGTAGCCGCGGTTGCCGCCCGTGGGGCAGCGCACCACGAGCGGGATCGGCACCGGCCTGCCGTACATGGAGGTGGACTTGGCGGCGAAGTTCGTGATCTGGTCGAACGCCAGCGCCACGAAGTCGGCGAACATGATCTCGACGATGGCCTTGTCGCCGGCCAGGGCCAGCCCGGCCCCGACCCCGGCGATCGCGCCCTCGCTCAGCGGCGTGGACCTCACCCGGGAGCCGAACCGGCCGGACAGCCCGCGGGTCACCTTGAACGCGCCGCCGTACGGGTCGCTGACGTCCTCGCCGAGCAGGTGGACCGAGGGGTCGGACTCCATGAGGTCGTGCAGCGCCTGGTTGAGGTGCTCGGAGACCCTGGTCACGCCGCTCCCCCCGGCCGGGCGTGGGGCCGGGCGGAGACCTCGGCGACCACGCGTTCGACGAGCTCCCGCTGCTCGGCGTCGATCCGGGCGAACCGCTCGGGATCGGCCTCGGCGTACCGGTCGTACCAGTCGGACTCGCGGGCCCGGCGGATCTCCTCCGGCGGGCGGGTGTCGTCGCCCTTGCTGTGCGGTCCGAGGCGGTGGGTGGCGAACTCGACCACCAGCGGGGACGGCTCGGTCCGTACGGCGTCGACCAGCGGCGCGAGCGCCTGCCTGATCTCGCCGACGTCGGTGCCGGTGATGTGGTGGTGCCGCACTCCGAAGGCCGCCGCCCGGGCGGCGATCGTGCCGGCCATCTGCGCGGACGTGGGGGTCGACTGGGCGATGCCGTTGTGCTCGACCACGACGAGCAGCGGCACCCGCCAGAGGGACGCCATGTTCAGCGCTTCGTAGACGGCGCCCTCGCCCCAGGTGCCGTCTCCGATGTACGCGCAGGCGAGCGCGCCCGTTCCGGCCAGTTTGAGCGCCACCCCGGTCGCCACGGGCAGGCTCTCGCCCTGCACTCCGGTCGAAAGGAACCGCTGGTGGTAGATGTGCTGGCTGCCGCCGACGCCCCCGCACAGCGCGCCATCCCGCCCCATGATCTCTGCGAGCAGGCCGTACGGGTCGGGGTGGCGGGCGAGGAAGTGGCCGTGCCCCCGGTGGTTGCTGAAGACGAAGTCGTCGTCGCGGAGCAGGGACGACACCGTGACCGGGATGTACTCCTGCCCGAGGCAGGTGTGGGTGGTGCCGCTCAGCACGCCCTGCTCGAACAGGCGGAGCAGGGCGCGTTCGAAGTGCCGGATGAGCAGGAGTGAGCGGAGGTCCCCGTCGTTCAGGGCATGCCCCGGGCTCCGGGACGGTGCGGCGGTGACGATCACAGGTGGTCCGCTCCTGGTGCGTCTCTGGTCGAGGGGTGCGCTCGACGCCGGGCCCCGTTGCCAGGGACAGGAGCACCACGGCATCCAGCACAGGAGCAGCGGCATCCGTTGACAGGAGCGCCAGCACCCTTTCGACAGGAGTAACGGGATCACCCTGTCTGGGAGCGCTCCCACGGAGGGTAGGTGCGGTAAGGGTCCATGTCAATCCCTGGCCGAACAGCAATTTTGGGAGATTACGACCGCATTGTCCGTGATCTGCGGCAATATCCTCACATTCACCGTCTTGGGGCTAATAACGGACAGAAACTTCCATGACACTTGACGAACGAAAGCCGTGATCCCTAGCCTCCACTGCCGTGGGAGCGTTCCCACTACCGCGTCCGAAAATGGGGGTTAAGGCGCGAGCGGCAGTGGATTCCGCGCCGCGCCAGGCACCAGTATGGAAGCTTCCGGCGGTGATTCCGCCGCCGGGTCGTTGGTCCGCGTCTTCGCAACGAATCGCCGGCGTGCCGAAGCGCAGAGCGCATAGAGGAATGCCATGTTCTTAATTAAAAATTCAACAGAGGTGCCGGCGTCGTGACCCGGACCGGTCTCTCACCGGCGAAGCAGGCGCTGCTCGCGCAGCGGCTCAGGGCCGGGAAAGCCGCGAGGGTCACCGTGCCGCCGCGCCCGGCAGGCACCCCCCCGCCGCTTTCGCACGCCCAGGAGCGCCTGTGGTTCCTGGAGCAGTACGCCCCGGGCACCACCGCCTACACCGTCCCCTTCGCCGTACGGCTGGACGGCGATGAGATCGACGGCGAGGCTCTGGAGCGCGCGCTCGCCGAGGTGGCCCGGCGCCACGAGAGCCTGCGCACCCGGTTCGTCACCACCGACGACGGGACGCCCGAGATCGTGCTGGACGACGAGCCCGTCGTGGAGCTGCGGCTGACGGAGGCGGACGACCCCGCCGCCGCGCGGGAGGAGGTCCAGGCGCAGCTGGCCCGGCCGTTCGACCTGGCGACCGGCCCGCTGGTGCGGTTGCTCCTGGTCCGGCTCGGCGCCCGCGAGCATGTGCTGCTCCTGACCATGCATCACGCCGTCACCGACGGCTGGTCGTGCGACATCGTGCTGGAGGAGCTGCTCGCCCTGCACGAGGCGTACCGGACCGGCGCCGACGCCGGCCTCGCCGACCCGCCGGTGCAGTACGGCGACTACGCGCTCTGGGAACGCGGACGGACCCACGAGGACGACATCCGCTACTGGCGGGAGCGGCTGGCCGGGCTGCCGCCGCTCGAACTGCCCACCGACCTCCCGCGCCCGCCCGAGCAGGGGTCCGCGGGGGCGGCCCACGGCATCACGCTCGACCGCGAGCTGGCGGACGCGCTCACCGCGCTGGGCGGGGCCAACGGCGCGACGCTGTACATGACGCTGCTCGCCGCCTTCCAGGTGCTCCTCGCGCGCTACTCCGGCCAGGACGACTTCGCGGTGGGATCGCCCGTGTCGGGCCGCGACCTGCCGGAGCTGGAGCGGGTCGTCGGGCTGTTCATCAACTCGCTGCCGATGCGGGCCGACCTGTCCGGCGACCCGACCTTCACCGAGCTGCTCGGCCGGGTGCGCGAGACCGCGCTGGACGCCTACACGCACCAGGAGCTGCCCTTCGACCGGCTGGTCGGCGAGCTCGGCGTCGAACGCGACGTGAGCAGGTCGCCGGTGTTCCAGGTGATGTTCGCGCTGCAGAACTACCGGTCGGCACCGCTGCGCACCCAGGGCCTGACCATGTCGGCCTACCCGTTCGAGGTGACCGCCAGCCGGTTCGACCTCGCGCTCTACCTGATGGACCAGGGCGACGGCCTCCACGGCAGCATCACCTACCGCACCGAGCTGTTCCGCCCGGCCACGATCGCGCGGATGGCGGAGTGCTTCGAGCACCTGCTCAGGTCGATCGTCGCCGATCCCCATGCCCGGGTGTCCGACCTGGAGCTGCTCCCGGCGGCCGAGTGCGACCGCGTGCTCGCGTTCGCGGGGGCGGGCCCCGAGCCCGAGACGCCCCCGGCGGACGCGTTCGGCGGGGCCTCGTCGCTGCACGAGGCGATCGCCGCACAGGCGGCCCGCACCCCGTCCGCCACCGCCGTCGCCTGCGGCGGCGACGCCCTCACGTACGCGGAGCTGGACGCGGCGGCCGACCGGCTCGCCCGGCGGCTGCGCGGGCACGGCGTGGGGCGCGACGACCGTGTGGCGATCTGCCTGGAGCAGTCGACCGGGCTCGCGGTCGCGGTGCTCGGCGTGCTCAAGGCGGGCGCGGCCTACCTGCCGCTCGACCCCGAGCACCCGCGCGGCCGGCTCGAGTTCGTCCTGGCCGACGCCGCGGCGTCGATCGTCGTGACCAGCCCGGACCTGCGCGACCGGCTGCCGGACGACGTCACCGCCGTTCACCTCGGCGAGGAGGCGCCGGAGCCCGTCGACCCCTGGGAGCCCGCGACGCCGGGCGACCTCGCGTACGTGATCTACACCTCCGGCACCACCGGGCGGCCCAAGGGCGTCGCGGTGCAGCACCACGAGGTCATGGTCTATCTCGCCGGGGTGCGCGAGCGGCTGGGCGTGGAGCCCGGCTCGTCCTTCGCGTTGCTCCAGTCGCTGGCCTTCGACTTCGGCGTCACTGTCTTCTACCTGTGCCTGATGACCGGCGGCACGCTGCACCTGGTGCCCTCGCGCACCGCCGGTCCCGAGCTGGCGGAGATCTTCCGGCGGACCGGGATCGACTACCTCAAGATCACGCCGTCGCATCTGGCGGCGCTGCTCGCCGACGCTGGGCCGGGCGACCTGCTGCCGAGGAAGCTGCTGCTCCTTGGCGGCGAGGCGGCCCCGCGCGGCTGGGCGGCCGAGCTCGCGGCGCTGGGCCGCTGCCGGGTCGTCAACCACTACGGGCCGACCGAGGCCACCGTGGGCGTGACCACCTACGACGTCGCCCGGCTGCCCGCTCCCGACGGCCCGGCCGAGGCGAGCGTGAGCCTGCCGATCGGCTCGCCGCTGCCCGGGGCGCGGGCGTACGTGCTGGACGAGCGGTTACGCCCGGTGCCGGCCGGAGTGCCGGGGGAGATCTACCTCGGCGGCGACCGGCTGGCCCGCGGCTACCTGAACCGGCCGGGCCTGACCGCCGACCGGTTCCTGCCCGACCCGTACGGCCCGCCCGGGTCGCGCATGTACCGCACCGGCGACCTCGGCCGCTGGACCGACGCCGGCGACCTGGAGTTCCTCGGCCGCCGCGACCTCCAGGTGAAGATCCGCGGTTACCGGGTCGAGCTCGGCGAGGTCGAGTCGGTGCTGGCCGACCACCCGGACGTCGCCCAGGCGGTGGTCGAGCCGCGCGGCGAGCAGCTCGTCGCCTACCTCGTGCCCACCGCCGGAAACGCCGCCGTCGACGGCGCGCGGCCGGAGACCGCGGACGTGCGCGCGTGGCTGGCCGACCGGCTGCCCGCGTACATGGTCCCCTCGCGGTACGCCTGGCTCGACGAGCTGCCGCTCAAGTCGCACGGCAAGGTGGACCGCTCGCGGCTGCCCGAGCCGGAGGCCGACGTCGCGGCGGCCGAATACGTCGCACCGGCGCCCGGCCCCGAGGAGGACGTGGCCCGCGTCTGGGCGGAGGTGCTGGACGTCGAGCGCGTGGGGGCGCTCGACGACTTCTTCGCCCTGGGCGGCCACTCGCTGCTCGCGATGCGGGTCATCGCCCGGCTGCGCAAGGCGCATCCGGACCGGCGGATCACGGTGCTCGACGTGTTCAAGCACCGCACCGTCCGCGAGCTGGCCCGGCTGCTCACCGCCGAGGGGGACGTGCCGCGGTCGCTGCTGCACCGGCTCACCCCCGCCAGGGCCGCCGCCACGACCCTGGTGTGCGTGCCGTACGGCGGGGGCAGCGCCGTGGTCTACCAGCCGCTCGCCGACGCGCTGCCGGACGACTGGGCGCTGTATTCGGTCGCCGTGCCCGGCCACGAGCTGGGGGAGGAGGCACGGCCGTTCGACGAGGTCGTCGTCGACTGCGTGGCCGAGATCTCCGAGATCCTGGACAGGAACGGCGGCTCGCTCGTGCTGTACGGCCACTGCGGCCTCGGCGTCATGCTGTCCTCCGAGATCGCCCGGAGGCTGGAGGCGGACGGCCGCACCGTGGACGCGCTGTATCTCGGCGGCGTGTTCCCCTTCGCCCGGCCGGGCCGCGGCCTGAACTGGCTCGGGGCCTTCTTCGACCGCCTCACCAGCGACCAGCAGCGGGTCAACGCCCTGACCGCGGCCGGGCTCGACGTGGAGGAGCTCGGCCGGGAACAGATCAAGCTCATCGTGCGCAACCGCCGCGAAGGCACCCGCGCCGCCGAGCGCTACTTCACGCAGATCTTCGAGGAGGGCGGCGGCCCGGCGCTGCGCGCGCCGGTGATCGCCGTGGTCGGCGAACGCGACCCGGCGGCCGAGTTCTACCAGGAACGTTACAAGGAGTGGCACTGCCTGTCAGAACAGACGGCGTGCGTCGTCCTCGACGAGGCCGGTCACTTCTTCCTGCGCTACCGCAACGAGGAGCTGGCCGAGATCGTCACCGGCATCCACCGCAAGCTCGCCTCCGGGCGTACGGAGGGGATGGAGCGGGACGACACCCGCACCTGGTGGCTGGAGGGCGTCTCGCGCAGGTCCCCCGAGGCCGGGGCCGAGACGGGAACGGCCCTGGACGGCACGGGCGGCACGGGCGCGGGGCAGGACCGAGCGGACGGCGTGAACGGCGCGGCGGAGACGCGGGTGCGCGTCGGCCCGCCGCCCAGCATGCGGCGCTTCCTCGTCGTCGCGGCCGGGCAGCTCGTCTCGATGACCGGGTCCGCGCTGACCGAGTTCGCCATCCCGCTGTGGATCTATCTCACCACCGGGTCGCTCGCCAGGTTCGCGCTGTTCTCCGTGCTCGGCCTGCTGCCCGGCATGCTCGTCGCCCCGCTGGCCGGCGCCATCGTCGACCGGTTCGACCGGCGCAAGGTCATGATGGCAGGGGACGCCGCCGCCGGCGGCACCCAGCTCATGCTGGGACTGCTGCTGTGGACCGGCAACCTCCAGGTCTGGCACATCTATCCGCTGCTGGTCTGCCTGTCCGTCGCGCTCACCTTCCAACGGCTCGCGTACGGCTCGGCGATCCCGCAGCTCGTGCCGAAACGGTTCCTCGGGCACGCCAACGGCGTCGTCCAGATGGCCACCGGCACCGCACAGCTCATCGTGCCGCTGATCGCGGTCGGGCTGATGGCGGCGATCGGGTTGGAGGGGATCCTCGTCATCGACGTGGCCAGCTACGTCGCCGCCACGCTGACCGTCGCGCTGATCCGCTTCCCGGCGACCATGGCCTGGAAGCGGCGCGAGAGCGTGCTCGCCGAGATGCTGGGCGGAATCCGCCACTCCTGGGGCAACCGGGGCTTCCGCGCGATGCTGTTCTACTTCGCGGTGCTGAACATCTTCCTGTCCCCGCTGTTCATGATGATCTCGCCGCTGGTGCTGTCGTTCGGCACGCTGGCCGAGGTCGGCCGGGTGTCGTTCGCGGGCGGGCTCGGCGCGTTCCTCGGCGGCCTGGCCATGGCCGCGTGGGGCGGGCCGCGCCGCAGGCGGCTGCTCGGCGTGCTGCTGTCGACGCTAGCGCTGTCGGTGTTCTGCCTGCTGACCGGGCTGCGCCCCGACCTGTTCCTCATCGCGGTCGGCGCGTTCGGCATGTCGCTGTGCCTCACCCTGCTGAACGGCGTCTACGCCACGATCATCCAGGTCAAGGTGCCGCAGCGGTTCCACGGCCGGGTCATCGCGCTCAACACGCTGGTCGCCTGGTCCACCCTGCCGATCGGGTTCGGCCTGGTCGCGCCGTACGGCGCGCAGGTGTTCGAGCCGCTGCTCGCCCCGGACGGGCCGCTCGCGAACACGGCGGGCGTGCTGCTCGGCACCGGCGCGGGACGCGGCATCGGCTTCATGTACGCCTGCTTCGCGGTGGCTATCGCGGTCATCGCGCTGGTCGCGCTGCGGGTCCGGGTGCTGCGCCGGTTCGACGTCGAGGTGCCCGACGCCCTGCCGGACGACATCGTCGGTTACCAGGCGCTGACCGAGCGCATCGCGGCCGCCCGTACGGAGGCCAAGACGGAAGCCCGGACAGGCGACACACGGGCGGACGACACCAGGGCAGGCCGCGAGCCCGAGAAGGAGCACGCATGACGGGGACGCCGAGGACGACGAGGACGACGAGGGCGCGCGGCGTGCCCACGCTCACCGTGCCGGAGCTGCTGCGGCTGCGCGCGGAGCAGGAGCCCGACGGCGTCGCGATGATCGTCGAGGGACACGGGGCGCTCACCTTCGCCGAATGGGACCACAGGTCGGCCGCGCTCGCCGCCGGGCTGGCCGCCCGGGGCGTCGCCCCGGGAGACCGGGTGGCGCTGCACTTCGGCAGCCGCGACTGGATCGACTTCGCGGTGGCGTTCTTCGGGGTACTCAAGGCGGGCGCGGTGGCCGTGCCGATGTCGGACCGGCTGGCCCCGGCCGAGCTGCGCTACATGGCCGGTCACTGCGCGGCGTCGGCGGTGCTGCTCGGCCGCGATCTGGCGGCGCCAGAGGGAGAGCACTGGAGCGCGACCCCGGCGGAGCTGGAGGCCGGTTTCGATCCGGAGACGGCGCCGGATATGCCGCGGGTGCGGCCCGGCGACCTGGCGCAGATCCTCTACACCTCCGGCACGACCGGGCGGCCCAAGGGGGTCGGCGCCAGCCACGCCAACCTCGCCTACGGGTGCGTCACGCAGCCCAAGCACCGCAGGTTCGCCCACTCGCGCCATCTGCTGCACGCCTTCCCGATCGGCACCAACGCCGGGCAGACCATGCTGATCAACGCGCTGGACGCCCGGCCGGCCGTGCTGACCCCGGCGAGGTTCACCCCCGGCCGGTTCGCCCGGCTGATCGAGACCTACCGCCCGGGAACCGTGTTCCTGGTGCCGTCCATGGCGATCGAGCTGCTCGACGCCGGGCTGCACGAGCGGCACGACATGTCCAGCGTGGTGCTGCTCGGGTCGGCGGCGGCCGCGCTTCCCCCCGCCTTGTCGGAACGGCTGTCGGCGGCCTTCCCGAACGCGACCGTGACGAACTACTACACGTCCACCGAGGCCGCCCCCGCCCAGACGATCATGATTTACGACCGTACGCGGCCGGCCGCGCTGGGGCGGCCCGCGTTCGGCGGCTCGCTGCGCATCACCGACGAGGAGGGCAACCCGCTCCCGCCCGGGGAGACCGGCGAGGTGTGGATGCGGTCGCCCACCGCCACCCGCTCCTACTACGGCGACGCCGAGGCCAGCGCCCGGTCGTTCCGCGACGGCTGGGTGCGCATGGGCGACGTCGGATACGTGGACGCCGACGGCTACCTCTACCTCGTCGACCGGGAGAGCGACGTGGTGAAGACCGGCGCGTTCAAGGTGTCCACGCTCCAGGTGGAGGCCGCGCTTCACGAGCACCCGGGCATCGCCGAGGCGGCCGTGTTCGGGCTCCCGCATCCGGTGCTGGGCTCCGTGCTGGGCGCCGCGATCGTGCCCAGGACGAAGCCGAGCACGGAAAGCCCCGGGTCGTCCGAGAGCCCCGGGTCGTCCGAGAGCCCCGGGTCGTCCGAGAGCCCCGGGTTGTCGGAGAGCCCCGGGTTGTCGGAGAGCGAGGTGCGCGCCTTCCTGATGGACCGGCTGGCCTGGCACGAGCTGCCCGAACGGGTCCTCGTGGTCGACAGCCTGCCCAGGAACCAGTCAGGCAAGGTCATCAAGAAGGAGCTGCCCGCGCTGCTGGGCGGCCTGAGCAGCACGACGGAAGGCGAGTGAGATGTCACCGACACTCATCGGCGAGGGGGAGCAGGCCTCCCTCGCACAGCACGGCATGTGGATAACGGAACGGATGGGCTGCGGGGGCCGGGTGTACCACATGCCGCTGGCCGTCCGTTTCGACGGCCCCCTCGACGTCGACCGGCTGCAGGCCGCCTGCCGCGACGTCGTACGCGCGCATCCCCAGCTGGCCGCGGCCCTGGGGGAGCGGGACGGCGAGGTGCGCCTGGTGCCCGCCGCCGTGCCGCCGCCGATCGGCTTCGAGGACGCCTCCGGGTTCGAGGACGCGGGATACGAGGCGGGCGAGCTGGTCGACCGCGAGACGTCGCTTCCCCTGGACCTGGGCGCCGGGCCGGCCGCCCGGTTCACCGTGTTCCGGCTCGCGCCGGAACGGCACCTGCTCGTCTTCGTCGCCCACCACGCCGTCTTCGACGGCATGTCGAAGGACATCCTGGTGCGCGACCTGGCCGCCGCGTACGCCGGGCGGCCGGTGCCCGCCCTTCCCCTGACGCACGGCGAGATCGCCGAGCGGGAGAACGCCCGGGTGGCCGAGCTGCTCGGCGAGGCCGCCGAGTTCTGGCGCGACCGCTGGAACGACCGGCAGGATCTGCGGCTCCCCGGGTTGTCCGGGGTCTCTATCCGCGCCGCTGCCGGTGAAGCCGTCGACTTCGCGCTGCCCGCCGATCTCGCCGTCGCCGCGGACAAGCTGGGCGTCACCCGGTTCGAGCTGGTGCTCGCCGCCGTGCACACCCTGCTCGCGGCGTACGGCAACGAGGACGCGGCGGTGGCCGTCGACCTGTCCACCCGGACCGAGGAGACGCGGGACCACATCGGCCTGTTCGTCAACGAGCTGCCGGTGCCCGCCCCCGCCCCGGCCGGGAGGTTCGCCGACTTCGCCCGTGCCGTACGCGACGAGCTGCGGGCCACGTACCGGTTCCGGCAGGTGCCGCTCGCGCGTGCCGTCGGCGGCGTGAGCCCGCGCACCGCGCTGACGCCGGTGTCGGTCAGCTACCGCAGGCGCGACGCGAGCGCGCCGGAGTTCCCCGGCGTCGCGGCGTCGGTGGAGTGGATGGCGTTCAACCAGGCGGTGCGCGGCACGCTGCACCTGCAGGTGGTGGACGCGCCGGACGGCGTCGCGGCCCGGCTGCAGTTCAACCCGCTCGTGCTGAGCCGATCCGGCTGCGAGAGCGTCGCCGAGCACCTGCTCGCGCTGCTGCGCGCGGTGGCCGCCGCCCCGGACGCCGACGTGGCCGACCTGCCCCTCCCTGCTGTGGTCGAGCCGTCCTTCGGCCGGGTCGAGGAGCCGTCCGCCTCGGCGCGGGGCGGAGCGGCGGACGCCGTGCCGTACGCCGCCGAAGTGGGCGAGATCTGGCGCGAGGTGCTCGGCATGCCGGAGATCGGCCCGGACGAGGACCTGTTCGACCTCGGCGGGCACTCGCTGTCGATCACCCAGATCATCGCGAAGGTGCGCGAGCGGATGGACGTGGAGCTGTCCTTCGACGTGTTCTTCGACGACCCGACGATCAACGGCATCGCGGCGGAGGTCGCCCGGCTGCGGGAGGAGGCGTGATGCGGGAGCGCGTGGCCGAACTTGTGGCGAAGGCGAGCGGCGGCGACCTGGCCGTCGCCGACATCCTGGCGGCGGAGTGCAGCCTGCCCGCGCTCGGCCTCACCTCGATCGCCTACCTGCGGCTGATCGACATGCTGGAGACCGAGTTCGACTGTGACGTCGACCTGGACGGCGGCCACCTCGACACGCTCGACGGCCTGGTCGAGCACATCGCGGGGCAGCGGAAGTGACCGCGAGCCCGCCGGCGCAGGTCACCGGCCTCACGCCGCTGCCGCCGCGCACCGTGGAGTTCCGCGGCGCGCGGGGCGGGCAGGCCGCGCTGACCTGGGGCCAGCAGGGGATCTGGCGCTCCACGCAGTGGCTGGACGACGGCGACCCCTACTTCAACCTGGCCTGGACCCTGCCGGTGACCGGCGCGGCCGGTCTGGACGCCGTGCTGCGCGCCGTGGGCCGTCTCGTCGAGCGGCACGAGACGCTGCGCACGGCGTTCGTCCGCGTCCGGGACGACGCCGGGGAGAACGGCGCCGGAGAGAACGACGCGGGAGAGAACGACGCCGGAGAGAACGAGGCCCGGGAAGACGACGGGACGGACGGCGAGAACACGGTTCGCGAGAGCACGGTTCGTGAGGACACGGTTCGTGAGGACACGGTTCGTGAGGACACGATCCAGAGGGTGAGCCGCGAGGGCCGGCTCACCGTCGGCGTGTACGAGGCGGCGGCCAAGCCGATGAGCGCGGCCAAGGCGCTGGCCGCCGAGCTGGCCGCCACCGGGTTCGACTACGCGGCCGAGCTGCCGATCCGGTGCGCGGTCGTCTGCCAGCGGGGCCGGCCGCGTGCGCTGGCGCTCGCGCTGTCGCATCTCGCGCTCGACGGCTGGTCGCTGAACATGGTGGCCGCGGAGTGGCCGCGGCTCGTCGCCGGGGAGGACCTGCCCGCCCCGAGCCGGCAGCCGCTCGACCAGGCGGCCTTCGAACGGTCGGACCCGCCGCCCGGCGGCCAGGCGCTGCGGCACTGGCGGACCGGTCTGGCGTCCGCTCCGCGTTCGATGTTCGACTTCCCGATGCGGGAGCCCGAGGAGCCGCGTTTCGTCCGGCACGGGATGGACTCCCCGGCGGCGGCCGTCGCCGCCGAGGCGCTCGCCGCCCGCCACGGTGTGACGACCTCCAGCGTGCTCACGGTCGCGAGCGCAGCGCTGCTGGCCGCCGTCACCGGGCACAGTACGGCGGCGCTGCAGCTCATCGTGTCGAACCGGCACCACCCGGGCATGGAGGCGATGGCCGGGCCCGCCGCCCAGGACGGGCTGTGCGTCATCGAGCTGGGGACCGGCACGTTCGCCGACGCGCTGCGGCACGGACACCGCAGGACCATGGCGACCTACCGGAACGGGCACTACGACCCCGCGCTCGTGCACGCCGCGTGGGACGCGGAGGCGTGGAGCCGCGGCGCCGACATCGACCTGGACGCGTTCTTCAACGACGTCAGGCAGGGGGGCCGCTGGCAGGGCCTGCCGGCGGCCGATCCCGGGGACGCCGCGGCGCTCGCCGCGCTGCGGAAGCGGACCCGCACGTTCTTCGTCGGCGCCTACTCGAAGGTCAAGGCGCGGATCTTCTTCGCCACCGGCCCGTCCCCGTCCACCTGCGAGTTCTACGTGCTGGTGGACACGGCGTTCCTGCCCGGCGACGTCGCCCTGCGGATGCTCACCGGCCTGGAGGAGCTGCTGGTCCGGGCGGTCTCCGAGGACGTGCCGCTGGACCAGGTGGCGAAGATCGCGGGCCTGGACCCGGTGGCGCGCCCCGCCGGATGGACGGCGATCGGCCACGACTGGGTGGACGTGCCGGAGACCGAGGCGCTGCTGCGTCGCGCGTGCGGCACCGACCTCGCCGCGGTCGTGATCGAGCACACCGCGGCGGACGCCGGAAACAGCGCCGCAGATGCCCCCGGAGACAGTGCCGCAGGCAGCGCCGGAGATGCGGACGGCGACAGTGCCGGAGGCGGCGCTGCAGACAAGGCCGGAGATGCGGCCGGAGACGGTGCCGGCGACAGCGCCGCGGACGGCACCGGAGATGCGGCTGGCGACGGTGCCGCAGGCAGCGCTGACGACAGGGACGGCGAGGGGGGCGCGGCCCGGCTGACGGGGTATCTCGTCGCGCGTCCCGGGCTGGACACGCCCGAGGCCGTCCACGCCGCCGTGATGCGCGCCGCGGCAGGCCGGACCGACGTGCTCGCTCCCCACCACTACGTCCTGTGCGCCGCGCCGCCGGCCGGACCCGACGGCTGGCCCGCCTGTCCCCGCCGTGCCGAGGGCGGCGGCCGGGGCCCCGACATCAGCAATGACCGTCTTGGGAAGGTGACATGACCGACTCCCCGATGCTCGTGGTCGTCAACGACGAGGAGCAGTACTCCATATGGTGGAGCGACCGCGAACCGCCCGCCGGGTGGCGGGCCACGGGCTTCACGGGCACCCGGCAGGAATGCCTGGACCACATCGAGACCGTGTGGACCGACATGCGGCCCCTAAGCGCGCGCGACCCGGAGACGCGGAGCGTACGCGACCCGGCGACGTCGGGCTCCCGGGACAGATGACCAGCGCGGAGCGCCGCGCCGCGCTGATCGAGAAGCTGGCCGGGCTGCCCCCCGAGCGGCGGGCGGCGCTGCTGCGCTCCCTCGGAGCCGCTCAGCGGGAGCCCGGCGGACAGGAGTGGCCGCTGTCGCCGGGCCAGGAGCGCCTGTGGTTCCTCAGCCGCTTCGACCCCGGCGACACCAGTTACAACACGCCCTGGTGCATGCGGCTGCGCGGGCCGCTCGACGTGGCCGCGCTGACCGCGGCGTTCACCCGGATCGTGGCGCGGCACGAGGTGCTGCGGACCCGCTTCCGGCTGCGCGGGGACGCGCCCGTGCAGGTCGTGCTGCCGCCGGGGCCGGTGCCGGTGGAGCGGCTCGCGGTGTCCGGCGAGGCGGACCTCGACGGGGTGCTGAAGGAGTTCGTCGAGCGCCCGTTCGATCTGGAGAACGCGCCTCCCCTGCGGGTCGGCCTTGCCGAGGCGGGTGAGGACGACGCGGTCGTGTGCATCGTCCTGCATCACATCGTGATGGACGGCTGGTCGCTCGACGTGCTCCTGCGCGAGCTCACGGAGTGTTACGCCGCCGGGCGCGAGGGACGTGAGCCCGAGCTGCCGGAGCTGCCCACGCAGTATCCCCGCTTCGCCGTACAGGAGAGGCAGCGGGACCACACGGCGGGCCTGGCCCACTGGACGAGCCGCCTGGCCGGTGCGCCCGCGCTGGACCTTCCTGCCGACCGTCCCCGCCCGGCCCGCTGGTCGGGGCGCGGCGGACGCGAGGAGCTGCTGCTGCCGCCGGACGAGATCACGCCGCTGGAGAAGGTGGCCAGGAAGCGGCGCTGCACGTCCTTCATGGCCCTGGTCGCCGCCTATCAGGCGACCCTCGCCCTGGCGTCGGGCCAGACCGACTTCTGCGTCGGCGTGCCGGTGGCCGGCCGGTCGCGCAGCGAGCTGGCTCCGCTGATCGGCTACTTCGGCAACACGATGGTGCTGCGTGCCGACCTGTCCGGCGACCCGTCGTTCCACGAGCTGCTCGACCGGGTGCGGGAGGCGACCCTGGCCGGGATGCGGCACGCGGAGGTGCCGTTCGAGCACGTGCTGGCCGCGCTGCGGGTGCCCCGCGACATCAGCAGGCCGCCGCTGTGCCAGGCCATGTTCAACCTGCACAACCTGCCCAAGGACGATCTGCTGGGGACCCGGATGGCCGACCTCGAACGCGAGGTCTACGTGGTCCCGCCCAGCCACACCAAGTCGGAGGTCTCGATGGACCTGTGGCGGGGCCCGGAGGGGCTGGGCGGCGTCTTCGACTACAGCAGCGATCTGTTCACGCCCGAGACCGCGCGCCGCCTCCTCGGCGGCTTCGCCGAGGTCGTACGGCGTGCCGGGGCCGACCCGGACCTCCCGCTGTCCGCGCTGGGCGGCCCGTTCCCGAAGTGAAAGGTGTGGAAAGTGAGTGACGCGGTGAGCGGCGTGACCTTCCCTGATACGGCGCTCGCGCTGATCCGCCGGTGGCGTGACGCGAGCCCCGACGCGGTCGCGGTGAGCGGCGCCGACGGCGTGCTGACCTATCGGGAGCTGCACGACAGGGTCGACCGGCTGGCCGCGCTGCTGCGCGCCCGCGGCGTCGGCCCCGAGGTTCCGGTGGGCCTGTGCCTGGAGCGCTGCCCCGGCATGGTCGTCGCCCTGCTCGCCGTGTGGCGGGCCGGCGGCGCGTACGTGCCGCTCGACCCGGGCTTCCCCGAAGAGCGGCTCCGGTTCATGCGGGAGGACGCGGGCATCCGGCTCGTGCTGGCCGGCCGGGGCGTCGAGTCGCGGCTGCTCGACGGCGTCCCCGACGTCGTCGAGCTCTCGCAGGACGGCGTTCCCCTGGCAGGCGGGGCGTCGGCTGACGGCGACGCGCCGGCCGACGGCCCGACGGGCGACCTGGCCTATCTCATGTACACCTCCGGTTCCACCGGCAGGCCCAAGGGCGTCGCCGTGCCGCACGGCGCGGTGGTCAACCTGCTGGAGTCCTTCGCCACCCTGCTGGAGCTCACGCCCCGGGACGCCTGGCTGGCGGTCACCACATTGTCGTTCGACATCTCGGTGCTGGAGCTCCTCCTGCCGCTGACCTGCGGCGCACGAGTCGTGGTCGCGTCCGGGCACGAGACGGCGGACGGCCGGGCCCTGCGGGCGCGTGCCGTGACCGAGGCCGTCACGATCATGCAGGCGACCCCGGCGAGCTGGCGCATCCTGCTCGAATCCGGCGGGGTTCCCGAGAACATCACGACCCGGCTGTGCGGCGGCGAGGCGCTGCCCCGCGACCTCGCCGACGCCCTCCTCGACGGCGGCGCCCGGCTCTGGAACGTGTACGGCCCGACCGAGACGACGGTCTGGTCGACGGCCGGGCGCGTCAGCCCGTCACCCGCCCCCATCGACCTCGGCGAGCCCATCGGCAACACGACCGTGCACATCCTCGGCCCCGGCGGGCGTCCCGTGCCGCCCGGCGAGGCCGGCGAGCTGCACATCGGCGGCGCCGGTCTGGCCAGGGGATATCGCGGCATGCCGGGCCAGACGGCCGCCAGGTTCCTGCCCGACCCGTTCTCCGGAGTGCCGGGGGCCCGCCTGTACGCCACGGGCGACCTCGCCAGGATCGAGAACGGCAGGCTCTGCTATCTCGGCCGGGCCGACCAGCAGGTGAAGGTGCGCGGGTTCCGGATCGAGCTCGGCGAGATCGAGAGCGTGCTGCGGGCCGCGCCCGAGGTCGCCGACGCCGCCGTCGGCGTCTGCGACGGCCCCGACGGGCTCCCGCGCCTGGTCGCCTACGTCGTACGCGCGACCGGGGAGGCCGGAGAGCAGGCGGAGCCCGGGGAGGCGGGGGAGGCCGGCCTGTGGCCGTCGCTGCGTGACCGGCTGCGCCGCGACGTGCCCGAATACATGGTGCCCGCGCACCTCGTGGTGCTGGACGCCCTGCCGCTCACCCCCAACGGCAAGCTCGACCGCAAATCCCTGCCCGTGCCCGAGTGGACCCGGGCGCGGAGCCGGCCGTACCGGCAGCCGTCCACCGCGCTGGAGGAGGACCTCGCGACGATGTGGGGGGAGGTGCTCGGCATCGCCGAGCCGGTCGGCGTCGACGACGACTTCTTCGAGCTCGGCGGGCACTCGCTGACCGCCACCCAGATCATCGCCAGGATCCAGGCGCGCTTCGCGACCAACGTGCCGATCGTGGTGCTGTTCGAGAACCCCACGGTGGCCGAGCTGGCGGCGGCGATGGACCGGCTCGACGACGACGACCTGGACCTCGCCGACATCGCCGCGCTCCGCGACGAGCTCGACGGCCTCAGTGCCGAGGACCTGGCGGCCGTGCTCGACGAGATGGCGTCGGACAAATGAGGGCGCCCCTGTCTCCGAGCCAGGAACGGCTCTGGCTGCTGCAGAGGCTCGACCCCGCCGACGCCTCCTACACCATGTACAACGTCCGCCGGCTGCGCGGACCCCTCGACGAGGCCGCCCTCGAAGGGGCCCTCGCCGACGTCGTGGCCCGCCACGAGGGCCTGCGCACCCGGTTCGAGGAGGAGGACGGCGTCCCCTGGGCGGTCGCCGAGCCGCCGGGGGCGGCGGGCACCGTCCCGCCGGTCCAGCGGATCCGGGCCGACGACGAGGAGCACGCCCGGCGGATCGTCGCCGAGCGGGTGAACGCGCCGTTCGACCTCGCCGAGGGCGTGCCGCTGCGCGTCGCGCTCATCACGATCGGCGCGCTCGACCATGTGCTGTGCGTCACGATGCACCACATCATCGGCGACGGCTGGTCGCTGGGGATCCTCTTCGACGACCTGGCGGAGTGCTACACCGCGCGCCTGCACGGGCGTGCGCCGAGCCTGGCGCCGCTGCCGGTCCAGCCGTCCGACTACGCCCGCTGGCAGCGCCGCCGCGCCGAGCGCGCGGTGCCGTACTGGCAGGAGCGGCTGGCCGACCCGCCGCCGCCCGACCTGCCCTGCGGCATGGGCAACGGGGGCGAGGGCCAGGGGGACTTCCAGGTCGTCCGGCTGGGCCGGGAGATCGCGGCCGAGCTCGATCGGCTCGCCCGCGAGAACAGGACCACGCTGTTCACCGTGCTCATGGCGGCCTACCAGGTGCTGCTCCACCGCCACACCGGCCACACCGACGTCCTCGTCGGCACGGCCGTGGCGGGCCGCGACCGGGTCGAGCTGGAGCCGATGATCGGCTATCTCTCGCAGACCGTCGTGCTGCGCGGAGACCTCGACGGCGACCCGTCGTTCACCGAGCTGCTGGCGCGCACCCGGCAGGAGGCGCTGACGGCGCTGAGCCGGCCCTCGGTGCCGTTCGAACGGATCGGGCATCCCGCCGAGGCGCTGATGCCGACCATGTTCATCCTGCACACCCAGGACCTGGGACTCAGCCGGGCGTTCGGCGACCTGTCCGTCGGCTACTTCCCGGACGGATATCGGCAGGTCAAGCTCGGCCTGTACGCCGAGGCGTGGTTCGAGGACGGCGAGATCGTCGTGTCGTTCGGCCACGACGGGTCCAGCGGGTCCCCGCACGAGGCGGAGGCCGTCCGCAGGCTCGCCGACCGTTTCCTGCTCCTGGTCGAATCGGCGGTGGCCGAGCCGCGCCGCCGGATCTCCGAGCTGCGCGTCTGGACCGGGGACGACGAGGCCGACATCCGGGCCATGGCCGGCGACGGCGCCGACACCGCCGGGGCCGCGGGTTCCGAGACGGTGCCCGAGATGATCGCGGAGGTCGTCCGGCGCACGCCGCACGCCGTCGCGGTGGTCTGCGGGGAGACCGAGGTCACCTACGGCGAACTGGACCGGCGGGCGGCACGGCTCGCCGCCGCGCTGCGGGCCCGGGGCGTGCGCCCCGGCGAGGTGGTCGGCGTCTGCCTGCCCCGCTCGGTCGAGGCGATCACCGCGTTGCTCGCCGTCTGGCGGGCCGGTGCGGCCTACCTGCCGTTCGAGCCGGAGGAGCCGGAGGAGCGGCTGGCCTTCTCGCTCGCGGACGCCGGGGCGACGCACGTGATCACGACCCGGGCGCTGCCCGCCGGGCTCACCGCCGTCGGCCCGCTGGCCGGCGAGGACGAGGCGGCCCTCGGCGACCGGGGCGAACCACAGGAGACGCGCCCGGGCGACCTGGCCTACGTGATCTCCACCTCCGGCTCCACGGGCAGGCCCAAGGGCGTCGCCGTCGAGCACCGCGCCATCGCGGCCCGGATCCGGTGGATGCGGGAGGAGTACGGCCTGGCCCCCGGAGACCGCGTCGTCCAGTTCGCGTCGCTGAGTTTCGACACCCATCTCGAAGAGGTCTTCCCCACGCTCGCCGCCGGAGCGGCCCTGGTGCTGCTGCCCGGCGGGGCGGCGACGCTGCCCGACCTGCTGGCCGCCCCGGGCGGCGAGCGGGTCACGATGCTCGACCTGCCCACCGCCTACTGGCACCACCTGGTCGAGGAGATCGACCAGATCGCCTGGCCGCCCGCGCTCCGCCTGGTCGTCATCGGCGGCGAGCAGGCGTCCGGCGGCGCGGTGGCGCGGTGGCACGGCCGGTTCGGCGACCGTGTCCGCCTGGTGAACACCTACGGCCCGACCGAGGCGGCGGTCATCGCGACCGCCACCGACCTCGGCCCGACGCCGTACGGCAGGCCCCCGATCGGCCGGCCGGTCGGCGCGACGACGGTCCACGTGCTCGACGCGGCCGGGGCGCCGGTGCCGAAGGGCGTGATCGGCGAGCTGGTCATCGGCGGCGCCGGGGTGGCGCGCGGTTACCTGCGCCGCCCGGCGCTCACGGCCGCCGCCTTCGTCCCCGACCCGCTCGGGCCGCCCGGATCGCGGAGATACCGCACCGGCGACCGGGCGCGCTGGAACCAGGACGGCACGCTGGAGTTCCTCGGACGGCTCGACGGGCAGCTCAAGGTCCGCGGCTTCCGCATCGAGCCGGGCGAGGTCGAGGCGCGGCTGCTCGACCATCCGGGCGTCGGCCAGGCGTTCGTCACGGTCCACGCCGAGGAACTGGTCGCGTACGTCACCGGGACCGCGACCGGGGAGGAGCTGGCCGCGCACCTCGCGCGGACCCTGCCGCGCCACCTCGTGCCGACCGCCTGGGTCGTGCTCGACGCGCTGCCGCTCACCAGCCGCGGCAAGGTGGACCGCGCGGCCCTGCCCGCGCCGGTGCGGGCCTCGTCGGCCGGGCACGTCGCGCCCAGCACGGACGCGGAGCTGCTGGTGGCCGAGATCTGGTCGGAGCTGCTCGGCGTGGACACCATCGGCGTGAACGACGACTTCTTCACGCTGGGCGGGCACTCGCTGCTGGCCACGAGGATCGCGGCCCGGCTGCGCCGGGCGACCGGGGTGGAGGTCCCGGTCCGGACGATCTTCGAGCGGCGCACCGTGGCCGAGCTGGCGGTCGCGCTGGAGGACCTCCTGGTGGCCGAGCTGGAGGAGATATCGGACGAGGAGGCCGAGCGGCTGCTCTCGTCCGCCGACCTCTGACCGCGCGGCGGGCGTCCACGTCGTCCGGGCGCCCGCCGCACGTCCTGCGGGCGCCGGGTCGTCCGGTCAGGAGGCCGGCGCGTCCAGGTAGTCGCCGTGCTCCAGGTCGTCGAGCAGGCCCGGGTGGGCGGGCGACCAGCCGAGCAGCTCCCGCGTGTACGCGCTGGAGACGGGCCCGTCGAAGCCGTAGACGGTGGCCATGAACGGGCTGACGTAGTGCGTGGCGGCCTCCTGCGGGGTCAGCGAGACCGTGGGCACCCCCAGACCGCGGGCGATCGTCTCCGCGATGCTCCTCATCGTGACGCCGCTTTCCGCCACGCCGTGCAGCACGCTGCCCGCGGGCGCCTTCTCCAGCGCGAGCCGGAACAGGACGGCCGCGTCGAGCCGGTGCACCGCGGGCCACCGGTTGGCGCCGTCCCCGACGTACGCCGAGACGCCGGTCTTCCGCGCGGTGGCGATGAGCATGGGGATGAACCCGTGGTCGCGGGGACCGTGGACGGTGGGGGCCAGGCGGACCACGCTCGCGAGCACTCCCCGGGCGGCGAAGTCCAGGCAGGCCCGCTCACCCGCGATGCGGAAGCCCGCGATCCCGGCCGTGTCGGGCTCGTCCTTCTCGGTGGCCTCCCGGCCGGCGGGCATGACCAGGGTGCCGGAGGTGACGACGAACGGCTTGCCCGAGTGTTCCAGCGGCCGGCCGAGCGTCTCGATCGCGGTCCGGTCGCGTCTCATCATGTCGTCGAGGTCGGAGAAGTCGCCGCCGTAGGCCATGTGCAGGACTCCGTCGGCGGCCTCGGCCCCCCGGCGCAGACTGTCGAGATCGTCCAGAGAGCCGCGGTGGGGTGCGGCGCCCAGCGACTCCAGCCGGGCGGCGGCGGCGTCCGAGCGCGCGAGACCGGTGACGGTGTGACCGGCCGCGATGAGTTCGGCGACGACCGCGGGGCCGGTCTGGCCGGAACCGCCGGTGACGAAGACATGCATGTGACACTCTCCCACATAACGTCAGTGACTGGCACTAAGTAGCGCCAGTCGCTGACCTTACGTAGTGCCAGTGACTGGCGTCAAGTAGCGCCAGTGACTGACATATGCGGTATTCTCGGAGGGTGCCACGAAGCGGAGCAGAAGCGCGCCGCCGTCTTCAGCAGGCGGCCCTGGAGCTATATCGGGAACGCGGGTTCGACCAGACCACCACCGCCGAGATCGCCGCCAGGGCCGGCGTGAACGAGCGCACGTTCTTCCGGCACTTCCCGGACAAGCGCGAGGTGCTCTTCGACGGCGAAGCCGACCTGCGCGCCGCGCTGACACAGTCGGTGGCCGAGGCGCCTGATGACCTGCAGCCGCTCGAAATCCTGCTCCGCGCCTTCCGGAAGGCCGAAGGGATTCTCGAGGGCAACCGCCCGTTCGCCGAACCACGCCTGCGGGTCATCGCGGAGACGCCGGCACTGCGGGAACGCGATCTGGCCAAGGCCGCGTCGATGAGCGAGGCCCTGGCGGAGGCGCTGCGGCGGCGCGGCGTCCCCGACCGGCTGGCCGACCTGGCCGCGCAGACCGGCTGGGCCGCCTTTCACCATGCCATGCGGGACTGGATCGACGACCCCTCGCGGAGCCTGGACGCACATCTTCTCCAGGCCTTCGACGACCTGCGCGCCCTCTCCCTGACCGTCCCACCGGCACAGGCATCAACGCAGGCATCGGCGCTGGCGCAGGCGCGGCCCGGAGACTGACGTCACTGCCCCCCATGACCGCCGATCGCCCTGGCTCACGGCAGGGACCGCGCGAAGCTGTGCCGCGAAAACAGAACCGCCGCGCACCCCGGAGGGTGCGCGGCGGTCTCGTGGTCGCCGTCGCGCGTCAGGCGGAGGCGCGGATCACCAGGTGCGTGTCGAGGATGACGACCGGCTGCTCCAGCGGCTCGCCGTTGATCCGGGCGATCAGGAGCTGGACCATCTGCCGGCCCATCGCCTCGGTGGGCTGGTGCACGCTCGTGAGCTGCGGATCGGTGTGCAGCGCCACCTTGGAGTCCTCGAAGCCGATCACCGCGACGTCGTCGGGCACGCTCAGGCCCTGCTCCTTCAGCACCCGCAGGGCGCCGACCGCCATCGGGTCGGAGGCCGTGAACACGGCGTCCAGATCGGGGTGACGGGCGAGCAGATCGCGCATGCCCGCCTCCCCGCTCTCCTCGGAGAAGTCGCCGTACGCGACCCGCTCGGTCATCCCGGTGGCCAGCAGCGCGTCGCGGTATCCGGCGAGACGGTCGACACCCACGCCCATGTCCTGCGGACCGGCGATGGTGGCGATCTTGGTACGGCCCTTGGAGAGCAGATACTTGACCGCCTGCCGGGCGCCGGCCCGGTTGTCCATGTCGACGAAGCTGTACGGGTTGAGCCCGACCGGGCGGCCACCGAGCACGGTCGGCACGCCCAGCTCCTCCAGCCGTCCCGGCAGGGGGTCGGCACCGTGCACCGAGGTGAGCAGCACGCCGTCGACGTGCTGGCCGGTCAGGTAGTGCTCCAGCCGGTCGTGCTCGGCACGGTTCTGCGCCATCGTGAGGATGAGCTGGAGGCCGGTCTCCGCCAGGGCGGAGCCGATGCCGCGGATCAGCCCGGCGAAGTACGGCTCGTCGAAGACACGCTGCTCCGACTCCGACACCACCAGAGCGATGGTGTCGGTCCGGTTGGTCACGAGGGTGCGCGCCGCCCGGTTGGGCACGTAGCCGAGCTCCTGAATCGCCAGTAACACCGCGTCGCGGGCACGGTCGCTCACCTTGGGCGAGCCGTTGATGACCCGCGACACGGTGCCGCGACCGACCCCGGCGCGCGCGGCGACCGCTTCCAGAGTCGGCCGGCCTCCGGAACGGCGGTCCCCGTTCATCTATACTGCCCCCTTATCGAGTCTGCGCTTATTGTGCCCGACCCAGCAGGCCGCCGTGTCTGATGGTGTCGGCATACCACAAAGCGCTTGATTTCATGGTCCTCGCCTGGGTCTCGTAGTCGACGTACACGAGACCGAAGCGCTTGCCGTAGCCCCAGGCCCACTCGAAGTTGTCCATCAGGGACCAGGCGAAGTAGCCCTGGAGCGGGATGCCCGACTCGATGGCCGTGTGGCAGGTCCTCAGGTGGGCCTCGATGTAGGCCACCCGCTCGGGGTCGTGGACGGTGCCGTCCTCGCCGATCACGTCGTCGTAGGCCGCGCCGTTCTCGGAGATGTAGAGCGGGATCCGGGGGTACTCGTCGGAGATCCGCCGCAGCATCTCCAGCAGGCCGCTGTCGTCGACCTCCCAGCCCATCGAGGTGACCGGGCGGCCGCCGTTGACGAAGCCCACGTGCTCGCTGCCGATCCACGGAGACCCGGAGTCCGTCGGCGCGGCGGCCGCGGAGGCGGCGCCGCCGGGCGCGCCCGAGACGGTGAAGCGGCTGTAGTAGTTGATCAGCAGCATGTCGATCGGGGCCGCGATCGTGGCGAGGTCGCCGTCGTGGATGAACTCCATGTCGGACAGGCTGCTCAGGTCGGCCAGCACGTCCTCCGGGTAGGAGCCCTTGAGCAGCGCGTCCAGGAAGAAGCGGTTCTGCAGCCCGTCGATGCGGCGGGCGGCGTCCTGGTCGGCCTCGCTGTTCGTGGCGGGCGTGACCGGATAGACGTTGACGCAGCCGCCGATCAGCGAGTCGGGGTTCTGCGCCCGCATCGCCTGGACGGCCAGGCCGTGCGCGAGGTTGAGGTGGTGCGCGGCGCGCAGCGCGGCGGCCGGCTCGCGCCGTCCGGGGGCGTGCTCGCCCGAGGCGTAGCCGAGGAACGCGGCGCACCAGGGCTCGTTGACCGTGCTCCAGTTCTTGACCCGGTCGCCGAGCTCGGCGTGCACGGTCGCGGCGAAGTCGGCGAAGCGCTTCGACGTGTCGCGCGACGGCCACCCGCCCGCGTCTTCGAGTGCCTGGGGGAGATCCCAGTGATAGAGCGTCAGCCACGGGTCGATGCCGTAGCTGAGCAGCTCGTCGACGAGCCTCTTGTAGAAGTCGAGGCCCTTGCTGTTGTACGCGCCGGAGCCGTCGGGCTGGATCCGCGGCCAGGAGACGGAGAACCGGTAGGCCGTGAGGCCGAGGTCCGCCATCAGCTTGACGTCCTCGCGATACCGGTTGAAGTGGTCGATGGCGATCTCGGCGGTGTCGCCGCCGACGATACGCCCGTCCTGACTACAGAAGGTGTCCCAGATGGAGCGTCCCCGCCCGTCGGCGGTGAGAGCGCCTTCGATTTGGTAAGCGGAGGTGGCGGCGCCCCAGACGAACCCGGTGGGGAACATCACGCTGGGGGCCTCTGCCTCGGGACGTGTGCCTTGCGTTGTCACGCCTTGACCGCACCTTCCATGAGTCCGCCGATGATCTGTCGGCCGAACGCGATGAAAACGACGATGAGCGGGAGGATCGACATGAGCGTGCCGCTGAAGATCAGCACGTAGTCCGTCCCGTACTTCGCGTTGAGCGAGTTGATGGCGACCTGGACCGTCGGGTTGTCCGGCGTCAGCACGATCAACGGCCACATGAAGTCGTTCCAGATCAGCATGAACGTGTTGATGCCCAGCACCGCCATGCCCGGCCGTACGGCCGGCAGGACGACGTTCCACCAGATCCGCAGGGTGGAGGCGCCGTCGACGCGGGCGGCCTCGACCAGCTCGTTGGGCACGGCCTGCTGGGTGTACTGCGTCATGAGGAAGACGCCGAAACCGTTGAGCAGGTACGGCAGGATCACAGCCTTGATCGAGCCGACCCATTCGAGGCTGACCATGAGCCGATAGAGGGGGACGATGCCCATCTGCTGCAGCGGGACCATCATGGTCAGCAGCACCAGCAGCAGCAGGACCTTGCCGCCCTTGAAGTTCAGCCGGGCGAACGCGAAGCCGGCGAACGTCGAGATCACCACCACCGAGACCGTCACCGTGCAGGCGATGATCAGGGAGTTGGTGAGACCGGTCAGGTAGTGCGCGTCGGGGTTGGACAGCACGCGCTGGATGTTCTCCCCGAGCTTGCCGCCGGGCAGGAACGGCGGCGGCATGTCGGTCGCCTCGGTGTTGGTGCGCGAGGCGATGACGATCATGTAGTACAGCGGGAACGCCGAGATGATGATCGTGACCGCGAGGATGAGCCTCGTCATCGGCGTGGCGTTCCAGAGGCCGGCGGTACCTCCCGGCGCCTTGGCGCGGCGCCGCCGCGTGGTGGCGGGCGCGGAGAGCGTGGTCACTTGTTGCCCCCGATCCGGCGGATGAGCAGGAAGTTGATGGCCGATCCGATGAGGATGAGCAGGAACAGCAGCCAGGCGGCCGCGGAGGCGTAGCCGTAGTCGAACTCGCGGAAGCCCTGCTCGAAGATGAACATCGACACGGTCTGGAACTGGCTGTTGGTGCCGCCGTGGACGTTGCCGTTGTAGAACGTGGTCGGCTCGGAGAACAGCGTGAGGCCGCCGATGGTGGAGTTCAGGACCACGAAGATCATCGTGGGCCGGAGCATCGGGATCGTGATCTGCCAGAACTGGCGCCGCCGCGACGCGCCGTCGATCGACGCCGCCTCGTAGAGGTCCTTCGGGATCGTCTGCATGCCGGCCAGGAAGATGATCGCGTTGTAGCCGGTCCAGCGCCAGTCGATCATGGTCGCGATGGCGAGCCAGGAGGGGAGACGCTCGGCCTTCCAGTCGATGGGATCGACCCCGAACCAGCCCAGAACCCAGTTGATCACGCCCCAGTCGCGCCCGTAGAGCTGGGTGAAGACGACCGCCACCGCGACGACAGAGGTGACCAGGGGGAGCAGGACGCCCAGCCGGACGAACAGCTGCGCCTTGATCCGCTTGTTCAGCGCGTTGGCCAGCATCAGGGCCAGCAGCATCTGCGGAACCGTCGCGATGATGAACATCGCGAGGGTGTTGACGACCGCCCTCCAGAAGGCGGCGTCGTCGAGCATGGCGGCGTAGTTGCCGAGACCCGTCCACTCGACCGTGCCGGTGAGGTCGTAGTCGAAGAACGAGTAGTAAAGGGTGAAGCCCAGCGGGAAGAGCCCGAAGATCAGGAAGAGCAGGTAGTAGGGAGAGACCAGGAGGTACGGCGCGGCCTTGAGGTCCAGCCAGGTCATGAAGGACCGGCCCGGTCTCGACCGGACATGCTTCCGATTGGGCGGCATCGGTGCCCGGGTGGGTTGCCCGGCGTCGACGTGCAGGCTCATAAGTTACCTTTCGGGTGAAAGCAGGCGACCGGCCCGCCGGCGGGGGTGCCGCTGCGGCGGACCGGTGCTCACCTGGCGGGCGTGATCAGCCCGCGGCCTTCACGGCGTCGTCGACGAGCTTCTTCCAGCCGTCGGCGTACGGCACGGAGCCGTCGTCGATGGCGGAGACGACCGACTCGATGGCGTTCTTGACCTGGGCGTGCTTCACACCGAGGAAGACCGGCTGGAGCGCGGAGGCCGACTTGGCGAAGATCTCACCGACGGGGGCGTCGTTGAAGTACTCGTTCTTCGCGCCCTGGACGGCCGGGTCCTGCTGCGCCTGGATGTTGGACGGCATGTTGCCGGCGTAGGTGAAGACGCTGACCTCGGCCTCCTTGCCGGTCAGGTAGTCGAGGACCTGCGCCGCCTCCTTGGGGTGCTTCGACTGCTTCGGCACGGCGAGCCAGGAGCCGCCCCAGTTGCCACCGTCGCCGGGCACCGCCGCGACGTCCCACTTGCCCTTGAAGTCCGGTCCGGCGCCGCCGTCGCCGCTGACCGCGCCGAGCATCCACGACGGGCAGCCGAGGGTGGCGAACTGCGACTTCTTCATGCCGGTGTTCCACTCCGGCGTGAAGTTGCGCAGCTTGGCCGTGAGGCCCTCCTGGCTGATCCTCTGGGCGAAGTCGTACGCCGTCTTGACCGCCGGGTTCTTGTCGACGATCAGGTTGTTGTCCTTGTCGAAGTAGGAGACGTTGCCGTTCTTGGCGGCCTCCTGCACCAGGACCACGTTGTAGAGCGTGTTGGTGCCGTCGACGAACTTCGTGTCCTTGATCTTGTCCTGGAACTTGTGGGCGACCTTGATGAAGTCGTCCCACGTCGGCCAGAGCTTGCTGACCTCGTCACGGTCGGAGGGCAGGCCCGCCTTCTCGAACAGGTCACGGCGGTAGCACAGGCTCATGCCGCCGACGTCGGTGCCGAGGCCGAACAGCTTGCCGTCGGCGGTGACGCCGTTCTCCCACTTCCAGGCGGCGAAGTCGCCCTTGCGGTTCTGCAGGCCGAACTCGCCCAGGTCGGCCCACCACTCGGGGTGCGCCTTGGCGAGACCCATGCCGCCCTCGTCGATGCCGACGACGTCACCGGCGCCCGCACCGGACTGCAGCCACTGGATCATCTGCGGCCAGTAGACCTGCTCGAACTGGTCGGTCAGGTTGTCGTACTTGATCTGGATGTCCTTGTGCTCGGCGTTCCACTTGTCGACGGCTTCCTTGTAGCCGAAGTTCTTGCCGCCGCCGAACGTCTGGAGCGTGATGGTGACGGGACCGGCCGCCGCCGAGGACCCGCCGCCCGACGCCGTGCCGGTGCTGTCGTCCGACCCGCAGGCGGCGGCGCCGAGAGCCAGCGCCGCCACCGCGGCGACCGCGAGCAGCCTGCCGCGGCGCGAGTGTGCAATCATTCCGGACCCCTCTCAGGTGGTATCCCGAATCGTCTGTGGGAGTGCATCCCAGGCCGGTCCCCGATCTCACGGCCCGCGATCGATGGTTGTGCTCGGTGCTCCCGCCCTGTGCCGAGCACGTTGGGAGCGCTCCCACGAAGGGTCCTCTATGAGCAACCGAGGCGTCAATATGCCGAAACCTAACTGTTACTCCCAGGGTGGTTAGAGCTGGTCAATGGGACATACTAGGACATACCACGCTTGGGAGCGCTCCCATATCCATATGGGCAGAAATGAATAGCGGACGCCCCCAACGTGCCGGGGCGTCCGCCCTTATCCGTTCCGCCGCCTCACCCGCCGGGGGCGCCCGCCGTGCCCACGGACACTCCGCCGCTCACCGAGACACCTGTGCCCGAAATCACAGGACCCGCGGCGTCCGCCAGCCGGCAGACCGGTCCCGAGCAGGCCCGCAGCAGCGTGAGCCGGGCCGACAGCGCCGTGATCAGGCCCGGGTCGGCCGTCGCCGCGAGGTTGTGCAGCTCCGCCGGGTCGGCGCGCAGGTCGTAGAGCTGCCGCTCCCCGGTCTCGTACTCCACGTACGCGTATCGGTCGTTCCGCAGCATCGCGTACGTGGGAGGCGAATGCGGCGAGTAGGAGGGATGGTAGAACTCGGTGAGCACGGCGTCGCGCCAGGGGACGGCCTGCCCGCGCAGGAGCGGGACGAGCGAGCGGCCCTCGGCCGTGGGCGGGACCACGGCCCCGCCCAGCTCGGCGAACGTGGGCGCGAGGTCCACCGTCGAGGTGAGCCGGTCGATCACGCCCCCGGCCGGCACGCCCGGGCCGCGCACCACCATCGGCACCCGGATGTCCTCCTCGAAGGGCGTGGTCTTGCCCGGCCGCAACCGGTGCTGGCCCAGGTGGAAGCCGTTGTCGGAGGTGAAGAAGATGTAGGTGTCGTCGAGGCGGCCCGCCCGGCTCAGCGCCTCGACCAGCGCGCCCACCATGTCGTCCACGCCGAGCATGGCGCGCAGCCGGTCGCGGTGGACGCGGTCGATCCTGCGGATGTCGGCGGCCGACAGCGGCGTGCGCTCACGCAGCCAGCCGGGCTCGGCGGACACGTCGGCCTGGTCGAACGACGCGGTCCGGGGCGCCTGCTCCCCGGCGAAGGCGGCGGCGTGACGCGGCGCGTGGTGCGCGGGCAGGTGCGGCGCCACCGGGGCGAGGTAGAGGAAGAACGGGGCGTCCCCCCGCGTGGTGTCGGTCGCGAACGCCGTGGCCTTGGCGCTCAGCACGTCCTCCAGGTAGTCCTCGGGGGCGTGGCCGTAGCGCCGGATCACACCGTTCTCGTTGAGCGCGTAGCCGTACTCCTGGTAGAGCCGGGTGACCGGAACGTGCCACTCGTCCCAGCCGGGCGGGATGTAGGTGCGCGGCGCGCCCTCGGGATAGTTGTTGAGATATTTGCCCATGAGCGCGGTGCGGTAGCCCGCGTCGTGCATCCACGTCCCGAGGGTGGACGCCTCCAGTGGCCGGAACTTCGGGAATCCGCCGGTCGGCGACCGGTTGCTGTCCACGTGGTGGCTGTGCATGTACTGCGAGCGCAGGATGGACGAGCGGGAGGGGCAACACCAGGGATTGGTGACGAAGAAGCGGGACAGCGTGGTGCCCTGGCGCACCAGCAGGTTGGTGATGTTGGGGAACCGGCTCAGGTCGGCCGCGTCCAGGTCGTCGGCGAGGATGAGCACGATGTTGGGCCGTTGGGCCGCGAGCGCGAGCGCGAGTGCGGGGGCGGGCGCGCGGGACGCGCCGGTGAGCCCGAGGCACAGCAGGAGCGCCGCGGCGAGCCCGGCCCACAGCTTTCTCGATGGTCGTGGTTGGGGCACGGCAGCAATCATTGCCACGCGTTCGCCTGGGGAAACGTACGCAACGTGATCGCGTGACCGCGGCGCGTCCCGGTTCATGGAAAAATCTGGTCGATCCTCCCTGCCTCAGCCGACCACGGCGGGGTCGGGGCCGAGACGGCGACCCTCGTCGAGGCCGTTGATGGTGGCCATGTCCTCCGGGCTCAGCGCGAAGTCGAAGACGTCGATGTTCTCCCTGATGCGCGACGGCGTCACCGACTTCGGGATCACCACGTTGCCGAGCTGGATGTGCCAGCGCAGCACCACCTGCGCCGGCGTCTTGCCATACTTCGCGCCGATCTCGGCGAGGACGGGCAGATCGAGCAGGCCCTTCCCCTGGCCGAGCGGGCTCCACGCCTCGGTGACGATGCCGCGTTCGGCGTGGAAGCCGCGCAGCGCCCGCTGGGCGAACAGCGGGTGCAGCTCGACCTGGTTCACGGCGGGGGTCACCGTGGCCTCGGCGAGCAGGCGCTCCAGCGTGTCCACCCCGAAGTTGGACACCCCGATCGCCCGCACCCGTCCGTCGGCGTACAGCTTCTCCAGGGCCTTCCACGTCTCGACGTACTTGCCGCGCCGGGGCGCGGGCCAGTGGATCAGGTAGAGATCGAGGGTCTCCAGGCCGAGCCGCCGCATGCTCTCGTCGAAGGCGCGCAGCGCCTCGTCGTGGCCCTGCTGGTCGTTCCACAGCTTGGTGGTGACGAACAGCTCCTCGCGAGGGACGCCCGAGGCGCGCAGGGCGCGGCCGACACCCTCCTCGTTGCCGTACAGCGTGGCGGTGTCGATGCTGCGGTAGCCGGATTCGATGGCGGTCGTCACGGCCTTCTCGGCCTCGTCGTCGGTCATCCGCCACACCCCCAGGCCGAGCTGAGGCATCCGCACGCCGTTGTTGAGAGTGATCGCGTTCATGCGTCCCATGCTGCCGTAACGCGCCGAGGCGATCCCTTCGGGGTCTGTTCACCGTGCGTTCCCGTCCCCGTCGTGTCGGGCGGCTAGGTTGAGCGCGTCGTGAACGTTTCTTTACGGGGCGTGGAGAACGAGGGACGGCGCCACGCCGCCGAGCAGGGGCAGGCCGTCGCGTGGGTGGAGTCCCCCCTGCAGTTGCTGTGCGCCGTCGAGGCGCACCACGCGGGGCTCCTCGGGCCCGTCACCACCGTGGTGCCGCGGGCCGGGCTGCCGGCCCTGCGGCTGACCCTCCGCGAACTCGACCGGCTCGGGCTGCCCGAGGGGCTGAGGGTCGCCGAGCCGGCCGCGCGGGCTCCCCGGCCCGGCCGCGTCTGGGCGGTGGGCGACGCCTTCTCCGGGCGCGTCCAGCTCGCCCTCGTCACCGCGCTCCCCGGCCGCACGGTGCTGGTGGACGACGGGCTGGCCACGATCCGCCTGCTCGAACTGCTGGTCGCGCGCGGCCCGCTGCTGCGCGCCCGCGGAACCCCCGGCCTCGGCCGCAAGGTGCTCGCCACGGCCGCCGGGTTGCGCCTGCGCACCCGCAGGCCCACGGTGTTCACCGCGCTCCCGGTGCCCGCCGGCCTCGCGGCCGCGGTGGAGGGCACGGGCGCCCGGCTCGTACGGCACGACTTCGCCTGGCTGCGCGCCCAGCCCGCCCACCGGCCGCCGCCGGAGCGCACCGTCGTGCTCGGCACCTCGCTCGTACGCAACGGGCTCATCCACCGCGACCGCTACCTGCGCTGGCTGGAGCGGATCGACGAGCCCGTCGCGTACTTCCCCCACCGGCGCGAGGACCCCAGGGACCTCGACCGGGTGCGCGGGATCGTCGGACTGACCGTGTACGACGCCGGGGCGCCCGCCGAGATGACGCTGCGCGACCTGCGGCCGGACCAGCGGGTGCTGAGCCTGCCGTCCACCGCGGTGACCTCGCTGCGCGTCCTGCTGTCGGCCCGGGGCGTACGGGTGGAGACCGTCGACGTGCCGGACGACTGGTGGACGGCGTCGGCCGTCCCGTCGCTGCGCTCCCACCTCCAGCTCTTCGCGCACGAACCTCAGCCCCACCTGCACGATCCCGGAAAGGTCGCTCCTTGACCCGTCTGCTCGCCGTGGCCGACTCCGACTCGTATCTCAAGTGGGCCGCGGGCCTGCTGGACGCGACTCCGGAGGACTGGGTCACTGACCTGGCCGTCGTCCGCACGCCCATCACTCCCTCCGCGGCGCAGATCGCCGCCGCGGTGAGCGGCACCCGCGCGCAGGGCGAGGGGCTTCCCCAGGTGCTGGCGGCGCGGCAGCTGCGCCGGGCCGCCGAACGGTTCCGGCCCGACGCCGTGCTGCTGGCCTGCACCGGGCCGGTGGTGGACGCGCTGGCGGCCGAGACGCTGGCCGGGCTGCGGCCCCGGCTGGTGCTGGTGTCGGGGCTGCCCGGCATCTCGGTGCCCGCGACGGAGAAGGCCTGGCTCTTCCGCAGCGGCTGCGATCTGTTCGTCGTGCACAGCGGCCGGGAGGTCGCCGAGTTCTCCGAGATCGGCGCGCGGCTCGGCGGGGGAGGGGCGGTGGCGCTGGCCCGCCTGCCCTACCTCGATCACCTGGCTCGCGGCCCGGCCGCGCGGACCCCCGACGGCGTACGCGACCGCGTCGTTTTCGCGACCCAGGCCAAGGTGCCCAGGCGGCGCGAGGAGCGGGAGCGGATCCTGCTCGCCCTGGCCGAGCTCGGCAAGGCCAGGCCCGACCTCGACGTGGTGGTCAAGCTGCGGGCCCGCGACGACGAACGGCAGACGCACAACGAACGGCACCACTACGAGCGGCTGTGGACCGTGATGGAGGCCGAGGGCCGGGTGCCCGCGGGCGCCGTGCGCTTCGCCGCCGGGCCGATGCACGAGCATCTGAGCCGCGCCGCCGGGTTCGTCACGGTCAGCTCGACGGCCGCGCTGGAGGCGATCGCCGGTCACGTGCCGCTGCTCGTGCTGTCGGACTTCGGGGTCAGCGCGGAGATGATCAACCTGGTGTTCGATGGCAGCGGCTGCCTGGGCACGCTCGACGACCTGGTCAAGGCGGACTTCCGGGTCCCTGCCGGGGAGTGGTGCCGGGCCAACTACTTCCACGACCCCTCGGCCGGCGACTGGACCGGCCGCGTCGCCGCGCTGGTCGCCGCGGCCCGCGCGGGGACGCTGGAGCCGGCCCGCTCGCTCCTCGACGGTCCCGGGCACGCCGCCGCCCGCCGCCGCGCCCGGCTGCGCCTGGAGGTGCCGCCCAAGGTCCTGCGGTACGGCTACCGCGCCAGGCGCCGCATGCGCCGCGTCCTCAAGGCGCTGTAGACGATCACAGCGGGAGCGTCGCGGTGAGCAGCCCGGCGGCCTTGCGGACGTCGGCGTCCAGCGGCCGGTCGGGATCGGCCGCGGGGATCGCCTCGGCCAGGGTGTCGAGGAGCGCGGCGCAGCCCGAAGCCGTGGGGCGGCGGGCGCCGACATGCGCCGCCTGCCGCAACCCCACCGCCAGCGACCCGCAGAGCAGGCGCAGCAGTCCGGCCATGTCGTAGGCGCGCAGGGCGGCCTGAGTGCCGAACGGCACCACGTCCTGGTTGTGCAGGTTGGTCGGCAGGCTCTGCATACTGGCGGGCACGGCGGCGCGGCGGAGCTCGGCGACGAACGCGGTCGTGGCGAGCTGCACCCCCTGCATCCCGTGCTGACGGCCGGGCCCGGCGGCGAGCATGGGGGGCAGACCGCCGTTGCGGGCCGGGTCGACGAGGAGGTCGAGCTGCCGCTCGGCGAGGTTGCCGAGCTGAGCGGTGACCATCGCCAGGACGTCGGCGGCGAACGCGGCCGGCTGCCCGAAGAAGTTGCCGCCGTGCACGACCAGGTCGTCGTCGGGGAAGAACAGCGGGTTGTCGCTGACACTGGACAGGTCGGCCGCGACGACACCGTCCACGTAGCGCAGTGCGTCCTCGGCGGCGCCGAGCAGTTGCGGGGAGCAGCGGATGCTGTACGGCTCCTGCAGCGGACGCGTGCCGGAGGGGACGGTCCCGGCGAGGATCTTGCGCATGCCGTCGGCGACGTCGATCGCGCCGGGATGGCCGTAGGCGCCGAGCAGGCGCGGGTGGAGGAAGCCCGGGTCGCAGCCGAGCAGATCGGCCAGCAGGCAGGTGAGCGCCTGCAGCGCGCGGTGCGAGGACCGGACGCTGTCCAGGGCCAGGGCGGTCGCGGCGGTGGTGAGGGAGGTGCCGTTGACGAGCGCGAGCGCGTCCCGGCCGTCGAGCGTCAACGGGGTCAGCCCGGCATGGCGCAGCGCCTCGGCCGCGGGCATCCGCGAACCGTCGAGATACGCCTGTCCCCGGCCGCGCAGCGCCTGGGCGGCGTAGGCGAGCGGGATCAGGTCCCCGCTCGCGCCGACCGACCCGTAGCGTGGGATCGCCGGGACGAACGTCGTCGCGAACATCGCGGCGAGCCCGTCGACCACGTGTGCGGACACGCCGGACGCCCCCTGGGCGAGCGACCACGTGCGCACGAGGATCGCGGCCCGGCTCACCTCGTGGGGCAGATCCGGCCCCTGCCCGGCGCCGAGGTGGGCCAGGGTGTTGTCACACTGGTCCGCTTCATCCTCCCGGCCGGCGAACCCGACGAGGGCGCCGAATCCGGTGGTCGCGCCGTAGACCGGACGTTCCTCCTCCCGTACGTCGCGGAGGAAGCCACGGCCGCGCTCGACGCGGTCACGGACGGACGCGTCGACCACGACGGACACCGGTGCCGCGGCGCGGCGCAGGTCGGCTGAGCGCAGCGGAGCGCTGAGGTCGATGATGCCTTCGACGACGGGCATGTCCGGACTGTAGGCAGCCGATTCTCAGAAACCTATGAGAATCGGCTGCCTACAGTCCGGCTCATGGCGCATGACTACCTGATCATCGGGGCCGGGCCGGCCGGGCTGCAGCTCGCCGCGGAGCTCGAACGCGGCGGTCACGACTATGTCGTCCTGGAGCGCGGAGCCGGCCCGGGCACCTTCTTCACCCGGTTCCCGCGGCACCGCAAGCTGATCTCCATCAACAAGGTGCACACGGGGTACGACGACCCGGAGCTGCGGCTGCGGATGGACTGGAACTCGCTGCTGAGCGACGATCCCGGCCTGCTGTTCACCCGCTACAGCGACAGGTACTTCCCGCAGGCCGACGACCTCGTGCGTTACCTGTCCGACTACGCGGCGGCGACCGGCGTCCGGGCGCACTACGGCGTCGACGTCTTCCGGATCGGCCGGGACGACAACGGGTTCACCGCCACCGACCGCGACGGGCGCGCGTGGCGGGGGCGGCGGCTGGTCGTGGCCACCGGAGTCTCCCAGCTCTACGTCCCGCCGATCCCGGGCATCGAACTCGCCGAACGCTACGACACGTTCGAGACCGACCCGCGGTCCTTCGCCGACCAGCGGGTCCTGGTGATCGGCAAGGGCAACTCGGGGTTCGAGACCGCCGACGCGCTCATGGAGCACGCCGCGGTCATCCACGTCGCCGGGCCCCACTCCATCAGGATGGCCTGGCAGTCGCACTACGTCGGGCACCTGCGGGCGGTGAACAACAACTTCCTCGACAGCTACCAGCTGAAGTCCCAGAACTCGGTGCTCGACGGCACGGTGGAGAGCATCGAACGCCGTGCCGACGGCCGCTACCGGGTGATGTTCCGCTATGCCCGCACCGTGGAGGCGCTGCGCGAGCTGTTCTACGACCGGGTGATCGTGTGCACCGGCTTCCGGTTCGACGCCTCGATCTTCGACGACGGGTGCCGGCCCGCGCTGGTCATCGACGACCGTTTCCCCGAGCAGACCCCCGCGTACGAGTCCGTCAACGTGCCTGATCTGTACTTCGCCGGCACGCTCACGCAGCAACGCGACTTCAAGAAGGCCACCAGCGGGTTCATCCACGGTTTCCGGTACGGGGTGCGCGCGCTCTACCGGATCCTGACCACCCGTTATCACGGCGGGACCTGGCCGGCCGAGCGGGTCGAGCCCACGCCCGACGCGATCGCCGACGCGATCATCGCCAGGGTCAACCGCTCGTCGGCGCTGTGGCAGCAGTTCGGGGTGCTCGGCGACGTCGTCAGCGTGTCCGGAGCCACCGCGCTGTACCAGGAGGAGGTCCCGGTGGCGTACGTCGCGGACGGCGGCCTGGGACGCGCCCCGCACACGTTCGTCGTCACCCTGGAGTACGGCCCGCACCACGACGCCGTCGACCCCTTCGACGTCTCGATCCCCAGGGTCGCCGAGAACGACGCGGTCCACGCCTATGACGCGAGCTACCTGCACCCGGTGGTGCGGCACTACCGGGACGGCGCGCCGGCCGGCGTCCACCACCTCGCGGAGAACCTGGAGAACCAGTGGAACCTGCCGCACGTGCACCAGCAGCCCCTGGCCGTCTTCGTCAAGGAGTGCCTGGCCGATGCCGGCTGAGCCGTACCCGCGCGCCGTTCTGGACCTCCTGGCCGCGGCCGGGGACCGGCCCGTCTTCGAGCACGGCGCCCGTGTCGTCACCGGTGCGCGGATGCTCGGCCTCGTCCGGCGGATCGCGGCCGGGCTGCGCGCCGCGGCCGTGGGGCCCGGGGACGGCCTCGCCCTGGTGCTCGGCGTCACCCCGGAGGCGTTCGCCGCGACGATCGCCGCCTACGTCGTGGGAGCCCGGGCCGTCGGCGTGCGGCCCGGGCTGCCCGGCGGCCAGGTGCGCCACATGCTCCACCAGGACATCGCCGCGGTCGTGACCGACGCGGCCACCGGTCCGGAACACGCGCGGCGCACGCTGACCGTCTCCGAGCTGCTGGCCACGCCGGACGAGGACGGTCCGCTGCGCCTGTCCGGACGGCCGGAGGACGTCGCCCGGCTCGTCTACACCAGCGGCAGCACCGGCACCCCCAAGGCCTGCGCACAGACCTACGCCGCCATGAACGCCGCGTGGACGGCCCGTCCGGCGGCGTGGCCGCCCGCCATCCGCGAACTGGCCTCCCGGCTGCGGCGCTACCTGGTGTTCGGGTCGCTGAGCAGCCAGGTGATGATGGAGTACGGCGTGCTCACGCTCGCCGCGGGCGGGACCATGGTCGTCGCCGACCCGCCCGCGTTCCCCGAAGCGATCACCAGGTATCGGGCGACCGCGAGCGTCATCACCGTGCCCCGCCTGAACAGACTCGTCGCCGCCCAGCGCACCGCCCCGGCCGACCTGAGCAGCCTCCGGGCGCTCATGGTGTCCGGGTCGCCGCTGGAGGCGTCCCGGCTGCGCGAAGCGTCCGACGTGCTCGGCCCGGTCGTGTTCCACGGTTATGGGCAGACCGAGACCGGCACGATCTCCATGGCCACGCCGCGGGACGTCCCCCCGTCGGTCGGGTTCCCGCCCGACGCCGTCGACGTCGAGATCCGGGACGCGGACGGGCGGCCCGTCCCGCCCGGCGTCGACGGCGAGCTGTACGTCCGTACGCCCGCTCAGGCCGTCGGATACTGGGCCGACCCGGCGGAGACCGCCGAGGTGTTCGTCGACGGGTGGGTACGCACCCGCGACCTGGGCCACTTCGACGAAGACGGACGGCTGTACCTGACGGGGCGGACACGGGACGTCGTCATCGTCAACGCCAACCTCTACTACACCGGCCCGATCGAGCGGGTCCTCGCCGCGTCCCCCGGCGTCGCGGAGGCGTACGTGGTCGGCGCCCCGGACGAGGACACCGGCGAGGCGGTGCACGCGTTCGTGGTGCCGGCGGCGGGCCGGACCCCCGACCTCGACGCGCTGCGCAGGCTGGTCGGCGAGCGGCTCGGCGCCGAGTGCGTTCCCGCGGCCATCACCGTCCTCGACGAGGTGCCGCTGACGCCGAACGGCAAACCGGACAAGCGCCTTCTGGCGACCGCGATCTCCCGTGCCGGGCACGCCCCGCCGGACGAACCCGTCTGACGCCCAACCGCCGCCTACAGCGAGCGGGCCGGCTCGCCCGCGTGCGGCGCGGTCGGCCCGGAAGTGGGCTCGGCGGTGGGCCTGGAAGTGGGCTCGGCGGTGGGCTCGTGTGGCCGCGATGCCGTACGGCGCCGGGTGAGCAGCAGCGCGAGCGACCCGGCGGCCAGCCCCCAGAAGGCCGATCCGATGCCGGCGATGGAGGTCGCCGAGGCGGTGACGACGAAGGTGACCGCCGCCGCCTCCCGCAGGCCGGGCCCGGTGAAGGCGGTGGCCAGCGAGGAGGCGAGGGCCGGGAGCAGCGCGAGCCCGGCCACGGCGGTGACCAGCACCGGCGGTGAGGCCACGACGAGCGCGGTGGCGAAGGCGGCGCCCAGCCCCAGCGCGAGCTGCCCGGCGCCGAGGGCCAGGGTGGCGATCCAGCGGCGCGCCGGGTCGGGGTGGGCGTCGGGCCCGGCGGTCAGGGCCGCCGTGATGGCGGCGAGGTTGACGGCGTGCCCGCCGAACGGCGCGGTGGCCGTGCTGACGAGCCCCGTCGTCACCAGTGCGCCGCGCAGCGGCACGGAGTAGCCGTACGTCGAGAGGACGGCCGCCCCGGGCACGTTCTGTCCCGCCATGGTCACCAGGAACAGCGGCAGCGCGATGCCGACGAGGGCAGGCAGGGTCACGGCGGGCATCGTGAACACCGGGTCGGGGCGCAGGGACGCGGCCGGAAACGCGGTGCCGCTGACCGCGAGGCCGGCCACGGCCGCGACCAGCGCCCCGGGGATCGCCCACTGCCGGGCGTACCGCATCAGCACGGCCCAGGTCAGCGTGACCGGCCCGGCCAGCAGCGGAACCTCGGCCATCGCGCGGAGCGGGGCGGTGCACAGCGGGACCAGGACGCCGGCGAGCATGGCCGCCGCGATGGGGCCGGGGATCGCGGCGACGCCGCGGGCCAGCCACGGGACGATCCCGGCGAGCACGGTCAGCACCCCGCACACGGCGAAGGCCCCGACCGCCGCCGGGTAGCCGCCCTCCACGTGGCCGGTCGCGACGAGCAGCGCCGCGCCCGGCGTGGACCACGCGACCGCGACGGGCATCCGATAGCGGACGGACAGGACGGCGGCGGCGATCGCGATGCCGACGCACAGCGCGAGCAGGCCGGAGGCCGCCTGCCGGGAGTCGGCCCCGACCGCCCGCAGGCCCGCGAGGACGATCGAGAACGCGCTGGCGTATCCGACGACCGCGCTGACCAGACCGGTGAGCACCGGCTGCAGTGTCCGCACCATCATCGGCACCGCCTCTCTCACGAACACGACCGTTCCGTATACGGAACGATTTCCGGTGACACCATAGCCACGTGGGTACAGATGGGACAAGCCGGATAGACCCGGCCATCGGGCGGCGGCTGCGCGGGCTCCGGGAGGAACGCGGGCTGTCGCTGTCGGAGCTCGCCCGCAGGGCCGGCGTCGGCAAGGCCACCGTGTCAGGGCTCGAACACGGAACGCGCAACCCAACGCTGGAGACCATGTACGCGATCGCGGCGGCACTGTCGGTCCCGATGAGCGCACTGACGCTGGACCCCGGCGCCCCGGCCGGCGCCGCCTCGGCGGTGCGGGGCACGGCCGTCGTCTCCACCCTGCTGGAGGTGTTCAGGGAGCCGGGCGCGACCTACGAGATGTTCCGGCTGCGGATCGTCGCCGGGGTCGAGCAGACCTCGCCCGCGCATCCGCCCGGTGTGACCGAGCACCTGTCGGTCGTCGGGGGGACGATCAGGACCGGCCCCGCCGCCGCGCCGCTGACCGCGGGCCCGGGGGAGCACGTCTCGTGGGCCGCGGACGTCCCCCACGTCTACGCGGCCCTCGGCGGCGAGGACGCGCACGCGATCCTCCTCATCCGCACCCCTCACGACACCCCCCACGACCCTCCGGCCGGGCCGGTCGGCGGGGCAGGGAGCGTGAGCGGGTGAGCGCGGTGCCGACGGGTGGGCCCGGACAGGTGGGCGCGGGCGGGTGGGCGCGGGCGGGTGAGCACAGTGCGGGCGCGTGGGCGTCAGCGGGTGAGCAGGCGGCGCAGGCGTGAGGCCGGCGGCGCGGGCGGCTGTGCGGGCGGCTGTGCGGGTGACTGGGCGGGCGGGGGAAGCGGTGGCTCGATCAGGCCGAGCGACTCCAGCCTGCGCTTCTTGAAGTAGCGCGCGGGGCCGTGGGCGTCCACGTAGGCCGCCGCGGTCTCGCGCAGGCCGGGGTGGGCCGCGCTCTGCATGCAGTAGCCCACGGCTCCCACGAGGGCGGTGAGGTCGGCGGCGGGCGGCTCGGTGAGCGTGCCGTCGGCCTCCAGCCGGGGCAGCGTGGCGTCCACGATCGTCGCCGGGATCCGGTTGCTGTTCTCGTACGGCGTGAGCCGTTCGAGCACGAGATCGGTGCCGGTGGCCGCGACCGGCAGGCCGAAAAGCCGCCGCGCGGTCACCAGCGCGGTGGAGAAGCACCCGGCGACCAGCTCGGGGCGGTGCGCGGCGAAGCACGCCTCGGCGGGCGTCGCCTCGGGGGCCACGAGGAGATCGACCCCGAGCTCCGCGGCGACCGGCCGCAGCTCGCGGGCGTGCCGCCGCCCGGCGGCGGGGTGCGGTTTGAACAGCACGGTCCGGTGGCCGCGCGCCGCGACGCCGCGCAGCACGCGCTCGTGCAGCGCGGCCTCCTCGGCGGGCGTGATCAGGCCGAGCGCGGACAGGTACTGACCCAGGATGACCGCCTCGGCGCGGGGGGCCTCCTCGGCCGCCGCCGCGACCCGGCCGGTCACGCTCGTGAACGACGCGTCGGCCAGGGCCTCGGCCGGCACGCCGTGCTCGGCCAGGAGCAGGGGCGCGAGGCCGGGGACCAGGTCGAGGTGGAGCAGCCGGGTGATCCGCCCGGCGATCTCCCGCGGCAGCGGGTCGCGGGTCGGCCCATAGCTCATGAGGCCGTCGGAGTAGACGGTGATCGGGCAGTCCTTGACCAGGCCCGCGAGCGTGCGCGACGGGGGCACCGCGATCGACTCCAGGACCAGCTCGCCCGGCTCGCCGACCAGGTCGCGCAGCAGGCGGCCGAGCATGGGCGTCTCGATCGAGCGGGGTTTCCAGTCCGACGGGTGCAGCGGCGCGATGATCTCGTTCCAGGACAGGACGCGGTCGAACCGGTCGCGCAGCGCGGCGAACCCCGGCGCCTCGTCCAGCGCCGGGGTGACCTCCGGGATCGCCGCGTTGTTCGACACGAGGAGCACCCGGCCGCCGTCGCGGAACCGCCCCTCGTCGATCGCCGCCGCGAGCGTCATCGCGCCGAACAGCGTGGAGGCGTAGAACAGCGTGGTGTCAGGCACGCGGCCCTCCTGTCGGGTCGGGGTCCGGCAGGTGGGAGCCGAGCAGCGCGGCACGCTCGGGTTCCAGCCCGCCGAGCGCCTCGGTCAGCGTCTCGTGGGGCAGCCGGGCGAGCACCGCCCGCGCCCGCTCGTCGAACCGGGCGCGTACGGCCGGGGTGAACCGGCCGGCCAGCTCCACGTGATGGGCGAGCAGCGCGCACAGGTTGCGGGCCGCCTTCGGCAGATAGCGCGGCCCGGCCTCGTCCAGCACCATCTCGTAGGCGTCGAAGAAGTGGAGCTGCCGCTCGTCGCCGATCTGTGTGAGCGAGGCCGTCAGCCCCCGCCGGTAGAACACCCCGGCGAGGGAGACCACGGCGTACGACCGGGCCAGGCGGTGCAGCCGCCAGATCCACGGGCGGTCCTCGGCGGTGTGCAGCCCGGCGGGGAAGGTCAGCAGGTCGTCCAGCTCCCGCCGGTAGATCCCCGCCCAGGCGTAGGGGTAGTCGACCATGGTCTTGTGATCGACCGGGAGGATGCCGTCGCGGGGGTCCAGCACGACGCCGCGCCGGGGCTGCGGCGCCCGGTGCGTCTCCCGCCTGCGGCCCTCGACCTGGACGTGGTCCACGCGCACGAAGTCGCACCCGAGCCCGTCGATGGCGGCGACGAGGCGGGGCAGGTAGCCGGGCGCGAGCCAGTCGTCGGCGTCGAGGAAGGTGACGTAGCGGCCCGCGGCCAGCTTCAGCCCGGTGTTGCGGGCGGCGGCCAGCCCCAGCGGCACCGGGTTGCGGACGACGGTGAGCCCCGGCAGATCGCGCCGGAAGTCCTCGGCGACCTCCGGCGTCGCGTCCGCCGAGCCGTCGTCCACGACGACGACCTCGGTCTCGAACTCGGGCGTCCGGTTGCGCACCAGCGACGTGAGGGCGTCCGCGAGGTACGCCTCGCCGTCCCGGACCGGCACCACCACCGAGAGAGTGATCATGCGGTGACGCGGCGCAGCCGGGCCCGCGGGGCCTGCTCGCCCGGGTAGACGCGCTTCACGCCGTCGCCGAGCGCGGTCTCGATGATGCGGATGTCGCGGACCAGGTGCTCCAGGCCGGTGGGCTCCAGCGAGGCGGCGTGGTCGGAGCCCCACATCGCCCGGTCGAGCGTGATGTGCCGCTCGACGGTCACCGCGCCCAGCGTCACGGCGGCGAGCGAGATCTGCAGCCCGCGCTCGTGCCCCGAGTAGCCGACCGGCACGCCGTACCGCTGCCCGAGCGTGGTGATCATGCGGAGGTTGGCCTCCTCCGGCGGCAGTGGGTAGGTGGAGGTGGCGTGCATCATCACCAGGCGCTCGGTGCCGAGGATCTCCACCGCCGCGTCGATCTCCTCGATCGTGGACATGCCGGTGGACAGGATGACCGGCTTGCGGGTGGCGGCCAGCGCGCGCAGCAGCTCGTGGTCGGTCACCGAGGCCGAGGCCACCTTGTGCGCGACGACGTCCATCTCCTCCAGGAAGTCCACCGACGGGACGTCCCAGGGCGAGGCGAACCAGTCGATGCCGCGCTCCTCGCAGTATTTGGCGATGTAGCGGTATTCGTCGGCGCCGAACTCGGTCCGGATCTTGTACTCCATGTAGGTCATCTCGCCCCACGGCGTCTGCCGGATCTGGTCGCGCTGTTCGAGCGGCACGCAGATCTCCGGGGTCCGCTTCTGGAACTTGACGGCCTGGCAGCCGGCGTCGGCGGCCACGTCGATCAGCTTGCGGGCGATCTCGACGTCGCCGTTGTGGTTGATGCCGATCTCGCCGATCACGTATACGGGCTGCCCGGGGCCGACCAGCGACCGGCCGATCCGCACCGGCCGCGGCTGCCCGAGATGACCGGGCGCGCGGACGGGCGCGGGGGTGGTGACGGTCTCCAGCGCGGTGGACGGCCGGGCCGCGAGCACGCGGTCGGACAGCTCGCGTACGGCCCCGGCGCCCCCGGGGGCCGACAGCACGACGCGGGCGGCGGCGCGCACCCGGGGGTGGGCGTCGGGCACCGCGACCGGCCAGCCGACGATCGCCATGCAGGACAGGTCGTTGACGTCGTTGCCGACGTACGCCACCCGCTCGGGGGCCAGGCCCTCGGCGGCCAGCCACTCGCGCAGCGCGACGTCCTTGGCGCCGAGGCCCTGCACCACCGGCACGCCGAGCTTGGCGGCGCGGGCGGCGACGACCGGGTTGCGCTCTGTGGACAGCACGAGCACCTTAACGCCGGCCCGGCGCAGCAGCGCGATCCCCATCCCGTCGGAACGGCTGACCGCGACCATCTCCCTGCCGTCGGAGTCGACGAACGCACGGTCGTCGGTGTGCACGCCGTCGAAGTCGGTGACGACGGCGTCCACGTCGATCGGCAGCGGCTCGTCCACGAACGGCGCGAGCGCGCGGGCGATCTCCAGGTCCTCCGGAGTGTCGATCTCGACGGCGTGCCCGGCGGGCACCGGCTGGACCGCGACCCTGCCGAAGAAGCGGTGGCCCCGCTCCCGCAGCCCCTCCGTACGCATGACGTAGAACGCGCCGGTCTCGCGGAAGTGGGGCTCGCGGTCCTGGCGGCGCGGGCGCACGGCCGGGTCGTGGTTCACGCCGTGGCCGGCGCCGGTCCAGACGAACTCGTAGGTCTCGGTGCCGGAGAAGACCGAGTCGGCCTCGCCGTCCAGCACCTTCTCGACGGCGGCGTCGAGGTCGCGGGGGTCGAGGAACGCGCTCGTGCACTGGACGAGCACGACGATCTCGGGCGTCTCGCCGCCGAGCTCGGACAGGGCGTGCAGCACGGCGGACTCGCTGGAGGCGGTCGGGCCGCTGAGCTCGGCGGGCCGGCGCACGATCCGGGCGCCCGCGCTCCGCGCCACCTCGGCGATGCGGTCGTGGTCGGTGCTGACGACCACGTCGTCGACGAGTTCGGCGCGCAGACAGGCGTCCACCGCCCGGGCGACGAGCGGGACGCCGCCCACCTTCTCGAGGTTCTTCAGCGGGACGCCCACCGACCCTCCACGGGCGGGGACGACGGCCAGCACTCGCACGAGTGACTCCTCTACCTGCGACAACGGGGACCCCAGGGGGCCGGGGTGTCCCGAAAACTAGCCAGCAGGTTCTCCCGTACGGGGTTACTGGGCTGAACGACCAGGGGCGCTGTCCTTAACTTTGGGTGTCACCGCCCGGGGAACTTCGGGTGTCACTGCCCGGGGCGCCGCAGTCGCGGGCGGGAAGGTCGGAGACACGGTAGTCCGCGGCGAGATCGCCGGCGTCCGGCTCGTCGGCGTCCGGAAAGCAGTCGAGGGGGTCCACGGCGTCGGCGCCGGGATCGTCCGCGGCCTCCGGGGACAGCGGCAGCGTGATCACGAAACGCACGCCGGGTTCGCCGTCCGTGACGTCCTCCACCCGGATGGAGCCGCCGTGGGCCTCCACCACCTCACGGGCGATGGCCAGGCCGAGGCCCGTGCCGCCCCGGTCGCGGCTGCGTGCCGCGTCGGTGCGGTAGAACCGCTCGAAGATCCGCTCACGGTCGGCCTCGGAGATCGGCAGGCCGTCGTTGCGCACGTACAGGACGGCCGCGTCCTCGGTGGACGTGACCCGCACGCAGACCACCGTCAGCGCGTGCCGCTCGGCGTTGTCGAGCAGGTTCGCCACCACCCGGGCGAGGTGACGGCGCACGCCCCTGACCATCACCCCCGGGGTGTCGTGGAGGTGGACCGGCAGCCGTTCCGGCCGCCGCTCGATTTCGGCGACCACCAGATGGGACAGGTCGACCTCCTCCCGGGCGGTCTCGGGGACCGTCGGGATCCGTGCGAGCAGGAGCAGGTCGGCGACGATCGCCTCAAGGCGGTCGGTGTCGCGGAGCGCGGCGCAGAGCGCCTCGGCGGTGTCCTCGGGGTGCAGCCGCGCGCTCTCCAGTTGGGCGCGTATGCCGGCGATGGGGGTGAGCAGTTCGTGGGAGGCGTCGGCGGCGAACTGCCGCTGCCGCTGGATCGAGGTGTCCAGCCGCGACAGCGCGTCGTTGGCGGCCTGCGCCAGCCGGGAGAACTCGTCGTCGCCGGGCGGCTCGGGCACCCGGCCGCCGGGATTGCGGTCGGTGATCTCGGCGAGCTCCGACCGGATCGCCTCCACCGGCCGCAGCGCGCGGCCCGTGACGTTGTAGGCCGTCCAGCCCGCGAGCGCGGTGAGCAGCAGGGCCGCCAGCAGCAGCGCCGGCAGCGTGACGGAGGTGTCGAGGATCCCCGGAGCCGCCCGGCCCGCGTAGACGAGGTCGGAGCCGGAACCCGGGGAGACCCGCAGCACCGTGATGTAGAGGCAGTCGCGCCCGGCGGGGGAGCAGGCCGTCGTCTGGGTGACCTCGCGGTCGGGGGCCGGGCGTAACGGGCTCAGGCGGGGCAGGTGCTCGGCCGCCGGGCTCTCGGCGACGACCCGGCCGTCCGGCCCCGTCACCTCGATCAGGTTGATGTCGTTCCCGCCGGTCGGTATGGGATTGGGCAGGTGGCCACCGCGGATCTGCGCGGCGACGGACGTGGCGGTGTCGAGGCTCCGATCCCAGATGCGGTCCGCGACCATGTCTCGGACGAGCACGTGCACCACGATCGCGAGCGGGATCAGCAGGATCGCCGCTGTCCCGGTGGCGAGGAGGGCCAGCCGGGCTCGCAGCGACGGGGAGCGCCTGGGGAGGAGCATTACCCGAGGTTACTGATGGTCATCCTTAGGGAAACTCGCGACATCGGAAAGCTCGCCCCAAAGTTGCCCAAAGTCTCTCAAGGGGTGCAACCGGGTGCGGGTTTCCGCACCTGGTCGTACCCCGTGGGCGTCCCTGCGACTCCTCGGGAAACACCCCGGCCGTACGGGCGGCACGGCCGGGGTGCCGCTTCACGCCGCCTCGACGAACACCCCGGCCGTACGGGCGGGCACGGTCAGCGTGCCGGTCGCCGGATCGGCCGACGCCTGCCGCACCATCGGGTCGGCCGACGCCGCCTGCACCGGGTGCGGCGCGACCCGGGCGCCCTTCAGCGCGGGCACGACGGGGGCGGCGGTCTTCCCGGTGGCGTTGAACACCACGTAGATCGTCTTGTTCGCGGGATCGACCCCGGCGGCGTCGATGCGCATGACGATCACGCCGGGGATGCCCGACGGCGGGAAGGAGACCCGCCTGGCGATCTCCGCGGCCGAGCCGAGCGAGAAGGCCGGGGAGGAGTAGCGGATCCGCAGCAGCTCGCCGAACCGCGCCCGGGCCGCGCCGATCGCCGCGCAGTCCGGCTTCAGCGCGGGGTCGGCCAGCAGGGGCCGCGCGTACGGCCAGCGCGCCTCGTTGTCCCGCGCGGGCGGCAGGCCGCCCCCGAAGCCGTTGCCCTGACGGCAGTCCCACAGCAGGCGGTTGAACCAGTCGCCCGAGTCGTAGGAGTTGCGGTCGAGCGACTTCGACCGCAGCCGCTCGCTGCCTGCGTGGACGAACGCGGTGCCCTGGCCGAGCAGGACCGTCGCCAGCGAAAGCGACTGCATCCTGACCCGGTCGGCCATCGGGGTGTCCTTCGGCAGCTTGTAGGCGAGCGCGTCGAACAGCGTCTCGTTGTCGTGGGCGTCCACGTAGGTCACCGTGTCGGCGGGCTCGGCGGCATACCCGGCGGGCCCGCCGTTGTAGTCGACCTGCGAGCCCTTGACGGGCGTGCCGGACGACCCGGTGAACGCGAAGTCGCGCAGGTTGCCCGCCAGGCCCAGCTTCACCAGGTCTTCGGCGTGCGCGAGCCGGCCGTCCTGCGCCGAGTCGGCCAGGCCCGAGCCGAAACCCTGGACGCCGGGGTCGGCGTCGAACGGCGAGCCGCCGCGCACCGCGTCGCGCAGCCGGTCGCTGAACGTGCCGATCCCGGTGCCCGCCATGTTGGCCTGGGTGGCCTGCTCGAACCTGGCGTCGTCGGCCACCTCGCCGAAGTTCCAGCCCTCGCCGTACAGGATGATCGACTTGCCGTCCACGCCGTCCTTGGCGGGCGTGAGCGCGTCGAGGGCCTTGCGCACGGCCAGGATGTTCGCCTTCGGGTGGTGGCCCATCAGGTCGAACCGGAAGCCGTCCACCTTGTACTGCTTCGCCCAGGTGACGATCGAGTCGACGACGAGCCGGCCCATCATCGCGTGCTCGGGCGCGGTGTTCGCGCAGCAGGTGGAGGCGGCCACCGTGCCGTCGTCCATGAGCCGGTGGTAGTAGCCGGGGACGACGCGGTCGAGCACGCTGCCCGGGTCCTGCCCGGCGGCGTGGGTGTGGTTGTAGACCACGTCCATGACCACCCGCAGGCCCGCCCCGTTGAGCCCGGCGACCATCTCGCGGAACTCCTTGATCCGCTTGTCCGGGCCGGTCGCGTACGACCCCTCGGGCACGGTGTAGTGCAGCGGGTCGTAGCCCCAGTTGAACGAGTCGTTCGCGGCGGTCTCCGCCACGCACGCCTGCTGCCGGTCGGAGTCGGGCGGCAGCGCGGCGAGGTCGCAGGCGGGCTCGGTGCGGTCGGCCTTCCGGTCGGGCACGGTGGCGAAGTCGAAGGCCGGCAGCAGGTGGACGTGGGTGAGGCCGTCCTTCGCCAGGCTCCGCAGCTCGGTCATCCCCGCGCTGCCGGTCTCGGTGAACGCCTTGTAGGTGCCGCGCTCGGCCTCGGGGACCGTGGTGTCGGAGGCCGAGAAGTCGCGCACGTGCAGCTCGTAGATCGACGCCCGGTCCTGGCGCACCGCGGGCGGCTTCTTCAGGCTGGTCCACCCGTCGGGCCGCAGCGACCGGTCGTCGAGATCGACGATCTGGCTGCGCCCCGAGCCCGCCGAGACCGACAGGCTGTAGGGGTCGGTCACCTCGTTGGTCACGATCTTCCCGGCGGCGGGGGCGTAGACGGTGACGAGATAGGTGTAGTACCTGCCCTTCCATGACGCCGGGCCGTCGATCGACCACACGCCGGTCGCGTCGTCCCTGCGCATCCCGTGCACCGTCCTGCGTCCGCCCTCGGGACCGTCATAGAGGGCCAGCTCGACCTTCCGGGCGGTCGGCGCCCACACCGCGAGCCCGCCGCGGCCCGTCGGGCCCAGCGGGACCTTCGCGGCCCCGGCGTACAGGTCGTCGAGCACGCCGGGGATCTGCACGCCGGTGGCGGTCAGCAGCGCGCCCGAGGGCCCGCGCTCGATCGCCACGACCTGGCCGCGCAGCGCGTCGCGCACGAGGCCGGCGTCGCGCGGGTCCACCTTCAGCGCGCCGTACGCCGCCAGATGCGGCCAGGCGGCCTTCCGGGCGTCGCCGAGCGTGCCCGGCGTCAGCCGGATGAGGTGGACGTCCCCGGACAGGTCGCCCTTGGCGTACGCGATGTCGCCCGTGGGGGAATAGGCCAGCGCGTAGTGGTTCGCCTCGGCGACCGTGCCCTTCCACGCGACCGTGTCCCTGTCGATCCACTGGGCCGTGGCCTTGGACAGGTCGGCGTCCGCACCGGAGGCCGCGGGCTGCGGCAGCAGATATCCGTCCACACCTGACAGTTTCCACACCTCGTGGCCGGTCACGCCCAGGTCGAGCGACTGGTCGGCCTGCTGGTCCTTCTCGTCGCCCTTGTGGATGATCCAGCCCAGCGTCTTCGCGTCGTCCTTGAGCGGCACCTCGAACCACACGCCGAAGGCGTCGGCGCCGGCCGGCTTCAGCGGGTCGCTCCACTCGACCGAGCCGGACGCGTCGCCCCAGAAATGCAGCCCCCAGCCGTCGTAGTCGCCGTCGTCGCGGTGGTAGTGCAGCACCGCGACGTTCCGCGCCGCCGCCGCGCCGGCGTGGATCTGCGTCCCGCCCGAGTTCACGTACGCCTCGGGCTGCCGGGCCGGGACGAACGACTGATCGGGACCGGGGTCCTTGGTGTCGCCCTTGTGGACGATGTAGTTCAGCGCCGCGTCGGCGTTCTTCAGCGGCACCCGCCAGAAGGCACCGAAGGAGTCCGTCCCGTCCGGCGGGCGCGGTGCGCCCCAGTCGGTGCCCGCGCCGTCGGCGATCGCGTCGCCCCACAGGTGCAGGCCCCAGCCGTCGTACGCGCCGTCGGGGCGGCGGTAGTGGATCGTGGCGAAGCCCTCGGCGGCGGCCCGGGAGGCGTACACCTCGGGCCTGCCCTCGACGAGCCACACCTCGCCCGTGCGCACCGGGTCGACCATGCGGTCGCCCTGGTCCTTGGTGTCGCCCTTGTGGGTGATCAGGCCGACCTCGGTGGCGCCGGGCTTCAGCTTGAGCCAGGCGAAGCGGCCGAAGGCGTCCTCGCCCTCGAAGGCGACCGGCGAGCCCCACTCGACCGTCTGGTCGATGTCGCCCCAGGCGTGCAGGCCCCAGCCGTCGTAGTCGCCGCCCTCGCGCTTGTAGTGGACCACCAGGTGGTCGCGTGTGACCGCGCCCGGCTCCTCCTCCGCGGGCACCGGCCCGGCCGTCGCGGTCGCCGTGGCGGAGGCGTACCGGCCCGCCGAGTCCTTCACGACCGCCTTGTACGTGAGCGGGGCGCCCTCGGGCATGCCGGTGAGGTCGTGGAAGACGCGATAGGTGCGGCCGTTGGGCGCGTCGTCGGTGCCGAGCACCCGCCACGGCGCGTCCCCCGCCTTGACGGCGAAGGTGACCTGGGCGAACCCGTCGCCGGGCACCTCGGCGGAGATCGGCACCCGCCCGTCGGCGGCCGTGCCGCGCAGGGTCTCGCCGGGCAGCGTGAGGGTGACCCGCGGGGCCGCGCCGGGGGCGGCCAGAGGCTTGTCCGCGCGGTAGACGACGGCCGACAGCGGCGGCACGGTCACGGCCAGCGTGCCGCCGGAGCCGCTCGTGAGCCGCTGCGTCCCGCCGTACACCTGGGTGAAGGAGGCGCCGGGGGAGTAGTAGGTCGGGATGCGGACGTCCGCGGCCGTCGCGCCGTTGTTGAGCGCCACCACGAACTCGACCCGCTCCCCGGCGGCGATCCGGGAGAACGCGAACACGTTCCCGCTCGCCAGCCGCACGATCTGCGCGCCGTCCGCCAGCGCGGGGTAGCGGTCGCGCAGCCGGGCCAGCTCGGCGATCGAGATGTAGAGGGGATGGGTGGTGACGTAGTTGGCGGTCGCGTGGGTGGCGGTGGTGCCGATGAGGTCGTCGTCGAGATAGCCGGCCGTCTTCGAGGCGAACATCGGCTGCCGGGCGTCCTTGTCGCCTCCGCCGCCGGTGAAGCCCTGCTCGTCGCCGTAGTACACGACCGGCTGGCCGCGGGTCAGGTACATGAGCTGGTGGGCCAGGCGATCGCGGGCGAGCAGTGTCGCGTCGTCCGCCGAGGGGGCGTCCTGCTTGAGGAAGTAGCCGATCCGGCCCATGTCGTGGTTGCCGAGGAACGTCGGCAGCGACGAGGCGTTGGAGTCGGCGTCGGTGAAGTAGTCGTCGGCGGCGTACAGCCTGCCGAGGCTCGCGGCGTCGCCGCCGCTCGCGAACGAGCGGGCCGCCTCCTGGAAGCCGAAGTCGAGCGTGGCGTCGAGCGTGCCGGTGGTCGTGTAGCGGCTCTCGAACGCGGGGTCGGAGCTGTAGACCTCGCCGAACATGAAGAACCTGTCGTTGCCGAGCTTGGCGGCGTAGCCGTGCAGGGCGGGCGCGAAGCGCTGCCAGAACTCCATGTTGACGTGCTTGGCGGTGTCGATGCGGAAGCCGTCGACTCCGGTCTCCTTGACCCACGTCCGGTAGATGTCGGTCATGCCCTTCACGACCTCGGGCCGCTCGGTCCACAGGTCGTCGAGGCCGGAGAAGTCGCCATACTCGGAGCTCTCGCCGGAGAAGGTCGAGTCGCCCCGGTTGTGATACATCGTCGGGTCGTTCAGCCACGACGGCACCTTCGACTTCGCCGTCACCACCGGCGTGTACGGGAACGACTCGGCGGTGACCTTCGGGAAGTCGTCGCGCAGGGCGTGGTCGCGGTCGTCGAAGACCCGGCCGGAGGCGTCCACGTAGGGATAGGCGGCCTTGCCGCGATAGCCGTACGTCTTCTCCTTGTAGTCGATGACGTCGGCGGTGTGGTTGGTGATGATGTCGAAGAACACCTTCATGCCGCGCCTGTGCGCCTCCTTGACGAGGCTCTTCATCTGCGCGTTGGTGCCGAGGTGCGGGTCGATCCTGGTGAAGTCGGTGATCCAGTAGCCGTGGTAGCCGGCGCTCGCGTCCGCGCCCGTGCCCTGCACGGGCCGGTTCTTGAACGACGGGGTGAGCCAGACGGCCGTGGCGCCGAGGCCCTTGATGTAGTCGAGCTTGCCGATCAGGCCGGCGAGGTCGCCGCCCTGGTAGAAGCCTTTGTCCGTGGGGTCGTAGCCGGTCGTGAGCCGGTCGCCGGACAGCCCGCCCCGGTCGTTGGACGGGTCGCCGTTCGCGAACCGGTCGGTCATCGCGAAGTAGAGCCGTTCGCGGGACAGGTCCGTACGGAGGGCGTCGCGGGCGAGCTCGGCGTCCGGCGGCGCGCCTGCCGCGCCCGTGACCGCGGAAACCGGGGCGGACGCCGCGGGGGGAGCGGCCAGGGGGACGGCGATGAGCGCGACGGTGAGCGCGGCGGTGAGCGCGGCGCTGAGGGCCGCGGCCGTGGAGAGTGCCACGGGCACGCGCGTACGCCGGTGCTGGGGGGTCACCATGGCCCGGAAGCTACTGGCGGCCCCAGGTCTGTGCAAGACTTTGCTGCAACTTCCAGAAACATTGCAGCCATTCCGTGACCCACCGGCGTAACAGGCGCGAAACGTGTGTCCGACACTGTTGGTGTCGCAATGAGAAGGAGGTGGTGGCGATGCTGCTGCGGCTGCGGGTCTCGCTCCCCGACCGGCCAGGGGTGCTCGGCCAGGTGGCGCGCGCGTTCGGGGTGATGGGCGCGGACATCCTCCAGGTGACCGTGCTGGAGCGGCAGTCGGGCCGCGCGGTCGACGACTTCACCGTCTCCTGGTCGGGCGTGTTCGAGCCCGGTGTGCTGCGCGAACGGATCGGTGTGGTCCCCGGCACGCGGGTGGAGGCCGTGTGGCCGACCCGCGAGGTGCCCGGATCGACCCCCGACTACGACCTGCTCGGCCACGTCGCCGCGGACCCCGACCGCGCGTACGTCACCCTCGTCGACGCGGTGCCCGACCTGGTCAGCGCCGAGTGGGCGGTGGCGGTCGACTCGGCCGACGGCACGATCGTCCACGGAAGCTGGCAGGCGCCGGAGACCGTCCCCGCGGCCGACCTCACCCCGCTGCGCGCCTCGGCCTTCGAGGAGGGCGGGCTGTATCTGGCGAGCGTGCCGATGGACGGGATCCACCTGGTGGTGGCGCGGTCTCAGGGGCCCGCGTTCCACCGGGCGGAGCTGGACAAGATCGTGCGCCTGGTGGGGATCGTCTCCGTGCTGGCCGGCGGCGTCAGCCGCACCGTCTGACCGGGGCTATCGTCTGACCGGGGTTATCGTGACCGGGGTTATCGTGACCGGGGTTATCGTGACCGGGGTTATCGTGACCGGGGTTATCGTGACCGGGGTTATCGTGACCGGGGTTATCGTGACCGGGGTTATCGTGACCGGGGTTATCGGCGCGGAGGGTCGATGCGGTTGCCGTCCATCGTGAACAGCATGAGCCGGGAGACGTCGACGGCGACCCGGCCGGCGTCGCCCGCGCGCCACACGGGCCGGTTGCCGAGCCGGACGATCAGGTCCGCGCGGCGGTGCGTGCCCGACTGCGAGAGCGGCGGCGGCTCCTCTTCCTCCACCGCGGCCGAGCCGTTCAGCAGGCGGCGCATCATCGACCGGGCCTTGCCGCCGCCCGCCGCGCCGTTGAGCTGGCGGCGGTCCGGAGGCTCCGGCACGTTGACGGCCGGGATCCCGGCCTCCAGGTAGGCGAGCCACTCGTGACCGTGATACTCCAGCGTCCTGACCCGGCCGAAGAAGGTCGGGCCCTCCGTACGCTCCGGCACCGGCACCAGCCCGTCCGGCCGGATCCCCACGATGATCTGCATGCCCGTGTGCTGCGACACCGCGTACGCCCGTGGATCGGTCCAGGGCATCGTGATCTGGTGAGGGCCGAAGTCGAGCATGATGAACTGGTTCTGCGGGGTGCGCACGGTCGCCGCGAGCAGGTTGAGCTGCTGGGAGTTGAGGAACGCGGCGGTGAACGCGGTCGCGGGGTCGTTGTAGACCTGCGCCGGCGTGCCGATGTCCTGCAGCACGCCGCGGTTCATGATGGCGATGCGGTCGGCCAGGGTGAGGGCCTCGACCTGGTCGTGCGTGACGTAGATGGTGGTGACGCCGAGCGAGCGCACCAGCGACGAGATCTCCATGCGCAGCTCGGTGCGCATGCCGGCGTCCAGGTTGGACAACGGCTCGTCCATCAGGAACAGCGAGGGCTGGCGCACGATGGCGCGGCCCATCGCCACGCGCTGGCGCTGGCCACCGGACAGCGTGCCCGGCCGCCGGTCGAGCGTCTCGTCGATGTGCAGCGCCCGCGACAGCTCGACGACCCGCTGCTTGACCATCGTGGGGTCCGCCTTGGCGATCTCCAGCGGGAACGACAGGTTGCCCCGCACCGTCCGGTGGGGATACAGCGCGCCGTTCTGGAAGACCATCGCGACGTCCCGGTCCCGGGGCGCGAGGTTGTTGGCGAGCTGTCCGCCCAGCCACAGGTCACCGGAGGTGATCTCCTCCAGCCCCGCGATCATGCGGAGCAGCGTGGACTTACCGCAACCTGACGGTCCCAGCAGGACGAGGAGCTCGCCCTCGTCCGCGCGCAGGTTCATGCGGTCGACCGCGAGGTACCCCCCCGGGTAGATCTTCGTCACGTTGTCGAGGACGACGGTGCTCATGCGCGCTCGTTCCTCCCGGGCAGGCACGCCCGGATCCCCAGCCTTCGGTGTGAATGATGAGGTAGTACATCGCGTCACGGGCACTCGTGTCCATACGTGTCGTGAAAGATCCGGCATCTACATGCAACTTCTCGTTACATGTGACTTTCTCATTGCTAAAGATGGCTGTCAGGGTCGCGTTGTGACCTCCTTGCGGCCCTCTTCGGCGCGTCAAATGTAACGAAATTGCTGAAAGTTTCTGCAACGTCTTTCATCCTGCTCGCACCCCTGTTACGTTCCGCTCAAATCCCCCTGAGCAAGGAGTGCGACTCACATGAGGCGAGTCCTCACGTCCGCGGCGGTGGCCGCGGCGCTCGCTTTGGCGGTCACCGCCTGTGGCGACGGTTCCGGCGACACCGGAACGGCCCCGGCCAAGAGCGCCGCCCCCGCCGAGGTGTCCGGAACGGTCACCTGGTGGGACACCTCGGACGCCACGACCGAGGCCCCGGTCTTCCAGGAGATCATCAAGGACTTCGAGGCGAAATACCCGAAGATCAAGGTCAACTACGTCAACGTGCCGTTCGCGAACGCGCGGGACAAGTTCAAGACCGCCGCGCAGTCCGGGGCGGGCGCGCCGGACGTGCTGCGCACCGACGTGGGCTGGGTCGCGGAGTTCGCGTCGCTGGGCTACCTCGCGCCGCTCGACGGCACCCCGGCAGTCGACAAGCCCGAGGAGTTCCTGCCGGTCCCGGCGGCGAGCGGCAGGTTCGACGGCAAGACGTACGGCGTGCCGCAGGTGACGGACACCCTCGGCCTCCTGTACAACAAGGAACTACTGAAGAAGGCGGGCTACGACCAGCCTCCGGCGACGATGGCCGACCTCAAGAAGGTGGCGCTCGACGTCAAGTCGAAGACCGGAGCGGGCGGCCTCGCCCTCAACGTGGACGCCTACTTCCTGCTTCCGTTCATCTATGGCGAGGGCGGCGACTTCGTCGACGTCCAGAACAAGAAGATCACGATCTCGTCTCCGCAGAGCGTGGCGGGGGTGAAGATCGTCGAAGACCTGATCACGTCCGGCGCCGCCGTCAAGCCCGCGCTGCAGGACAGCTACACGAACGCAGAGACCGCGTTCAAGGACGGCAAGGTCGCGATGATCTTCAACGGCCCGTGGTCCAACGCGGACAACCTCGGTGGCAAGGTGTTCAAGGACAATCCGGACAACTTCGGCGTCGCCCCGGTTCCGGCCGGCTCGGTGAAGGCGGGCTCGCCGCTGGGCGGCCACGACTACACCGTGTACGCGGGCTCGAAGAACCTGGACGCGTCCTACCTGTTCGTCCAGTTCATGGCCAGCGCGGAGAGCCAGGCCAAGGTCGCCGGCAAGCTCGGCCTGCTGCCGACCCGCCAGCCCGCCTACAGCGCGCCCGAGGCGACGGCCAACCCCAAGATCGCCCAGTGGCAGAAGCCGATGGAGACGGCCGTCGAGCGTCCCTGGATCCCGGAGGCCGCCTCGCTGTTCCAGCCGCTGGTCGAGGGCTACCAGAAGCTCGCGGGCGGGCAGACGACGACCGAGCCCATGCTCACGGACGTCGCCACCGCCTACCAGGGCATCCTCAAGGGCTGGAGCCTGTAGGCGATGACGGCTGACGTCGTCGCGACGAGAAGGGCCGCGCCCCGTCCGGGGGCGCGGCGCCTTCTGTCGCGCCACTGGTACGCCTGGGCGATGACCGCGCCGGTCGTCATAGTGACGCTGGTGCTCGTCGGCTACCCCCTCGTGCGAGGCGTGTACCTGTCGCTCACCGACGCGACCGAGGGCAACATGGGCCGCACGATCGGGATGAACGTCATCCCGTCCACCTACGAGTTCGTGGGCCTGAAGAACTACACCGACATCCTCACGTCCGCGGAGTTCCTCGGCCGGCTCACCTGGACGATCGTGTGGACCGTCGTCTGCGTCGCCCTGCACGTGAGCATCGGCCTGGGCCTGGCGCTGCTGCTGAACCGGCCCATGCGGCTGCGGTCGCTCTACCGGATCCTGCTCGTGCTGCCCTGGGCCGTGCCGGCCTTCGTGTCCGCGTTCATCTGGCGCTACCTGCTGAACGGCGAGTTCGGCGTGGTCAACGCCATGCTGCGGGCCGCGGGGTTCGCCGGCGTCAGCTGGCTCGACGACCCGTTCTGGGCCAAGGTCTCGGTGATCGCCTGCAACGTGTGGCTGGGCGTGCCGTTCATGATGCTCGCGCTGCTGGGCGGCCTGCAGGCCATCCCGCGCGAGCTGTACGAGGCCGCCGAGGTGGACGGCGCCACGCCGTGGCAGCGCTTCCGCCACATCACGCTGCCGGGCCTGCGCCCGGTGTCGAGCACGGTCGTGCTGCTCGGCACGATCTGGACCTTCAACCAGTTCCCGGTCATCTTCCTGCTGACCAGGGGAGGACCGGGCGGAGCCACGGAGATCCTCGTGACGTACGCCTACCGCCAGGCCTTCGAGGGCATCAGGAACTACTCGGGCTCCGCGGCCTGGGGCATGGTGATCCTCGCGCTGCTCGTCGTCATGGCCACGGTCTACCGGCGCGCGCTCAGGCAGCAGGGGGAGGCATGGTGAGCCGGGCCGCTCCCGCCGCCGCGTGGAGCCGCGACAGGCGCAGCCCCGGCAGGTCGATCGCCCTGCATCTCACGCTGATCGCGGCGAGCATCGTGTCGGTGTTCCCGGTCGCGTGGCTGGTGCTGACCTCGCTCAAGCCGCGGACGGTCATCGAGACCGCCTCGGTCGCGCCGATCGACCACCCCACGCTCGCCAACTACACGCAGGTCCTCGGGGAGACCCGGTTCCTCACCTGGGCCGCCAACTCCGTGATCGTGTCGCTGACCACGGCGGTGCTCGGCGTGCTGCTGTCGGCCACGACCGGCTACGCGGTCAGCCGTTTCCGCTTCCCCGGCTTCCGCTCGGTGATGTGGATGCTCCTGATCACGCAGATGTTCCCCGTGGCCATCCTGATCGTGCCGATCTACAACCTGATGGCCGGGCTCGGGCTGATCAACCAGTTCCCGTCGCTCGTCATCGCCTACCTCACCTCCACCGTGCCGTTCTGCGCGTGGATGATGAAGGGCTACTTCGACACCGTCCCCGTGACGATCGACGAGGCCGGCCGGGTCGACGGCCTGACCCCCTTCGGCACGTTCTGGCGGCTCATCCTGCCGCTGGCCAAGCCCGGCCTCGCCGTGGCCGCGTTCTACTCGTTCATCACCGCCTGGGCGGAGGTCGCGTACGCGACCGCGTTCATGACGGGTGACGACAAGTACACGCTCGCGGTCGGCCTGAGCCAGTTCGTCGGCCAGCACAAGGCGGAGTGGGGCCTGCTGACGGCCTCGTCGGTGCTGATCGCGATCCCGGCGGCCGTCGTCTTCCTGCTCGTCCAGCGCCACCTCGTGACCGGCCTGACGGCCGGCGCGACGAAGGCGTGACCCTATATGAGAATCGGGGGATCCCAATGACCGAACTCGCCGTCCAGCCGTCCGCGGTCTCGACGCGGTGGTGGCGCGACGCGGTGATCTACCAGGTGTACGTCCGCAGCTTCGCGGACGGCAACGGTGACGGGATCGGCGACCTGCTCGGCGTGCGCAGCCGCCTGGGCTACCTGTCCGACCTCGGCGTGGACGCGATCTGGCTGACGCCGTTCTATCCCTCGCCGATGGCCGACTTCGGATACGACGTGGCCGACTATCGCGACGTCGATCCGCTCTTCGGCGCGCTCGCGGACGCCCAGGCGCTGATCGCCGACGCCCACCGGCTGGGCCTGCGGATCATCGTGGACGTGGTGCCCAACCACACCTCCGACCGCCACCCCTGGTTCGAGGCCGCGCTGAAGGCCGGGCCGGGCAGCCCGGAGCGGGAGCGCTACATCTTCCGGGAGGGCAAGGGCGCGTCCGGCGAGCTGCCGCCCAACGACTGGGAGTCGATCTTCGGCGGGCCCGCCTGGACCCGCGTCGAGGACGGCCAGTGGTATCTGCACCTGTTCGCGCCCGAGCAGCCGGACCTCAACTGGGAGCACCCGGAGGTGCACGAGGAGTTCGCCGACGTGCTGCGGTTCTGGCTCGACCTCGGCGTGGACGGCTTCCGCATCGACGTGGTGCACGGCATGGTCAAGGCGCCGGGCCTGCCCGACGTGGGCGCCCGGGGCCAGGCCGAGATGATCGGCGCGCAGGTCGTGCCGTTCTTCGACCAGGACGGCGTGCACGAGATCCACCGGGCCTGGCGCCGCATCCTCGACTCCTACGAGGGCGAGCGGATCGGGGTGGCCGAGGCGTGGGCGCCCACCCCCGAGCGGCTGGCCAACTATGTCCGCCCCGACGAGCTGCACCAGGCGTTCAACTTCCACTTCCTCAAGACGCCCTGGGACGCGGCGCTCTTCAAGGAGGTCATCGACGAGTCCGTGCGCACGGCGGCGCTGGTGGGCGCGCCCTCGACCTGGGTCCTGTCCAACCACGACGTCAAGCGGCACGTCACCCGCTACGGCGGCGGCGAGCGCGGCCTGCGCAGGGCGCGGGCGGCGGCGCTGCTCATGCTGGCGCTGCCCGGCTCCGCCTACATCTACCAGGGCGAGGAGCTGGGGCTGCCCGAGGTGCTCGACCTGCCCGAGCAGTACCTCCAGGATCCGCAGCGGCTGCGCGACCCCGACAGCGGGCGCGACGGCTGCCGGGTGCCGCTCCCGTGGACCGCCGCGGGCGAGCCGCCGTACGGCTTCACCCCGCCGGGCGTCTACGAGAGCTGGCTGCCGATGCCGGCCGACTGGCGCGACCTGTCGGTGGAGGCGCAGCTGCGCGACGGCGCGTCGATGCTCAGCCTCTATCGGGCCGCCCTCGCCCTCCGGCGGGAGCACCCGGAGCTGGGCGACGGCACGCTGACGTGGCTCGACAGCCCGCCCGGCACGCTCGCGTTCCGGCGCGGCGACTCGTTCGCCTGCGTGATCAACATGACGCGGGAGTGGGTGGAGACGGAGGCGCCCGGCGACCTGCTGCTGGCCAGCGGAGGGCCCGAGACGTCCGGCGAAAACGTGCGGCTCGCTCCCGACTCGGCCACCTGGTGGACCGCGAGGAATGTCTAAAGTAATGCTCATGAACAACACACGGCTCGCCGACATCGCCGCCCAGGCCGGAGTCAGCGAGGCGACGGTGAGCCGTGTGCTCAACGGCAAGGCGGGGGTCTCCCCGGCCACCCGCCAGGCCGTGCTCACCGCTCTCGACCTGATGGGCTACGAGCGGCCCCAGCGGTTGCGCCAGCGCAGCAACGGCCTGATCGGCCTGGTGATCCCGGAGCTCGGCAACCCGATCTTCCCGGCGTTCGCCCAGGCGATGGAGAAGTCGCTGATCCAGCACGGCTTCACGCCGATCCTGTGCACCCAGGAGCCCGGCGGAGCCCCCGAGGACGAGTTCACCGAGATGCTCCTCGACCGGGGCGTGTCCGGCATCGTCTTCGTCTCCGGCCTGCACGCCGACACCACCGCCAGGATGGACCGCTACAACCGCCTCACCGACCGCGGGCTGCCGATCGTGCTCGTGGACGGCTACAACGAGGCCATCCCCGCGCCGTTCATCTCGCCCGACGACCGGCTCGCGGCGCGCCTGGCCGTACAGCACCTGGTGGACCTCGGGCACGAGCGCATCGGCCTCGCGCTGGGACAGCGGCGCTTCGTCCCGGTCATCCGCAAGATCGAGGGCTTCCGCCAGGCGATGGCGCAGCTGCTCGGCCTGGCCGACGTCGACGACCTCATCCAGCACTCGCTGTTCTCCGTGGAGGGCGGGCAGGCCGCCGCCTCGGCGCTGCTCGACCGGGGCTGCACCGGCATCTTCTGCGCGAGCGACCTCATGGCGCTCGGCGCGATCCGCGCCGCCCGCGAGCGCGGGCTGTCGGTGCCCGGCGACGTGTCGGTCGTCGGGTTCGACGACTCGCCGCTGATGGCGTTCACCGACCCGCCGCTCACGACCGTGCGCAAGCCGATCGTCGCGATGGCGGCCGCCGCCGTCGAGACCCTGCTCGAGGAGATCGGCGGCACTCCCGCCAAGCACGTCGAGCTGGTCTACCAGCCCGAGCTCGTGGTGCGCGGCTCCACCAGCTCGGGCCCGCTGGTCAACCGCTGAGCCCCTGCCGGGGTCTCGCCTTCCCCGGCCCGGCGGCCACGCGAGGTCGCCACGCCGGGCTCTCCCGACCTTCCGCGGAGCGTTGCCAATGACCGATCATCCCATCGACGTCCTGGTCGTGGGCGGCGCCGGCGTCGACACGACCGTCTACGTGCCCGAGCTGCCCCTGCCGTACGCCGACACCTACGCCGTGCCGCCCGTGGTGGACCGGATCGGCAACACCGGCGCGGGGGTCGCGCTCGGCTGCCACGCCCTCGGCCTGCGCGTGAAGTTCGTCGACCTCATCGGCGACGACCCGCAGGGCGCGCTGATCCGCGGCCACCTCGCCGCCCGTGGCGTGGACTTCGCCCACGCCCCGTCGGAGGCGGGCACCCGCCGCAGCGTCCTGCTCGTGGACCCCGGCGGCAGGCGCCTGTCGCTGTTCGACCCAAGGGCCGTCCCCGGCCAGCGGATGCCGCGCGACCTCTACCTGCCCGCGCTCCGGTCGGCCCGGCACGTCCACGTCTCGATCGTGGACTTCGCCCGGCACGTCTACGCCGACATCCCCGACGGCACGACGGTCTCGACCGACCTGCACGACTGGGACGGGAAGAACCCGCATCACGAGGATTTCGCCTACTCCTCCGACGTGGTCTTCCTGTCGGCGGCCAGGCTCGGCGGGCGGCGCGAGGAGATCATGCGGGCGATCGCCGGGCGGGGCCGCGCGTCGGTGGTCGTGTGCACGGACGGGGCCGCGGGCTGCCACGTGCTGGCCGGAGGGCGGATCCGCGCCTTCCCGGCCGCGCCGCCTCCCGGTCCCGTGGCCGACAGCAACGGCGCCGGCGACGCGTTCGTGTCCGGCTTCCTGTACGGACGCCTGACCGGCCGGCCCCTGGAGGAGTGCGTACGGCTGGGCGCGGTGGCCGGGGCGCACGCGTGCACCGCGGAAGGCACGCACGAGGACCCGATCGGCCCCGACGCCCTGCTGCGCGCGCTGTCCTAAGGCTGCCCGTCAGGCTGCCCGTGAGGCTGTGCGCGGGGGTTGGTTATGGGGTGACGCCGGGCTCGCCACCGCAGGTGAGCGGTCGCGGGCCCGGCACCCATGGACGTGTCCGGGTCGCGGTCACGAGCATGGCCGCCGGCTCCGCCGAGGGAGGAAGGACGGACCGGCGAGCTTGAGGAGCCCCGGAAAGCGCCCGGGGGCGGGGCACTCGGGACCCGGCATGGCTGGGAGCGAACCCAGAGACCGGGGAGTGCTCGGGGCCCCGGCGCGGGTGGGAGCGCTCTGGAACCCGGAAGCGCTCAGGGACCCGGATCCGCTCAGGGGCGTAGCGCTCAAGGACGCAGCGCGGCGGCCTCGGACGCGAGCTTCTCGATCCTGGCGAAGTCGCCCGCCGCGACCAGGCTGCGCGGGGTGAGCCAGCTCCCGCCGACGCAGCCGACGTTCGGCAGGGCGAGGTAGGCCGGCGCGTTCGACGGGGTGATCCCACCCGTGGGGCAGAACCGCACGTCGGGCAGCGGGCCGCCCAGCGACTTGAGATACGCGACGCCGCCGGCCGGCTCGGCCGGGAAGAACTTGAGCTCGCGCACACCGCGCTCGGCCAGCGTCATCGCCTCGGTGGCCGTGGCGACGCCCGGCAGGAACGGCACGCCCGAGGCGAGCATGGCCGCGAGCAGGCCGGGCGTGGTGCCGGGGGAGACGAGGAAGCGGGACCCGGCCTCGACCGCGGCCTCCACGTCCTCGGGCGAGCGCACGGTGCCCGCGCCGACCACGGCCTCCGGCACCTCGGCGGCGATCCGCCGGATGGCGTCGAGTGCGGCCGGGGTGCGCAGCGTGACCTCGATGACCGGCAGCCCGCCCGTGACCAGGGCCCGGGCGAGGGGGACGGCGCTGTCCACGTCGTCCAGGACGACCACCGGGACGACCGGCGCGAGGTCGAGAAGGTTGCTCATACCAGCTCCACATCGGGATTTCGTTGGGCGAGCCAGGCGGCCGCACCCGTCAGCGCGGGCTGCTCGGCGGTGATCAGGACGGTGGCGATCGCGGCGGCGTACTCCGTCAGCGCCGGCGCGGTCGTCTCGAACCGGGCCCGGAACGCGCTGCCCGGGATCCGCGAGAGCAGGCGGGGCAGCACGCCGCCGCCCAGGTATACCCCGCCCCGCGCGGCGAAGGTGAGCGCCACGCCGCCGGCGAAGCTGCCGAGCATGGCGAGGAAGACCTCCACGGTCTCGGCGCACAGCGGGTCGTCCGAGGAGGTGATCTGCGCGGCCGTGCGGTCCTCGGGCGTGACGCCGCGCACGAGCGCGAGCCCGCGGTGCAGGCGCGGCAGCCCGGTGCCCGACAGCAGGTGCTCGGCGTCCACGTACGGCAGGCCGTCCGCGCGCACCGCCCGGACGATCTCCATCTCCAGGTCGGTGACGGCGGGAGCCGCGATGTGCCCGCCCTCGCCGGGCACCGGCTGCCACCCCTCCCGTACGGGCACGAGACCGGCCACCCCGAGCCCGGTGCCGGGCCCGAGCACGACCTTCGTCAGGCCGGCCGTCGGCGGCGGGCCGCCGAGCGGCACGAGGTCGTCCCCCGCCAGGTGCGGCAGCGAGATCGCCAGCGCCTCGAAGTCGTTGAGCAGCACCGTACGCGGGATGCCGAGCTCCTTGACGGACCCGGTCCATCCCGCGTTCGTCAGCCGGTATCGGTCGTCCTCGACCGGACCGGCGATCGCCAGGCACGCGGCCCCCGGCCGAACTCCGCCCGCATGGTCTGCGAGATAGGCGGCTACGGCATCGGCAAGGCCGAGATGCTGGGAAACGTCGAGTACGGCTACCGCCTCCGGCTGCCCTCCGTGCCGGGTCACCAAACCGAACCTGGCGTTGGTTCCGCCGACGTCCGCGACCAGCCAGGGAAGGCTCACGCGGCACCTCCGAAGACGCTCGCGCCGCGCTCGGCCGGGCCGACCGTGCGGCGGAACGAGGCGAACAGCTCGCGGCCGGTGCCGGCCCACTGCTCGTCGGTCAGCGGGGCGCCTTCCGGCGTACGACCGGTGAGGTCGGCGAGCACGGTGAGGGTGCCGGCGGCCGAGTCGAGGCGGATCACGTCGCCGTCGCGCAGCAGCGCGATCGGCCCGCCGTCGGCGGCCTCGGGAGACAGGTGGATCGCCGCGGGGACCTTCCCCGAGGCGCCGGACATGCGGCCGTCGGTGACGATGGCCACCTTCTGGCCGCGGTCGAGCAGGACGGCCAGCGGTGGGGTGAGCTTGTGCAGCTCGGGCATGCCGTTGGCCCGGGGGCCCTGATAGCGGACGACCGCGACGAAGTCCTGCCCGTCGAGCTCGCCCCGCTCGAACGCGGCGAGCAGGTCGAGCTGGTCGTCGAACACCTTGGCGGGGGCCTCGATCACCAGGTGCTCGGGCTTGACGGCGGAGACCTTGCTCACCGCCCGGCCCAGGTTGCCCGTCAGCATGTGGATGCCCCCGTCGGGGGAGAACGGCTCGGCGACCGGCCGAAGGACGTCGGTGTCGGTGCTGGGCTCGGTCCGCTCGTCCCACACCAGCGCGCCGTCCTTGAGCGTGGGAGCCGAGCGGTAGAGGCCGAGTCCGCGCCCGGCGACCGTGAGCACGTCCTCGTGGAGCAGCCCGGCGTCGAGCAGGTCGCCGATGAACACCGCCATGCCGCCCGCGGCCTGGAAGTGGTTCACGTCCGCCTGGCCGTTGGGGTACATGCGGGTGATCAGCGGCACGACCTTCGACAGGGCCGCCATGTCGTCCCAGGTCAGCTCGATGCCGGCGGCCGCGGCCATGGCGACCAGGTGCATCGTGTGGTTGGTGGAGCCGCCGGAGGCCAGCAGCGCGACGACCGCGTTGACGATCGCCTTCTCGTCCACGACCTCGGCGACGGGCGTGTACTCCGCGCCGTGCGGGGTGATCGCGACCGCCCGCCGGGCCGCCGCCGCGGTCAGCGCGCGCCGCAGCTCGGTGTGCGGGTTGACGAACGTCGCTCCCGGCAGGTGGAGGCCCATGACCTCCATGAGGAGCTGGTTGGAGTTGGCGGTGCCGTAGAACGTGCAGGTGCCGGGGGAGTGGTAGGACGAGGCCTCGGCGTCGAGCATCTCCAGTCGGCCGATCTTGCCTTCCGCGAAGGCCTGCCGCGCCCTGGCCTTGACCTTGTTGGGCAGGCCCGAGGTCATGGGCCCGGCGGGGACGAATATCGCCGGCAGGTGCCCGAAGCGTAAGGCGCCGATGAGCAGTCCCGGGACGATCTTGTCGCAGACCCCGAGCAGCAGGGACGCGTCGAACATGTCGTGCGACAGCGCGATCGCGGTCGCCATCGCGATCACGTCGCGGCTGTAGAGCGACAGCTCCATGCCGGCCCGGCCCTGGGTGACGCCGTCGCACATCGCGGGCACGCCGCCCGCCACCTGTGCCACGCCGCCCGCCTCGCGGACCGCCCGCTTCAGCTCCGGCGGGTAGGTCTCGTACGGCTGGTGCGCCGACAGCATGTCGTTGTACGAGGTCACGATGGCCACGCCCGGCTTCGCCGTACCACGCAGGCCGATCTTGTCCTCGGCAGGTGCGGCGGCGAAGCCGTGGGCCAGGTTGGCGCAGCCGAGCCGCCCCCGGGCCGGCCCCCGCTCACGCAGTTCGGCCCCGGCGCGGCGCACCCGCTCCAGGTAGGCCTCGCGGCTCTCGCGGCTGCGCGCGACCACGCGTTCGGTGACCTCGGTGATAACGGGGTGCGTCACGGAAGGTTCTCCTCCTGCCGGGGCCGCCGCGAGGCGGGGTCCAACTCGCCCCGGATCCTTCGTCCCGGGACGTGTGCCCGGCCTGACGTCCGGTCTTCGACCCGTTGATCGGGCACCAGGTGTCGATCGGGCACGGAAGGGACAGTATCGGGAAGTTATGCGACTTTTCAAGCCGACTTTTGTAACTTCGAATGAATAAGTCATTGAACTTAGGTGAGCTTCTGTGCTTCACTTACGCTCGATGTCACGTCTAGCCACGACCGGCGAGGTCCTCCAGCTCATCCGGAGCGGGGAGGCGGTGACGCGCGCCGACATCGGCCGTGTGACGGGCCTGTCCCGCCCGGCCGTCGCGCACCGCGTCAGCGACCTGCTGCAGCGCGGGTTGATCGTGGAGGACGCCGAGGGGCCGTCCACCGGCGGCCGCCCGCCCATGCGACTGCGCTTCGCCACCTCCGGGGGAGTCGTCCCGGTGGCCTCGCTCGGCGCCCGCCGTACGCAGATCGCGCTGTGCGACCTCGCGGGCGAGGTGCTGCACCGCACCGACCTGGACATCGACGTCGAGGAGGGGCCGGGCGTCGTCCTGCCCCTGCTCATGGACACCTGGGAAAAGCTGCTCGACGGGCGCGACGACGTCGTCGGCATCGGCCTGGGCGTGCCTGCGACCGTGGAGTTCGCCGCCGGCCGGGTCGAGAGCGCCCGCGTGATGGCGAGCTGGACCGGCGTGGTGATCCCGCCGATCATCGCCGAGCGGTTCGACGTGCCGGTGCTCGTGGACAACGACGTGAACGTCATCGCGATGGGCGAGCACCGGGTCGTCTACGCCTCGGAGCTCGACGACCTGCTGTTCGTGAAGGTCTCCACCCGCATCGGCGCCGGAGTCATCTCCGGCGGCGGCATCCTGCGCGGCGCGCTCGGCGCGGCCGGGGAGATCGGGCACATCCCCGTGCGGGACGGCGGCGGAGTGCTGTGCCGCTGCGGCAACCTCGACTGCGTCGACTCGGTCGCCAGCGGCACCGCCATCCTGCGCGACCTGCGGGCGAAGGGCCGCGACGTGATGTCGCTCGCCGACGTGACCGCCCTGGTCCGGGCAGGCGACGCGGAGACCATGGCCGTGGTGCGGCAGGCCGGCCGCTGGCTGGGCGAGGTCATCTCCGGTGCGGTCAACCTGCTCAACCCCGCCGTCGTGGTCCTCGGCGGCGACGTCGCCGAGATGTTCCAGCCGCTCGTGTCGGGCGTGCGCGAGGTCGTCTACCGGCGCTCGACCCAGCTCGCCACCCGCAGCCTGCGCATCGAGCGCAGCCGCCTCGGGCCCGGCGCCGGCATCACCGGCTGTGCCCTCATGGTGCTCGACCACGTCCTGTCGGCCCAGGCCGTCGACGCCGCCGCCCGCTGAAGTCCGCCGTCTGGCAGAGCGGCGTTGTCGGGCGGAGTGACGCTGTTGGGCGGAGTGCGCCGGCGAACACATGGCCTTCGTCGCGGCGCCCGTGAGCGGCTCGCCTGACAGGAGGCCGGACGGAACCCTGCCGCGAAGCCGCACATCACAGGATCACGCGGTTCGCGGGGTGCGCAAGGAGTGCCACGTGTTGGCCGGGCGGGCGTGATGCTCAGGGCGTGATGCTCAGGGCGGGATGCTCAGGGCATGGTGCCCGGGCAATGCCCGGCGAATGGCCGGTGGACGCCCTGGTTCGCCACGCGGGCAGCCAGGAGAGTGGAGCCATGACCGGTGCATGCACGCCGACGCGCGGCGGGGAGCGCCGCTGTTTCCCCGCTCCGGCGTCGCCGACGTGAAGGTCCGCACGAGGCGGTCCTCCGGAGACGGTACGGCGCTCCGCGGACCGCTGACAGCCGCGACGACCGGCGCCGGTCACGCCTGACGGATGCGATCGGAAGGACGACATCATGACCGTGCGCTCCTTGACGAAGACGACCATCGGACTGGGTGCGGCGTTCGCGCTGATGGCGGGGGCCATCGCGAGCGCAACCCCAGCCAATGCGCAGGTGCGGGGGGAGGTGCGGCGGGCAGTGGGGGTGCAGGGGGATGCGGGGGTGCACCCGGAGGTGGGGGTGCAGGGGGAGGTGGGGGTGCAGGGGGAGGTGCAGACGCAGGTGAGGGCGGAACCTGCCACGGCCGGGTTCGCGCCCGCCGTGAGCTGCTCGATCTCGCTGCCTCCGTCGGGCTCCTTCCTGGAGGCCACCTACTCCCAGCCCAACGCGTGCGGGAAGTGCGTGGCCGCGGGCAGCGCATATGAGGCGACCGGGAACTACCGCGCCTACTGCCGGAACCTCCGTGACGGCGGCACCGTCGTCGCGGTCCAGCTCTGGCTCTTCTGCGTGGTCTGCAGAAGCGGTGAGCCGCTTGCCAGCCGTGACCGTGATGGCCTGAGACCGCCACCCGCGGCGCGCTTCCCCGGTGACGTTCGGGAAGCGCGCCGCGGGTCGTCACGTCGGCACCGGCCGCAGGTGTCCGGGTGACCGGAACTGGGGTGACCGGCATGGGCTCGGTGATCAGTGCCAGGCGTCCAGACGCGACCGCCACCGGTGCGACCGGCAGCGGCACGCGGATCCGACCCGCACGGAGGCGGCCTCACTGTCTTGCCGGACCGGTTCGCGGCACGCGGCCGCGGCGAGCAGGGCCCGCTCCCGCCCGTCCAGGCCCAGCGCCTCGGCCAGCCGCCGAAGCGACGCGCTGCGGGGCCGCCCCACGGCGTCGCCCTCGATCCTGCCGATGGTGCGGACGTTGACGCCCGCCCGGTCGGCGAGCTGCTCCTGGGTCAGCAGCGCGCGCTCCCGCCAGGCCCGGATGAGCGCCCCCAGGCTTCGAGGCTCCTTTTCACGTATGGGTGTCGTCCGTTTCATGGCTCGACTCTCCCGGCGGCCCGAGCATGCGCCAAGGACGGCTGCGGCGGCAGGTCCGGAATCTTGGACTGTCCGTCCGTCACCCCGCCCCCGCCACGGCGAGGCGGGCACGCGACGCGGTCAGAGGCGGGGACGCGATGTGGTCAGAGGCGGGGACGCGACGCGGTCACGGGCGGAGAGCCGCCAGGTCGACGTGCCGCAGGCGGCCCGGATCGTCGATCATCTCGATCGCGGTGATCTTGTCGTGATCGAAGGTGAAGGCCAGCGCCCCGATGAGGCGTCCTTGCGGGACGATCGCGAGGCCAACGGCGCCGTCCACCAATGCGGGCCGTACGAACCGGGCGGCACGCGAGAAGGTGAGCGCGTGGGCGCCCACGGCTCGCGCACCCCGCACCGGCTCCGCGTCGCCGTCCCTGAGCAGGACATCGGGATCGAGCACGGCGAGCAGCCCGTCGAAGTCACCATGCCGCAGCGCGGCGAGGAAGGCGTCCACGACCCGCCGCTGCCGGGCGATGTCCACCTGCCGGGGCGGGGTCGCGCCCACGACCCGTCTGCGGGCCCGGCTGGCGAGCTGACGGGCGGCGGCGGGGGACCTTCCCACGATGTCGGCGATCTCGCCGAAGGGCACGGCGAAGACGTCGTGCAGGACGAAAGCGAGCCGTTCGGCGGGGGCGAGACCGTCGAGCACGACCATCAGCGCGGGACCGATCGAGTCGGCCAGCAGGGCCTCGGCTTCGGGATCTCCCGCGTCGTGGGCTTCGGCGGCGGGCTCGGCGGTGACGTCGGGAAGGGGTTCCTCACGGCGGTTGCGGCGCGCGCGGAGCATGTTCAGGCACTCCCGGGCGACGACGGTGGTCAGCCAGCCCGCGAGGTTGGCCACGCCGGCGGTGTCGGCGCCGCTGAGCCGCAGCCACGCGTTCTGCACCGCGTCGTCCGCCTCCGCGTGCGAGCCCAGCATCCGGTAGGCGACCGCCCGCAGGTGGGGCCGCTGCTCCTCGAAGCGTACGGCCAGCCCGTCTTCGTCCATCGGTCACATCCTTCCGCCGCCGGGGTTCATGGCGATGAACCCGGACCCCGCTCGGATGTGACAAGGAGCATCTCATGGCAACGATTTCGAGCAGCACCAGGAACTGGGCACGCGTGCGCGCGGCCGGCTACTGGACGTCCACCGTGGCGGTGACGGCCGAACTGGCGATCGGCGGCGTCTGGGACATCGCGCGGATTCCGTACGTCAGCGACCTGGTGACGCACCTGGGCTATCCGTCCTACTTCCTGGTGCTGCTGGGCACCTGGAAGGTGCTCGGGGCGATCGCCCTGCTCGTCCCGCGTTGCGCGCTGGTCAAGGAGTGGGCCTACGCGGGCGTCTTCTTCACCTACACCGGGGCCGTGGTCTCCCACCTGACCACCGGGTACGCCGTGGGCGAGGTGTGGGTGCTCTCCATGCTGACCGCGCTCACCGCGGTGTCCTGGGCGCTGAGGCCCTTCGGCCGCCGCACCGGCGGTCTCGCTGAGCGGTGACGGTGTGCCGCGTCGGGCGTCTTGCCGTGCGGTGACAGGGTGCCGCGTCGGCCGTCTTGCCGTGCGGCGAGAGCGTGCCGCGCCGGCCGTCTTGCCGTGCGGTGACAGGGTGCCGCGTCGGCCGTCTTGCCGTGCGGTGACAGGGTGCCGCGTCGGCCGTCTCGCCGTGCGATGAGAGCCTGCCGCGTCGGCCGTCTTGCCCCGTGGTGAGACGGTCGGCGGCGGCGTGGCCGGTTCGAACGCCGTCAATAGGAGCGCCAAGGCCGGGTAACGGAAATGTCCCCGGGGGGCACTAGGCTCTGTGCCGATCTTTCAGTGCCTCCCAGGAGTTCTTCGTGCGTGAACGTGTCCGCCGTCTGATCGAGTCGCCGCGGTTCCAGCAGGTGATCACGGTGGTGATCCTCTTCAACGCGGCCACGCTGGGCGTCGAGACCTCGGCCGAGGCGACCGCCCAATACGGCACGGAACTGCATGTCGCCGACCACGTCGCCCTGTACATCTTCGTGGCGGAGATCCTCGCCAAGATCTACGTCTACCGGTGGCGGTTCCTCCGCGACGCCTGGAACGTCTTCGACCTGCTGATCATCGGCTTCTCGTTCCTCCCCACGGCCGGGGGCCTGTCGGTGCTGCGGGCGCTACGCGTCCTGCGGGCACTGCGGCTCATCTCGGTCGTGCCGTCGCTGCGGCGGGTGGTCTCCGCGCTGCTCACCGCCATCCCCGGCATGAGCTCGATCGTCGTGCTGCTCGGCCTCATCCTGTACGTCGCCGGCGTCATGGGCACCAAGCTGTACGGCGCCGCCGCGCCCGAGTATTTCGGCGACCTGCCCACGTCGCTGTACACGCTGTTCCAGGTCATGACGGGCGACGGCTGGTCGGAGATCAACCGCCAGCTGATGGAGAGCCACCCCTCGTCGTGGATCTACTTCGTCATCTTCGTGCTGGTCTGCACCTTCGTCGTGCTGAACCTCTTCATCGCGGTCGTGGTGAGCGCGATGGAAGAGGAGGCCAGGGACACGGACGACCGCTCGACGCTGGCCGAGCTGTCGGCCCTGCGCGAGGAGATCAGGAGCCTGCGTGAGAGCCTCGGCGAACGGGTGCCCTCCTGATATCCCCGTGCCCTCCTGACATCCAGGGCCGCCAGCCGATGATCATCGCTTGCTAGACTCCGCCCATGCGGCTTCCGACGGACGCTGAGCTCCGCGCACTGCACGCGAGACACGCGCCGACGGAGGAGGCGTTCGACCTCGTCTACACGCACTGCGAGATCGTCTGCGCTATCGCCTTGCAACTGGCCGACCGCGCCGACCGCGCCGGGCTCGACGTCGACGCCGACGTGGTGCGGGCCGGAAGCCTCCTGCACGACGTCGGCGTCTACCTGCTCTACGACGAGGACGGGCGGCTCGACCACGCCGGTTACGTACGCCACGGAGTCCTCGGCCACGAGCTGCTCCGCAAGGAGGGCTTCCCCGAGAGGCTGTGCCGGTTCTGCTCCCACCACACGGGCGTGGGGATCAGCCGGGACGACGTGCTGCGACAGGGCCTGCCGCTGCCTTCCCGCGACTACCTCGCGGAGTCGGCCGAGGAACGGCTTGTGATGTTCGCGGACAAGTTCCACAGCAAGACCGACCCGCCGAGGTTCGTCACCGCGGACACCTACGCGGCCCATGTGCGCCGCTATGGCGACGACAAGGCCGAGGCGTTCGCGTCGATGTGCGCCGCCTTCGGTGTCCCCGACCTGCGGCCGCTCGCGGCCGCGTACGGGCACGAGATCGTGTGACCGCGACCGGCAGGGGCCGTGGGGCCACCGGATTCGTCCGCAGTGCTCCGGCCTTCAGTCCGGTAGAGGTGCCGCGCACGCGGCACGGGCTGGAGCCCGGCCTTCAGGCCGGCGAGCGCGTCACGGGGTCAGGACGATCCTGCCGAACACCTCTCCGGCGTCCATCTTCCGGTGCGCCAGCACGGCCTGCTCCAGCGGCAGCACCTCGTGCACCACGGCGTGCAGCGCGTCGCGCCCCGCGGCGGCGAACTGCTCGATCCGTACGGCACGCCGGTCGGAGGCGGCAACGGTGTCGGCGCTGAAGGTGGCGAAGGACAGCGACTTCCGGAACGCGGCCATCATCGTCGTGCCGAAGTCCGCCGGAGGCTGCCCTCCGACCACGCCGACGACCACCAGCCGGCCGTTCGGGTTGAGCCTGTCGAGGAAGGAGGGCAGGTCCGGACCGGCTACGACGTCGATGACGATGTCGTAGCCCGTGGGAGCGTCCTCGCCGCCCTCACCGGAGCGGTCCAGCACGTGGGTCGCGCCGAGCTTGCGCAGCCGCTCGCCGCGCTCGGCCGACGAGGTGGTGACCGCCACCGCACCGGCGCCGCCGCGAGCCGCGAGCTGTACGGCCAGGATCCCTATGCTGCCCGCCGCGCCGCGCACCAGCACCGACTCTCCGGGGGCGAAGTGGGCGTGGGCGAGGGCGAAGTGGGCCACCACACCGGAGCTGCCGAGCGTCACCGCGTCGACGGCGGACAGGTCCGCGGGAAGGGGGACGATCTCCTCGACCGGGGCGACCGCCTGCTCGACGTAGCCGCCGCCCACGCCGGTGGACGCCCACACCCGCTGGCCGATCCATGAGGTGTCGACGTCGTCGCCGACGGCGATCACGGTGCCCGCCACCTCGCCGCCGGGGATGTGGCCTTCCGTGAAACCGTAGGCGGCCAGAGCGCCGCTTCGGATCACGGCGTCCACGCCGCCGACGCCGATCGCCTCCGTGGCGATCAGCACCTGCCCGGCGCCCGGAACCGGGGCGGGGAGGTCGATGACGGCCAGACCTTCGGGAACTCCGAACGCCTTGATCGCGACTGCCTTCACTGTTGTCTCCGTGTTTGGGGATCGATCGGTCCGGGGCGGCTCAGTGCGCTTGCGGGCCGTCCCGGGGAAGCGCGGAGCTTCCACGCCTCGGACGCTAACGAACTCCGCCGTCCCGGCGGCCGAAGTGAGAACGGTGCGCGACCACTTGACTCGGATCCCGCGTCGCGACGCTCCAACGGTCCGCGAACGCATGCGCGAGCACCCGGCGAGCAGCATGCAAGAACGGTTGAGGGTGCGGCCCACGCTCTCGCCACCAGGCGGTGCTCGGATCCCGCGTTCCGACGCTCCGGATGGTCGTGAACGCATGCTCAAGCACGTGGCGAGCAGCACGCGGGAACGGTTGAGGGTGCGGCCTACGCTCTCGCCACCAGCCGGTCGATCTGGACGTCGAGCGGAGGCGCGCCGAGGCGGTTGTCGACCTCCTCGTACGGCACGGCGGGCGGCTCGTCGACGCGGATGGCGCGCAGATATTCGGCGAAGTTCTCCAGCTTCTGCCCGTCCCTGGCGAGGCCTCGGCGGAGAAGCCGCTCACGCAGCGTCGGGCCGTCGGAGCGGATCCAGATCAGGTGTACGTCCGGCCCGCCCAGCGCCTCCACCCACGCGTGCCAGAGCGCCGCGTCGTGCACCTGGGAGGTGAAGGGCCCGCCGAGCATCACCGGGCACCCGTGGGAGCGGATCTCCCTGGCCGTCGCCGTCATGCCGGCGTACTCATGCCGTTTGACGTGCTCGTCATACCACGGCCCCTCACGCTCGCCCGTGGGCCTGCCGTACGCCGCGAGTGTGGCCTCGACGAAGCCGCCGTACATCGTGTCCTTGTCGAGCAGGGCGGGCACGGGGTCGAGACGGGCCAGCAGCAGCTCGCAGACGGTCGACTTGCCCGCGCCCGGCGGACCGGACACCACCCAGACGGGAGCGGTCATCGCGGCGGCCCGTAGGGCTCGATGGGCGGATCGGAGTAGGGCCCGCCGTCCGCCGCCCCGCCGTCCACAGCCCCGGCGTCCGAGTCGCCGACCCGCCGGCCGGCCTCCTCCGTCACCCGCAGGACGTACAGGTCCGTGCGGGGATCGACCGGCACCAGGCCGTAGCCGGTGTCGACCTCGTCCTCGGCGAGGCCGAGTCGCCGCATCGCGGTCTCCAGCGTCGCGGGCGCGGTGAGCCGGACGGTGATGAGCACCTCGGCCACCGGCCCCGCCTCCCTCTGCTGGACGTCTCGTCACCGGACGGCGCGGCGGCCCCAGGCCGCTTTCGTCGCACACCGCTTCCGCGGCCCGCATGACTCAGGCCGTTTTCGCGGCGCCGCGTTGTTCAGCCCGCTTCCACGGCGCTGTGTCTGCAGACCGCCTTGGCGGCGCTGCGTTGTTCAGGCCGCCTTCGCGGCGCTGCGTTGTTCAGGCCGCCTTCGCGGCTCGGCGGCGCAGCGCGGCGATGATGCCGGCGGCGTCCACCACGCCGTACCCGTAGTCGTGGTCATACCCTACGGCACTGCGATCATCGGCCGTCCGGCGGAGCAGCGTACGGAGCTGGGCGGGCGACAGCACCGTGGCAGGCCAGCGGGAGCGTACGGCGGCGACCAGCCCGGCCGCGACAGGGCAGGCGGCCGAGGTGCCCGAGTCGGGCTCGTCGTCGCCGAGCGCACCAGACCCGGCGAAGTGCGTGTAGGCGCAGAAGTCCGGCTTGCGCTTGGTCAGCCGGCCGGGGCCCTGCGAGGAGTAGCCGACCCGCATCCCCGCCGTGTCGACCCCGCCGATCGAGAGCACGCTGGGGTGGGAGTTGGCCCCGACGATGGGCCGGTCGGGGAAGGCGCACCTGCTGTCGCGGCACTGCGTCCCGCAGTTGCCCGCGGCGAACAGGATGTCCGCCCCCGCTTCGGCCAGGCTGCCGACGATGAGGTTGAACGGATGGGCCGCGTTGTCCGAGTAGTTGCCGGGGTGTCCGGGCGGGAAGTCCCAGCGCGGAGAGAACGACCCCCAGCTGTTGGTCACCACGAGCGCCCGCGACTCGGCGGGCTGGGCGTCGAGTACCTCGCGCAGGTGCGCGTACGCGGCGATGGCGTCGGACAGCAGGCCGTCGAGCGTCGAGCCGCCCTGCCGCCGCGACAGCAGCACGGGCACGTCCACCAGCGACGCCTTGGGCGCGGCGATGAGCGCGTCGAAGGCGCACATCGAGCCGTGGTCGACCGCGAAGTCCCCCGGGGTCCCGGAGACGCCCTCGGGGCTCCAGCTCCGTTCGTGATCCACCGTCACGTCCTGCCCGCGGGCGGCCTTGACGTACGCCGCGTTGATGCCGGTGTCGACGACCGCGAGGCTGACGCCGGAGCCGTCCAGCCCCTCGGCCGTCAGGTCGGGCACGCGCAACAGCCGTTCGACGTCGTGCCAGTCACCCACGGCCGGGTCGCCCCCGCAGGTGAGCGAGGTCTCGATCACCGGGTCGGCGTACACCGCGACCACGTCGCGGCGGGTCGCGGGCAGGAGGGCGACCCTGCTGGTGACCTCGTCGTCGGCGATCTCCCCGCGGACCACGACCGAGGCGTCCTGAGGCGCCATGGAGAAGACCAGCGGCTGGTTGAGCGACAGCGGGTCGCCGCCGGGGGATGCGGGCATCGGGCGAGGCACGGCCACCGGGGCGTACGAGTGGTCGAGGACCACCCCGGGCAGGCCGTCGGCCACGTCCGACGCCGCCGCGGGGACCGACGGGTCGGCGACGGCGGCGACCAGGTCGGGGGACGGACGCAACTGGATGAGTACGCGCACGACGAGTCCACTCCGTTACTGTGCGGATCGTGACTGGGTGGATGCGTTACGTGACAACCATGCTGCATCGGGAAGGCGGCGTCCACGCCTTCCCGTAAAAACGGCCTGGTGTCGCCCGGTGGGGACTCCTGGCCGGAAGCCCCGGTCTGAAAGCCCCGCTCAGCAGCACTCCGTCCGGCAGCACTCCGTCCGGCAGCACTCCGTCCGGCAGCGCTCCGTCCGGCAGCGCTCCGTCCGGCAGCTTCGGCCGAAAGCGCCGGCCCGGCAGCCCGCGCCCGAAGGCCTCCGGCCGGGCAGCCTCGGCTCGGCGGCCCTCGGCCGGAAGCCTCCGTCCGATGCCTCCGCTAGGCGGTTCTCGCGGCGGTAGGTTCGCGGTTCTGGCTCAGCCGCGCCGTCTCAGAAGCCGCAGAGCTCCGAGAGGTTCTTGGCCGCCTTGTCGTTCGTGGTGGGCGTCGCGCGGGGGCTCGCCCCGGCGACCACCGGCGTACGGGAAGGGGACGGGCTCGGCGACGCGGACGGGGAGTGCGAGCCGGAGGGAGTGGCGGACGCCGCCGATCCGGCGGACGTCATCGGCGAGGCGGTGGCCGCGACGGTGCCCCGCTCGGCCATCGACTCCCGGATCGCCTCCCGGGTCAGCTTCCTGATCTTGACCCAGTCCGGGTTGCCGGTATAGATGAGCGGCGGCACGAACTGAAGGCTGGTGATCTTGGCGTTGCGCACCTTCATGCCGAGCGGGACGAGGTGCTCCAGCAGGTCGCGGGGGATGTCGGTGCGGAACAGATGCCGAGCAGCCGAGGCGATCTTGTTGAAGTTCGCGAGCACCGTGGCCGGGGTGACCTGCTGGGCGAGCGCACCGATGACGCAGCGCTGGCGGGCCATGCGGGAGAAGTCGTCGCTGTCCACCCGCGAGCGGCCATACCAGAGCACCTCCTCGCCGTTGAGCGTCCGGTAGCCGGCCTTGATGGTGCCGGCGGTGCCGAACTTGCCGCCCCACTTGATGTCCTGCTGGACCCGGATCTTGAGCCCTCCGACCGCGTCGATCAGGGCCGCGAAGCCGTACATGTCGACCATCGCGTAGTAGTCGATGTGCAGACCGAGGGTGTAGCCGATCGCGTCCTTCAGCGCCTGCGCGCCCCTGTTCTTGCCGCCCATGATCTGGGGGTTGTTGTCGGCGTAGTACCAGACGGAGTTGAGCAGGCCCTGCCCTTCGGCGTTGAAGCCGTTCGGGAACACCTTGTGAAGGGGGCTGCTCGCGGGGAAGCGGACGTACTGGAGGTTGCGCGGCAGGCTGAACAGGACGGTGTTGCCGGTGGCGATGTTCACGCTGGCCACGGTCATCGAGTCGGTGCGCACCCCGATCCGGTTGCCCGCCGCGTCGCCGCCGATCAGCAGGAAGTTCACGCGCGTGCGGCCGTTCCACGGGTCCTCGGCACGTACGGGGACGGGGGTCGAGCCCTCCGCCGGAGCCGTGACGTCGTCGAGTAACTGGCTGGCCGTTCTGATCGTGTTCGCGGTGAAGGCGAACGGGGCCATCACGGCCACGCACAGGACGCCCGCGACGACGCCCGACACCACCTGGCCGGTCTGCGTCAGGCGCTGTGGCCGCAGGGCGACGAACGACAGGAGCACGAGAGCGAACCAGGCGAGCGCGCACACGGCGGCTCCGGCCATGACGGCGGTCATCGTGCTGCCGCGCAGCGCGACCCCCGCGTTGTCCTTCAGGCGCAGGACCAGGATCACCAGGGCGACCAGCACGACGCCGAACGTCGCCAGCAGCGCGATCCCGGTGCGGCGGTTGCCCGCCCGCAGATGGGCCGCTCCGGGCAGGACTGCCGACAGCGCCGTCCAGCCGATCAGGGAGGCGGTCGTCAGCGGAGGGCCGAAACGCGGCTGTCCGCCGCGCGGGGCCGTCGTGGGCGGCGCGCCCAGGGGCGGCATGCCGTCCTCGCTCCGGCCATGCCGACCCGTGTCTCCACCGGCCCGACCTGCGTCCCCTGGCCGGCTCGCGTCTCCTGGTCGGCTCGCGCCAGGCTGCCCGGGACTCGCGCCGGGGTGACCACTGGGCGGCCCGGCGTCTGCGCCCGGCTGGCCCGGGTCGCCACTGTGCTGACCGGGGTACCCACCAGACTGGCCGACATCTGCGCCGAGCGGACCGGCGTGCCCACCGGGTGGGCCTGCATGGCCGCCGGGCTGGCCGGGCTTCCCGTACGGGCCTGGGTTCTCGCCGGGCGGACCTGCGTGCCCGCTGTGCTGGCCGGGGCTCGCGCCAGGCTGGCCGGGGTGCCCACCACCGGGCTGACCTGGGTCTCCGCCGTACTGACCTGGCCGCTGACCTTCCCTGGGCCCTCCGGCCTCGTCAGCGGGACCCCCGCCTCGCATGGTTCACCGCTCTCTCTTCCGAAGCTGTGGCTAGGGATTCTAACCCCCATATCCGGACAAGGTAGACGCAAACTGTGGCGTTGATCACGACACCGAGCTGGAGCCGACTACCCAGGTGTTGCACTGGTATGCCTTCGGGCGGGTGTAGCCCTGACGGAACCAGGCCGCGTTGCTGCGCGTGTTCCCGTGGTCGCGAGGCCCTCCCGGCGGGTCGCCCAGGTGGCTGTAGGCCCACAGGAGCGTGTTGCGCTTGGTGGTGTCGATCGGATACGAGGCGGCGACCGACTGCATGAACATGCCGCCGAAACACGTCGCCTGCAGTTCGTGCCGGCGGCTCAGGGCCATCTTGCCGCTCTGGGAGCTGGAGTCGAGCGTCTGCTGCCACCAGGAGTCGGAGATGCCCGTGAGGTTCTGGATGTGGTGCCCGTACTCGTGGGCCATCATGCTGATGATGATCCCGTTCCACGAGCCGAGCGGGCCGTACTCCCTCGCCATGGCCGAGGTGGAGGCGTAGATCGTGCTGTTGCTCGGGCAGTAGTACGGCACGTTGCTGCCGGGGGAGGGATAGTCGCCGCACGCGCCCCTGCCCTTGCGCGCCGCGATCATGTAGTGCGGCGGGCTCCAGTCGAACCCCACCCGCTCCAGTGCCGGCCCCCACGCCTTGCCCATGCACGTGCCGGTCTTGAGGATCAGCGCCTTGAACTGGGCGTGGTTGTAGATGCTCGCGTTCCCCGCCCGGCAGTTCGTCGTCGCCAGCGACCCGGCCCGATAGAGGCTGTTGTTCTTCGTCGTGCGGTTGAGCACGGGCTTCGGCCGCGTCGTGGGCTGAGAGGTCGGCTTCGACGTCGGCTTCGAGGTGGGCTGCTCGGACGGTTCCGTGCTCGTGGTGGCGTCGTCCGTGGGGAACGGCGAGAAGGTGAAGCTCGGGATCGCGACCGGCGAGACCGTCTCGGTGTGGTGCGTGAGGCCGGTCAGCGCGCCCACGACCACGATGAGCACGAAGACCAGCGCCAGCACGCCCATGAGCGCGCCGATGACCGCCCCTCCGCCGGACTTGCGGCGGGGTGGCCGCCAGGCGGGCGGCGGATAGGGGGCGCCGGGCCCGCGCGGGGGAGGCGGAGGCTGCGGAGCCCACCCCGGCCCCTGGGGCGGCGCCGGCTGCTGCGCCGGTGGCGGTGGCACCTGGAACGGCGTGCCCTGTGGTGCTGCCAGGGGTGCCGGCTGGGGCATCGGCTGCGGAGGTGCCTGGGGCGGCGCTTGGGGCGGTGCGGCCTGGAACGGCGCCGCTTGGAACTGCATGCCCTGCGCAGGGCCGGGGGACGCCGTGCTCCCCATCGATCCCGGGAAGTCCTGCGGATATCCGGGCCCGCCCGGCGCGTACGCCTGGCCTCCCTGGTGGCCCGCCGCCCCGTTCGGCGCGTACGGTGCGCCGGGTTGCGGGGCCGCCGGGGCAGTGGGGGACGGCGAGGGTGCGTAGGGCTGCCCGTAGGGCCCGGCGTACGACTGGGCCGGCGGTTGCGCAGAGGGGTGCGCGGGGGCTTGCACAGAGGGCTGCACAGAGGGCTGCGCAGAAGGTTGCACAGGCGGCTGCGCGAAGGACTGCGCGGGAGGCTGCGCGTGCGCTCCGGCACCCGCCGCATCCGGCCACCCCGAAGCCTGTGGCTGAGGCTGTGCGCCGCCCTGGAACTGCGCCCCACCCGGAGAGTGTGCGCCGCCCTGGAACTGCGCCTCACCTGAGAACTGTGCCCCGCCCTGGAACTGCGCCCCACCTGAAAACTGCGCCCCGCTGTGGAACGGTGCCTCACCCTGGAACGGCGTCCCTCCCTGGGGGCCGGACTGGTAGGGCGTCGCGCCGGGATAAGGGGTGCCCTGCCCGTAGGCGCCGCCTTGCGCGTCCGCCCCGGCCTGAGCTCCCGGGCCGTAGGGCGGTGTGCCCTGCCTGTAGGCGCCGCCCTGCGCGTCCGCCCCCGCCTGAGCTGCTGGGCCGTACGGTGGCGCGGCCTGCGAATAAGGGCTGCCGCCGTTCGGTCCGGGATACGGAACCCCGCCCTGCGGCTGAGACCCGGGGTACGCCCCGGAGCCCTGCGGCTGGGGCCCGGGATAGAGACCATCGCCCTGCTGCATGCCGGGGACGGCGGGAGCGCCCTGGGAGGCGGCGTTAGCCGGATAGGCCGGGCCGGGAGACGGGGCCGGGTACGCGGGCGGGCCCTGGGGGTGCGCCCCGGGCGGGTAGGGCGTGCCGTACGGCTGACCTCCCGGCGGCTGGGAGCCGTTCTGCGGCTGCGCCGGCGGCGGGTAAGGAGTGGTGCCGGGCGCCTGCTGCCATGCGCCGCCCTCGAGTCCGCTCCACCCCTGCGGGCCGTACGGCCCCGGCGTCGCGCCGGGTGATCCCGATGCGTCCGGTGCGCCGGGCACGGCCTCCTGCTGCGGCGAGTACGGCGGCCCCGAATAGGGATAACTCTCCCCCGGCGGCTCCTGGGGAGGGTGCTGCTGCGCCACGACTTTGCCCCCTTTGTGGATTTGGGGCAAAAGAATACTGAAATCTCATCCATCACGGATGTAGCAGATGTCGGGCACGATGTGTAATCGACCAGCGTGATCTCTGCGATGTTCCGGAATCGCCGGGCTCGTCTGCCCTAGCGTTTTTCGCATGAATCTGCAGCAGCTCCGTTATGTGGTCGCCACTGCGGAGCACCGCACCATGACCGATGCCGCCAGATCGCTCTATATCGCGCAGCCTGCTCTGTCCCGCGCGATACGCGACCTGGAACGTGAACTCGGAATGACGCTTTTCGCCCGCTCGGGCCGGGGGGTCGTCGTGACGGCCCAGGGACGCCGGGTGGTGAAGCTGGCCCGCGAGGCCCTCGACGCGGTGGCCGAGATCGAGGCCCTCGCGACGCAGACCAACTCCTCCGGCGCCGAACTGCGGATCGCGTCCACCCCGAGCCTGGAGCCCGGCCTCGCCGGGCGTCTGCTGCCCGCCTACGCCGCCGAGCATCCGGGGATACGGGTACAGATCGTGCGGTGCGAGGGCCGGGAGGCGGTGGTCAGCGCGGTCCGCGAGCAACGGGCCGATCTCGGGCTGACCGACCTCCCGGTGCCCACCGACCTGGTGAGCCACCCGCTCGAACGCCAGGAGATCGTGCTGATCTCCCCGCCCGGCCTCGACCTGCCCGACCCCGTCCCCGTGGCCAGGCTCGACGGCATGCGGCTGGTGCTGCCCTCCCCCGGCAGCCCCCGCCGCAGGGAGTTCGACCAGATTTTCGCCACGCACGGCGTCCGTCCGGTCCCGGCCGTCGAGTCCGACGAGCGCCGTGGCTGGCTGCGGACCGTACGGGAGGGCCGGGCCTCGCTGCTGTGGTACCGGGGCATGGCCGAGCAGGCGGCCAGGGCGGGCCTGGTGATCCGCTCGCTCGATCCCTCGCTCCGCAAGATCATCGCGGTTGTGCACGCCCGGCGGCGGCTGCCCGCGATGGCGCAGCACTTCGTGGCTCTGGCCGAGGGCGGCTCGGCGGCGTGACCACATGCCGTCTTTTTGGACCGTTCCATGACCGCGTCTCCGGCGGGCAAGCGAGAGGACGCCGTACCGCTAGGGAGTGTCTGACAAATGCTGCCCGCCGCGAGCGCGTAGGTGGATGCGTCGCAAGGCGGAGGAGGAGCTCGCGGAGGCTGCGGGCGGCGAATCCGCGCCCCGCGGAGATTGCGAGCCTGCGAGCAATCTTCGTGGGTGGGGTGAGAACCCAGCGAGGCGCCGCCTGGGCCACGCGCAGCGGGGCCATGATTTGTCAGCACGACCTAGTACGCTGGCCGCGATGTCCACTTCGCCGATGCCCGCCGAGGCGCCCGGCCTGTCGGCCGTCCTGCGCCTGCGCGGCCGTGCCTTCGGTCCCGGCGACTTCGCGGTCATGGCCGTGGTCAACCGGACCCCCGACTCCTTCTACGACAGGGGATCGACCTACGCCTTCTCGGCCGCGGTCGACGCCGCCTCCCGCCTCATCGAGGAGGGTGCGGACATCGTGGACATCGGCGGCGTGAAGGCCGGTCCCGGCACGGAGGTCGATCCGGCCGAGGAGATACGCCGTGTCGCGGAGGTCGTCGCCGCGGTGCGCGACCGGCACCCCGATGTGATCATCAGCGTCGACACGTGGCGGTCGGAGGTCGCCAAGGTCGTCGCCGAGGCCGGGGCCGACCTGCTCAACGACACCTGGGGCGGGGTGGACCCCCAGCTCGCCGAAGTAGCCGCGGCGTACGGCATCGGCCTGGTCTGTGCGCACGCCGGGCGGGTCGAGCCGCGCACCCGCCCCCACCGCATCGCGTACGAGGACGTGGTGGCCGACGTGGTCGCGTACACGACGGACCTCGCCGAGCGCGCGGTCGCCGCGGGAGTCCGCCGCGACGCGATCCTGATCGACCCGGCCCACGACTTCGGCAAGAACACGTGGCACTCGCTGGAGGTCAGCAGGCGGCTCGACGAGCTGACCGCCACAGGGTGGCCGGTGCTGGTGGCCGTCTCCAACAAGGACTTCGTCGGCGAGACACTGGGCGGCCTGCCCGTCGAGGAGCGCCACGCCGGCACGCTGGCCACGCTCGCCGTGTCGGCGCTGCAGGGCGCCCGGGTGTTCCGCGTCCACGACGCGGCGAGCGCCCGTACGGCTCTCGCTGTCGTCACCCGCCTCTCCGGCGCGCCCTCCTAGCCCCTCGATCCGGCGAGGCCGGGCGGAGGGACCGGAGCTTTGTTCCGGCGCGGTGACCGCAGCGAAGGCCTGAGACCGGGCCCCGCGGCAATTCCGAGCTTGCGAGGATTCGTGGGTGAAGCCGAGCGGGCTTCGCGAAGACCAGAGCTCCTGTTTCCCGTGGGGTGACCGGCCCTGCCGCCTGCAACCGCTCACGACCTGCCGCGTGTGTCCGGCGGGCCCCCGAGGCGGGCGCAACCGGACCGGCCGCGACGAGACCGGGCCGCGATCAAAGCGGTGGACAGGGCGTTCGGGCTGTGGCTAACGTGTCGGCCATGTCGAGCCCCGAGGCGTCGAGACGCTAGCCACCGGTCATTCGGTGGCTGAGCCGTCGCACCCCTGAACTGTCGCGCCGCTGAGCCCTCGTATCACTGAGCTGGTCGCACCACTGAGCGGTCGCAGTACTGCGTGGGCGCGTCGTCCGTCGGGCGCCGAGCCGCGGCGTGGGTGGCATGTCCTGCCGCGTGCGTCTCGCGATATGCCGGGCCGCACGTGGCTCTGCACATCGCCCTGTCGCTCGGCACTTCACGCGGATCGCCGCCTCCGTCGCCGCCCGGCATCGCCGTAGGGGGAGCGCTTTCGCGCCCGTCGCAGCGCCGCTGCGGGGTGTCTGCCACCGAATCACCGTCGTACGGGCCGTTTCTCCTGGGGCTCCGCGCACGATCGTCTTCGACTGCTCCTGCCGCCGGACCCCGGGTTCGTTCGCGCGTTGATCCCGCGTGCCCGGCCGGGTGCTCCTCTCGTCGTCCGGCTGTGGTCCGCAGCGGCTCACCGCGTGCTCATCGACGTTCGCGATCCCCTTCGTGGGCCTTCGCGACCTTTACGACGCGGTGGAGTTGTCATGCCAATCGCCATCTACATGCTCGGACTGGCGGTCTTCGCCCAGGGAACCTCCGAGTTCATGCTGTCGGGCCTGGTGCCCGGCATAGCCCGCGACCTTCACGTGTCCGTCCCCGCCACGGGGGCGCTGACATCGGCCTTCGCCGTGGGGATGATCGTGGGCGCGCCCCTGACGGCCGTCCTCGGCTTCCGGTGGCCGAGACGGCGGGCGCTGCTGGTCTTCCTGACCGTCTTCGTGGTCGTTCACGTGGTGGGCGCGGTCACCACGAGCTTCGGCGTTCTGCTGGCCGCCCGCGTCGCCGGAGCGCTGGCCAACGCCGGATTCCTGGCCGTGGGTCTCGCGACGGCGACCGCCATGGCGGGGCCCGGCGCCAAGGGCCGGGCCGCCTCCGTACTGCTCGGCGGGATCACGCTCGCCTGCGTCGCCGGGGTGCCGGCCGGTGCCGTGCTCGGCCAGGTATGGGGCTGGCGCTCGGCGTTCTGGGCGGTGGCGATCGTCTCGGTGCCGGCCGTCATCGCGATCGCGGTCGCCATTCCGACCACGCCAACGGTGACGCCCCTGCCATCGGAGACGGCTACGCGCCCAGAGGCGGCCACGAACCCGGGGACGGCCATGCCGTCCGAGGCGGCCGTGCCCGGTGCGCGGCGCGAGCTGAGAGCGTTGCGCCGTCCCCGGCTGCTCGTGACCCTCGTGCTCGGCGCGCTGGTGAACGGCGCCACGTTCTGCACCTTCACCTTCCTGGCTCCGGTGGTCACCGAGGTCGCCGGCTACGGCCCGCGGTGGGTGCCGGTGCTGCTGGCGATCTTCGGCCTGGGATCATTCGCCGGTGTGACGATCGGCGGCAGGATGGCGGACCGGCGGCCGATGCGGCTGCTGGTGCCCGGCGGCCTGGCCCTGACGGCAGGCTGGGTCGCATTCGGCATGGTCGCGGGCGACCCGGCCGCCGTCCTCGTGCTCGTCTTCGTGCAGGGCACGCTGTCCTTCGCCGTCGGCTCCACGCTGATCACGCGGGCGCTCTACGAGGCGTACGACGCGCCGTCTCTGGGCGGCTCGTTCGCGACCGCCGCCCTCAACGTGGGCGCGACCGCCGGGCCCCTGCTGGGCGGGGCCGCCATCGGCGCCGGGCTGGGCTACCGGTCTCCCCTGTGGGTGAGCGCGCTGCTGGTCGCGCTGGCGCTCGCTGTGGCGGGAGCGGAGCGGAAGGGAACGAGGACCACAGCGAAGGCCTGAGACCGGGCCTCGCGGAAGTTCCGAGCTTGTGAGGAGCTTCGCGGGTGAGGCCGGGCAGGCTCCGCAAGGACCGGAGGTCCCTTCCGGCGCAGTGACCGACCCCGGCGCAGTGACCGACCCCGGCGCGGTGACCGACCCCGGCGCGGTGACCGACCCCGGTGTCGGTCAGACCGCCCCCGCCAGGCCCTTTGGGCCGGTGAGTCAGGAGTACAGCACCGAAAGGAAGCGGACGAGGATCGCCTCGCGGGTGGCGGCAGGCAGGGCGTCGAGCACGGCGTTCACCACCGCCATCCCGGGCTGTGCCGGCGTTCCCGGCTCCGCTGTTCCCGGCTCCGCTGTTCCCGGCTCCGCCGTCGCGGTGAGGTCGATCCCCACCGACGCGGCGAGCTCGGCGAACGTGGCGTCGTCCAGCGCGTCGAGGTCGAGTGACGCGATGAGCTCGGGCAGGCCCTCGGGCACATCGGCCGGCCCGCGTCGCCGGGCGGCGTCGGCGGCCTCCGCGATCACCTCCAGCATCGGGTCCACCCCCGCCAGCGTCACACCGGTCACCGTGATGTGGATGTTGGCGGGGATCCCGGCGTACGACAGCTGGGGCTGGAGGAACCAGCCGAGCCGGCGCGCCTCGTCGGCGAGGACGAAGACGTCCACCTCGGGGGAGCCGGCGATGGCGACCAGCGCGGTCTCGGGCTCCCCGAGCACCCGCAGCCCGGGGATCTTCGCCACGCCCTCGGCCAGCCGCCGGGTCGCCTCCAGCGTCCTGCGGCCGAGCTCCAGGTAGCCCTCCCGGCCGAGGGCCTGCAGGGTGGCCCAGGCGCCGCCGAGCGGTCCGGCCGACCGCGAGCTCTGCACGGTCGCGTTGATGATCGTGTAGCCGGGCCAGGCCGCCGAGGCGAAGTAGGCCCGGCGGCGCAGCTCCGCGTCGCGGAACAGCAGCACCGACGCCCCCTTCGGCGCGTACCCGAACTTGTGCAGGTCGCACGAGATCGAGGTGACGCCGGGCACGCTCAGGTCGAACGGCGGGATCGCGGCGCCCGCCTCGCGCAGCCACGGCAGCAGCCAGCCGCCGACGCAGGCGTCCACGTGGCACGGCACGCCGCGCGCGGCGGCGAGCACGGCGACCTCCTCGACCGGGTCGACCACGCCCTGCGGGTAGGAGGGGGCCGACACCACCGCCAACGCCGTACGGTCGTCGAGCGCGGCCTCGAACGCCGGGACCGAGGCCCGATAGGTGACCGGGTCGACCGGCACCGGCACGACCTCCATGCCGAGGTAGTGCGCGGCCTTGTGGAACGCCGGGTGCGCGGTGACCGGCAGCACGACCCGGGTCGCGCCGGGCCTGGCGTCGCGGGCGGCCTTCACCGCCAGCATGATCGACTCGGTGCCGCCGCTGGTGAAGATCCCCGGCGCGCCGGGACGGCCGAGCAGCTCGGCGACCGCCCCGACCACCTGCCGCTCCAGCGCGACCATGCTGGGGAAGGCCGTCGGGTCGAGCATGTTGACTTCGAGCATCTCCGCGTACGCCCGCTGCGCGGCCTCGTGCACCTCCGGCAGGCCGGTGTCGTAGACGTAGGCCGTGACCTTGCCGCCGCGCACCGGCAGGTCGGCCTCCTTGAGGGCGGTCAGCTCGGCGAGCAGTTCGGTGACGGGCCTGCCGTGATCGGGAAGCAATGGATCTCCTCAACGTGCTAGGGGGAGCCGGACGACGGCGCGCAGTCCGGGGGAGGCGTCCTCCAGGTGGACCGTACCGCCGTGGGCCTCGACCGTGGTGCGCACGATCGCGAGTCCGAGCCCGGCGCCGCCGTCGTCGCGGCTGCGCGCGTCGTCGAGCCGGGTGAACCGGTCGAAGACCCGCTCCCGGTCCTCGGGCGGGATGCCCGGCCCGTCGTCGGTGACGGTCAGCTCGGCGGTGTCCCCCTCGGCGTGTACGCCGATCCGGACCGCCGACGCCGCGTGCCGCAGGGCGTTGTCGACCAGGTTGGCGAGCACCCGCCGCAGGTCGACCGCGTCGCCGAGCACGACGGGAGGCGCGCCGGGCGGCAGGTCGAGGTCGAGGCCGTGCCGCTCGGCCGTACGGCGGGCCATCTCGGCCAGGTCGACCGGCTCCCGCCGGCCGGCGCGGCCCTCGTCGAGCCGGGCGAGGGCGAGCAGGTCCTCGGCGAGGCGGGACAGCCGCAGGGTGTCCTCCAGCACCCCTTCGGCGGTCTCCTTCCAGTCCTGGCCGTCCGGGTGGCTGAGCGCGACCTCGAGCTGGAGCCGGATGCTCGCGAGCGGGCTGCGCAGCTCGTGTGCCGCGTCGGAGACCAGCGCCCGCTGGCGCGCGTCGGCCTCCTCCAGCCGCCCGAGCATGTCGTTGAGCGTGGTGGCGAGCGCGTGCACCTCGTCGTGCGCCTCGGGCACCGGCAGGCGCCGTGACCGGGCCGTGGCGCCCACCTCGGCCGCGCCCCGCCGCAGCAGCGCGATCGGCCGCAGCGTGCGCCCGACGACCAGCCACGAGACCGCCGCGAGCAGCGCGAGCAGGAGCGGCATGCCGGCGATCAGCACGTGCCCGATGGTCACGAGGCTGCGTTCCACCTCGCCGAACGACCGGGCCACGATCACCGTCACGCCGCGGTCCGCGCTGAGCGCCCGCACCCGCAGCGGCCCCGGCAGCGCGTACGGCCGGCCGTCGAGGAACAGCGGCGTCCCGGTGCGTACGGCGGCCTCCCGGGCCTGCGCGGACAGCAGGGGGACCAGGCGGTCGGTGTTGGGGGTGGCGTCGACGATCCGCCCGTCCCGGTCGAGCACCTGCACGATCGTGTTGTCCACCGAGACGACGGGATCGGACAGCCGGTTCGCGTCCGACAACGCGACGATCTCACGTCCCCGCTGGTATACCTGCTCGTCGATGCCCTGGACGAGCGCCCTGCCGAGCACCGCGACGAACACGTACGCCGACCCGGCGAGGGCGAGGGCCAGCACGGCGGTGGCGGCCGCGGTGACCCGGAACCGCAGGCTCTGCCGCCGCCACCACGTCACTGGGCGGATGAGCAGGCCGGACACCGGGCTGGAAACAGGGCTCGGCACAGTTCCGGACACAGTTCCGGACACAGTTCCGGACACAGTTCCGGACACAGGGCCGGGCACAGAGCCGGACACACGGCTGGACACAGGGCCGGACACGGCTCAGCCGCCGTCGCTCGCGAGCCGGTATCCGGCCCCGCGCACGGTCTGCAGGGCGGCGCGCCCGAACGGCGTGTCGATCTTCCTGCGCAGATAGCCGACGTACACCTCGACCACGTTCGGATCGGTGTCGTAGGTGTCCCACACGTGCTCCAGGATCTCGGGCTTCGACACCACCTCGCCCGGCCGGCGCATCAGATATTCGAGCAGGGCGAACTCCCTGGGCGTCAGCTCGACCGGCGCCTCGCCCCGGGTGACCGTACGCGCCGCCGGATCGAGCGACAGGTCGCCGGCGCGCAGCACGGCGGGCCTGCGGCCGCCGCCCCGGCGCAGCAGCGCCCGGAGCCGGGCCACCAGCACCACGTACGAGAACGGCTTGGTGAGGTAGTCGTCGGCGCCGAGGTCGAGCCCGTCGGCCATGTCGTATTCGCCGTCCTTGGCCGACAGCATGAGGATCGGCACCCAGTTCTCCTCCGCCCGCAACTGCTTGCACACGTTGTAGCCGGACATGCCGGGCAGCATGATGTCGAGCACGACCACGTCGTAGTCGCCGACGCGCGCCAGGTGCAGGCCCTCGTTCCCGTCGTGCGCGAGGTCGACGGCGAAGCCCTCCGCCTGCAGCCCGCGGCGCAGCGCCGCCGCCATCCGCCGCTCGTCCTCCACCACCAGAACCCGCATTGCCCCAGTGTGGCCCCTTTTGGACGTGCGGGCGCGGCCAGTCTGAGAGACCTCTCAGTCCGTCTCAGCGTCGGCACAGGAACGTCTCGGCAGTCTCGGGTCATCAGCTTTCCGCACATAGTGGGAGATGTGAAATGGCGAAGAGAGCCCGCGCCGTGAGGTGGGGAGTGCCGGTGGCGGCGGTGGCCGTCGTGGCGGCGGCCGTGGGGACGGGGCCGGTGATCGCGGCGGTGCGCAGCGAGCCGTCCCTGCCCGACCGTACGGCGGAGCAGTTGCTGGCCGACGTCGCGCGCACCTGGCAGAACGGCCGGATGCCGCAGATGTCCGGCACGATCGTCGAGACGGCGTCGCTCGGCCTGCCCGCGCTGCCCGGCCTGTCCGGGTCGTCCGGAGGACCGGGGCCGTCCGGCGGGGCCTCGCCGGCGTCGCTGCTGTCGGGGTCGCACCAGCTCAAGATCTGGTACGCGGGGGAGGACAGGTTCCGCCTCATGCTGCCGGGGGAGATGAGCGAGACCGACGTCGTCGCCAACGGCGGCACGGTCTGGCTGTGGGACAGCGCCGCCAACACGGCGACCCGTCTCACCGTCCCGGCCGGGTCCGGCGGCGAGCACGGCGGGCCCGGTGGGCCTGGTGGGCCTGGTGGGCCTGGTCGGCACGGCGGGCACGGCGGGCCCTTCCCGATGCGCTCCGGAGCCGCGTCGCCGTTCGCGACGCCGGACCAGGCCGCGCGGCAGGCGCTGGAGGCGGCCGGCACCGACACCGCGATCAGCGTCGGCGACGACGTCACGGTCGCGGGCCGCGCGGCCTACCAGATCGTGCTGACGCCGAAGTCGGCCGACTCGCTGATCAGGGATGTCCGGGTGGCGCTCGACGGCGAGAAGCTGATCCCGCTGCGCGTCCAGGTGTACACGAAGGGGGCGGCCGAGCCGGCCTTCGAAGTCGGCTTCGAGTCGCTGTCGTTCACCGCTCCCGCGCCGGAGAACTTCTCCTTCACTCCGCCGGCCGGAGCGAAGGTCGAGGAGGGCACGGCCACGCCCCCGGCGGACCACCGGCCGGAGGCGGCCGCCGAGGCGCACGACCGCGGCCGCGTCGTCGGCTCCGGCTGGGACAGTGTCCTCGTCACCTCCCTGCCGGAGACCCCTGCCCAGAAGCCCGACGCCCCCGCCCAGAAGCAGGACGAGAAGGGGCGTGGCGGCCTGGACGTGGCCGCGCTGCTGGACGGCCTGAAGGGCGCCGCCACCCCCGTCAGCGGGGAGTGGGGCAGCGGCCGGCTGCTGAGCACCAAGGTGGTGTCGATCCTGATCACCGACGACGGCCGCCTGCTCGCCGGCGCCGTCACCCCGGAGGCCCTCTACCGCGCGGCCGGTGTGAAGGGATGACCGAGCCCACGCACCGCGCGCGAGCGGGAATCCGGGCGGGAATCCGGGCGGGAATCCGAGCGGAGGTCGCGGGGGACCGGCGGGACGCGGTGACGGTGGGCACGCGCGCGGGGGCGTCACGGGAGGACACCGGGGCGCCCCCGCCCTCCGCCGGAACCTCGGACGCGGACGCCATCGTCACGTCCGGTCTCACCAAGCGCTTCCGCGGCGGCCAGGTGGCCGTCGACGGCGTCGGCCTGGCCGTGCCGCGCGGCTCGGTCTTCGGCTTCCTCGGCCCCAACGGCTCGGGCAAGACCACGACGATCCGCATGCTGCTCGGCCTGGTCGCCCCGACCTCGGGCACGTGGTCGCTGCTCGGGACGCCCATGCCGGACGGGCCGGCCCGGGCGCTGCCACGCGTCGGCGCGGTGGTCGAGGGGCCGGCCTTCTATCCGTACCTGTCGGGCGAGGCCAACCTGCGCCGCCTCGACGCGGCCGATCCGTCGGCCGACGCGCGTACGGCACCGGCCAGGATCGCCGCGGCGCTGGAGCGGGTGGGGCTGACGGCGGCGGCGGGCAAGCGCTACCGCACCTACTCGCTCGGCATGCGCCAGCGCCTGGCCATCGCGGCCGCACTGCTGGTGCCCAGGGAGCTGCTCGTGCTCGACGAGCCGACCAACGGCCTCGACCCGCAGGGCACCCGCGAGGTCCGCACGCTGATCAGGAGGATCGCCGAGGACGGCACGACCGTCTTCGTCTCCTCCCATCTGCTGAGCGAGGTCGAGCAGATGTGCACCCACGTCGGTGTCATGCGCGCCGGCCGGCTCGTCGCCCAGGGCCCGATCGCCGCGCTGCGCGCGTCGGGCGAGGAGCCGCGCCTGCGGGTGGAGACGCCGGACACGGACGCGGCGGCGGCCGTGCTGGCCGGGGCCGGGCTCGGCGACGTACGCGTCGCGGACGACGAGGTCACGGCGGTCATCGGCGCCCGGGCGCCGGAAGAGATCTGCGCGCTGCTCGTCGGGGAGGGCGTGGCCGTGCGCGGGTTCGGCGTGGTGCGTCCCACGCTCGAAGACGTCTTCGTCGGGCTGACGGGGGAGGGGTTCGATGTCGATGGGTGAGAACGGGACCGCGGTGTCGGAGGCCCGGCCGCCGGTGCGCCAGGAGGCGGCACCGCCGAGGGAGGAGCGGACCCCCGCCGAGTCCACCCGGCCCGCCCCGGGCCCGGCGCGGCACCTGACGCGGCTGCTGGCCTCCGAGATCGGGCTGACGTTCCGCCGCCCGCGCAACCTCGCGATGCTCGCGGTGCTCGCGGTCGTGCCGGTGGTGGTCGGCATCGCGGTGCGGGTCGCGTCGGACGGTGACGCGGGGGGCTCGATCATCGGACAGATCGCGGGCAACGGCCTGATGCTGACCTTCGCCGCGTTCGTCGTCATGATGCCGATCGTGCTGCCGCTGACCGTGGCGGTCGTGGCGGGCGACGCGATCGCCGGCGAGGCGGCCCAGGGCACGCTGCGCTACCTGCTCGTCGCCCCGGCCGGCCGCACCAGGCTGCTGCTGGTGAAATACGCCAACATCGTGGTCTTCTGTCTCGCGGCGTGTGCCCTGGTGGCGGTGTCGGCGCTGGTGACCGGGCTGGTGCTGTTCCCGGTGGGGCCGGTGACGCTGCTGTCGGGCGCGACGATCCCGGCGGCCGACGCCCTGCTGCGCGTCGGGGTGGTCGTCCTGTACGCCGCCGCGGGGATGGCCGCGCTCGGCGCGGTCGCGCTCGCGGTCTCCACGCTCACCGAGGCGCCGATCGGGGCGGTCGCCACGAGTGTCGTGCTGGTGGTGGTCAGCCAGGTGCTGAGCGCGATCCCGCAGGTGGCGGCCGTACGTCCGGTCCTGCTGACCTGGTGGTGGAGCGCGTTCGACGGGGCGTTGCGGGCGCCGATGGCGTTCGACGAGATGGGGCGAGGGCTGTTCGCCTTCGCCGCGTACGTCCTGGTTTTCGGCTCTTTCGCCTGGTCACGCTTCACGAGTAAGGACATCACGGCGTAAGTGCTGCCCTTTACCGTTCTTTATCGCTAGTGTTGCCGCGGACCTCTCACCCAAGGTGGTGTTCATGCGGCACTTCTTCGGGCTGCTCCTTGGCGTTGTCGTCGCGGCGGCTCTTCTCCTCGGTGGTGGATGGGCGTCCCAGGAGCTGGTCCGGGGAGCGGCGCAGATCGTCGACCCGGCCAAGGACACCCGGATGCTGATCGCGGTCGGAGCGATGGCGGTCGTGGGCCTGCTGCTCGGGCTGGTGCTGGTCGGCCGGGTGTCACCGCTGGCGACGTTCGTCCCCTCGATGGCGCTGCTGGCCTGGACCGTGGTCTACGTGCTCGACGTGTCGCGCGCCGCGAGCCTGGTGCCCACCGGGCCGTCGGTGCAGGCCGAGCTGCTGCAGGCCGGCCGGGGGATGCTCATGCTGCTGTCCACCGGCGTGTACGCCCTGCTCGGTGTGGCGCTGTTCCTCCCGGTGCTCATGCCGTCGCGCTGGGCCCGTCCGGAGCGGGACGAGGAAGAGGAGGAGTACGAGGAGTCGTACGGCTTCTGAGATAGAGGTCGGCCACGACGTCCTCGATCGAGGCGCGTCCCGGCGCGGTCGCCCGCAGCTCGTCCACGGTGCCGTCGAAGGCCAGCCTGCCGTGGTCGATCAGCAGCACGCGCCGGCACAGCCGCTCCACGTCGCCCAGGTCGTGGGTGGTCAGCAGCACCGTCGTCCCGTGCTCCGCGCATCGCCGCCGCAGGAAGTCGCGCACCTCCGCCTTGCTGACGACGTCGAGCCCGATCGTCGGCTCGTCCAGCACGAGCACGGCGGGGTCGTGCAGCAGCGCGGCGGCGATGTCGCCGCGCATCCGCTGGCCCAGGCTGAGCTGGCGCACCGGCGTGGCGAGGAAGCCGCCCAGGTCGAGCCGGTCGCACATGTCGTCGAGGCGCTCCCGGAACACCTTGCGATCTACTTTGTAAAGGAGCCGGACCAGCTCCAGGCTGTCCCGCAGCGGCAGGTCCCACCACAGGGTCGTCCGCTGGCCGAAGACGACGCCGATCCTGCGGGCGAGAGCCGTACGCCGCCGGGACGGATCGAGACCGGCCACCCTCACCCGGCCCGACGTGGGCGTGAGGATCCCGGTCAGCATCTTGATCGTGGTGGACTTGCCCGCGCCGTTCGGGCCGAGGCACGCGACGAACTCCCCGGCCGCGACCCGGAAGGACAGGTCCCGTACGGCGTGCACGATCCGGCCCCGGACCCTGAAGGTCCTGCCGACCCCGTCTGCCTCGATCACTCGTCTCAGCTCCCCGTCGATCGGTAGCGGCGGATCCCCGCCCGCCACGCGAGCGCGGCGACGGCGGCCAGTGCGAGCGCGGCGGCGGGGGACAGCAGGCCCGTCCAGGACGGCAGCCCGAGCGGATCGGGCCGGCCGAGCACATAGAGGCCCGGCTGCCAGTTGACGAACGCCAGCGGCAGCCCGAATGTCAGCCCCCGCACGATGCGGGGGTCGTAGACGCTCAGCGGATACTGCGTGAGCGTCGCCCCGCCGTACGTGAACGCGTTGGCCACCTCGGGAGCGGCGGTGAGCAGGAACTGCAGCGCGCCGCCGAGCGTGAAGAGCGCCGCGAAGATCACGATGCCCGAGACGACCATGACCGGCACCATCCAGACGCGGCCGAGCGGGACGTCCAGCCGCGACAGGCCCACGGCGAGCACGGCCCCCGCCTGGATCGACCGGCCGATCCGGTGCGGCGTGAACCGGTCGGAGGCGACCTGCACGAAGGGCGACGCGGGCCGGATCAGCATGACGTCGAGCGTGCCGGACACGATGTGCCGGCTGATCCTGTCGAGATTGCCGAACAGCAGGTCGGCGAGCGCGAAGGCCAGCTGCGACGCGCCGTAGAGGAACATGACCTCGGTCAGCCCGAAGCCGGCCAGCCTGTCGGTGTTGGCGAAGATCACCCAGATGGCCGCGATGTCGAGGCCGCCGACCACCGCCCCGCCCGCCGTCATGAGCGCGAACGACACCGGATATTGCGCCGCCGCCCGCGTCCACGTCCAGGCGAGCAGCGCGTACGTCCTGATCACGGGCGCTCACCCACCCTGGATCACGACCTTCCTGCGGGCGGCGCCGGTCATCAGCGCGCCCAGCGCCAGCAGGACGGCCGCCCACAGGGCCTGGAAGCCGAGGGCGCGGGCGGGATCGGCCGTGCCGAGATAGACGTCGGCGGGCACCTGCGCCATCGCCGACCACGGCAGCGCCCGGGACAGCTCCCCGAACCACCCGGGGAAGATCGACAGCGGCAGCATGAGCCCGCTGAAGAACGTCGTGAGCACCATCGACAGCACCGCGAGACCCCGGTCGTCCATCACCCAGCAGGTGGCCAGCGCGACGATGTAACGCCACGCGAAGCTCACGAGCACGCCCAGGGCGACGCTCAGGAGGAACGCGGCCGGGGCGTGCGGGGCGACGATGCCGAAAAGCAGCGCGCCCACGAGGGTCGGCGGGCCGCCGCGGACGGCGAAGAGATACACCGCCCGGCCCAGATCCTCCGACAGGCACCACAACTGCAGGGACGCCGGGCGGACCAGGTCGAGCGCGACGTCGCCGGTGCGGATCCGCTCCGGCAGGTCGAGGCCGCCGCCGAAGAGCTGCATCGGGCCGATGAACGCCTGCGTGAGGAAGGTGAAGGTGACCGCGCCCGCCACGTCGTACCCGCCGAGGCCGGGACGGGCCTGCCACAGCGCGATCAGCACGTACGCGCGGAGCACGCCGAAGACGGTGTTGGTGAACGCCCCGGCCAGCGCGGCGGCCCAGTAGGTCGCGTGCCTGCGGAAGCCGTACCAGGCCAGCCGCGGGTAGAGGGCGACGGCGGCGCCGTGGCCGGGGATCACCGTCATAAGTGCCTCATATCCTGGGCTGTTACCTTGTCGTAACCTTGCCGTAAGGGGAGTGAAACGTGCCTAGCGGTAGAACGGATGACCTAACAGGGAATGTCCCTTTTGGGAGGCTTGCATGGGACATGAGCTGAATGTAGACATACGCCCGGAATATCCGGTCAGCTGGCAGGCCGCCGCGATCAACGGAGTCCTGCGGGGCACCATGAAGCCGATCTCCACCATCCTCGTGCGCAACACCGCGGGAATGGCCGTGGCCAGCCGCATCATGTGCCTCGGCGAGCGGGTCCCCGGCATCCTCCCCAAGCACGTGTCCATCGTTCCAGACGAGTTCGGCTCGTGCACGGGGGAATGGGTGCGCGGCGGTCCCGGCCTGGACGAGGGCAAGGTGGTGCTCTACTTCCACGGCGGGGCCTACTTCGTCTGCTCCCCGGCCACCCACCGGCCGATCACGTGGCGGTTGTCGGCCGCCGCCGGCCGTCCGGTGTTCTCCCTCGACTACCGCCAGGGCCCGGTGCACTCCCTCGCCGAGTCGCTGTCGGACGCGCTCCAGGCGTACGAGTGCCTGCTCGGCCGCGGGTACGCCGCCAGGGACATCGTGCTGGCCGGGGACTCCGCCGGAGGGCATCTCACCCTCGCCACGCTGCTGGCCCTGCGCGACCGGGGCATGCCGCTGCCCGCCGCCGGCATCTGCCTGTCTCCCTGGGCCGACCTCAGCACCAGCCGGCACCGCGCCAACGCATGGTCCGACCCCATGCTCCCCGCCGGACGCGTCGACTGGCTCGCCCGCCGCTGGACCGACGGCCTCGACCGCTGCGACCCCCTCGTGTCCCCCGTGTACGGCGACTACACCGGCATCCCCCCGCTGATGATCGTCACCGGCTCCACCGAGGTCCTGCGCGACGAGGCCCGCCGGGTCGCGGTCAGCGCGCGCGAGGACGGCGTGCAGGTGACCTACGAGGAGTGGAACCGCATGCCGCACATCTTCCCCCTCTTCGCCGACGCCCTCCCCGAAGGCCGCCTGTTCTTCGACCACGTCTCCCGCTTCCTCGACGCCGTCCAGGCCCACTCCTCCACTCCCGGCGCCGAGGCCGCCTGAGCACTTCGGGAAAACGGCCGCCGGAATGCGCGGCCGTTCGCGAGGCCGCCGCACCGGGGTCAGCAGGTGACGGCGTGGACCGGCGTCGTCTGCGAGGCGTGGTCGCCGTAGCCCGAGGTGCTGTACGCCTGGGAATGCGCGGAGGCCTGACAGGACCCGGGCCGGCAGGCGACCCCGGCGTCGCAGGAGATCGAGCCGTACACGACGGCGGCGCCGCCCGTCCGGGTGAAGGAGAGGCTGGGCGAACAGGCGATCGGGGTGTCTTTACGGAGAACGGCGCTCATTTGTGGCTTATGAGACCAATGTGACCTGCGGTTTCTCCGATTCACCTTACCTAAAGGTGCCATTGGGCTTACCTCTCATGCCGCTTGTCGCTACTTGAGCGCGTGGTGCGTTCCAACCGGCCACAGTGGCTGTGCGGCACTTCGAGAGAGGTAGCTTCCGTATGGCACGTGGCGGAACGGCTTCCGATAGCGGCATGCCTCCCGGTGTGCGCCCGCTGACCGTTGGCGACCCGGTCGTCATCGGGCGCTACCTGCTGCTCGGCCGGCTGGGCAGCGGCGGAATGGGAGTCGTCTACCTGGCCGAGCACCCCAGCGGGGGATACGTCGCGCTGAAGACACCGCATCCGATGCACCTTGGGGACTCCACGCTGCGGGCCCGATTCGCCGAGGAGGTCGCGCTCTCCCGGCGCGTGGTGCCGTTCTGCACGGCCGTCGTCATCGAGGACGGTTTCGACGGCGAGCGGCCCTACCTCGTCACCGAATACGTCCCCGGCCCCGCGCTTTCCCAGGTGGTCTCCGCGCAGGGCGCGCTCACCCCCGACCTCGCGTACGGCGTGGCCCTCGGCACGGCCGCCGCGCTCGTGGCCACGCACGAGGCCGGGCTGGTGCACCGGGACCTCAAGCCGGGCAACGTGCTGCTGTCGCCGCGCGGGCCGTTCGTCATCGACTTCGGGATCGCCCGCGACCTCGACGTCGCGATGGCGCATACGCAGGCCGGGCAGATCATGGGCAGCCCGGGCTGGGTCGCGCCCGAGCGGCTGCGCGGACACCACGCCATCCCCGCCTCCGACGTCTTCTCCTGGGGCTGCCTGGTCGCGTTCGCGGCGACCGGGCTGCATCCGTTCGGCGGCGGCGACCTCGACGTGCTGACCCGGCGCATCCTGGTCGAGGAGCCCCGGATCGACGCCGTGCCGAGGCCGCTGTGGGGCGCAGTGGCGGCGGCGCTGCAGCGCGAGCCCGCCGACCGCCCGGACGCGGCGTGGCTGCTGGCCTCCCTGCTCGCGGCGGGCGGGGTCCACGCGGCCGCCGATCCCCGGCGTGCGGTCGCCGCCGTGCTCGACGAGATCTGGCAGCCTGTGCCCTACCCGGCGGGGGCCGTCCCCGGCCGGGCCACGCAGGGGACACGGAGCAGGGCCTCCGGGGAAGCGACCCAGGGACCGGCACAGGGGTCGATTCGGGGGTCGATTCGGGGGTCGGTACAGGGGCCGGCACAGGAGGGCAGGGCGGCGCGGCGCCGGGCGGCGCGATCGCGGGGACAGGTGTCCCACGCCGGCTTCGCGGCGCTCGCCACCGTGACGATCGCCGCGGTGACCGTGGTCGCGGCGGGCGCCGGGTCGGCCCACATGCAGAGCACGGCCGATCCGCCGCCCGCGGCGCCCGTGGTCATCCCCGGCGAGGACAGCGCCCTGCCGCCGGATGACGCGCTCCGCACCGGCCCGCCGGTGGTGCCCATCGCGGACGCCGCCCGGCCCAGGGTGACGGTGACGGCCACGCGGACCATGCCGCCCGGCTCACCCGGCTCGACGCCGGCGCCGGTGACCACGGACGACGGCCGGGCGACCGCGCCGCCCTCGCCGACGCCCGCCGGGACGACCCTGCGCCCGGGAGACGGGCGCTGCGTCACCGGGCGGCCGAGGGACTGCCGTCCCACCCGGCCCTCCCCACCGGGCCGCCCAGGACGCCCCAACCAGCCGGGACATCCGGGTCAGCCTGGTCAGCCCGGCCATCCCGGACAGCAGCCCGGTCAGCCCGGGCAGGGCCATTCCCCGGTCCCGTCCTCGGGGGTCAGCCAGGAGCCGCAGTGGGGCGACGGGGAGTCGCCGCCGCCGGAACCGGGCGGCAGCCCGCCGGCGAGCCCGCCGCCCAGCGTGGTGGTCACCCCCGCACCGTCCATTCCCTGATACGGCGTCCCGAGCGGGTGCCCGCGTGCAGCATGCTGTCTGTTCATGGAAGCAGCTCTCGAACTCGACGACGTGACCGTCCGCGTGGTCGGCCGGACCCTGGTGACCGGTGCCGACTGGCGGGTGGAGCACGGCCAGCACTGGGTGATCCTCGGCCCCAACGGCGCCGGGAAGACGACGATGCTCTCGATCGCCGCGGCCGTACGGCACCCGAGCTCCGGCACGGCCACAGTGCTCGGACGGCGGCTTGGCAGGGTCGACCTCCGGGAGCTGCGCCGCAGCATCGGCCTGGTGGCGGCGAGTCAGCGGCTCGTTGACGAGTCGCTGCTGGAGGAGGAGGGCGCGACCGCGCTGACCGTCGTGCTCACCGGTCATACCGGGACGAGCGCGCCGCTGTGGGACCGATACGGTGACGAGGAGCGGGAGCGGGCCCACCGGCTGCTGGCCGACCTCGGCTGCAAGGACCTGGCCGACCGCAGGTTCCAGGTGTGCTCGCAGGGGGAGCGCGCCCGCGTCCGGGTGGCCAGGGCGCTGATGGCCGACCCGGCGATCCTGCTGCTCGACGAGCCGTTCGCGGGCCTCGACCTGCCCGCGCGGGAGGACTTGATCGAGGCGCTGGAAGACTTGGCCCGCACCCGGCAGGGGCTCACCACCGTGATGGTCACGCACCACCTGGAGGAGGTGCCGGCCACCACCACGCACGCGCTGCTCATGCGGGACACCCGCATCCTGACCGCCGGTCCCGTGGACGAGGTGCTCACCGGCCCGAACCTGTCCGAGTGCTTCGGCCGCCGCCTGCGCATCGACGCGCTGGACGGCCGCTGGTACGCCCGCGCCCTGCGCGTCTGACCGGCCGCGGGCGCCGACCCGGCCCTGAGTACGCATCCGGGCGCGGGCTCGGACGCGGACGGGAGCCGTGACTCCGAGCGCGGACTCGGTCGCGCGCGCTGACCCGGCCCCGGGCGCTGACCCCGGTCGCTGACCCCGGTCGCGAACACGGCGAGGCCCCGCCGCCGATCCGTCAGATCCCCGAGGGTGACCTGCGGACGGACGGCGGGGCCCGCCACCGACCTGTGTCCCGATAAGTCCGCTGATGGTTAGTGAGCCCCGGCGAACTGTGCCTCCTCCGTCGAGCCCTTCAGGGCCGTCGTGGAGGAGTCCGGCGCGACGGCCGTGCTGACCAGGTCGAAGTATCCGGTGCCGACCTCCCGCTGGTGGCGGGTGGCGGTGTAGCCGCGCCGCTCGGCGGCGAACTCGGCCTCCTGGAGCCCGACGTACGCCGTCATGCCGTCCTGGGCGTAGCCGCTGGCCAGGTCGAACATCGAGTAGTTCAGCGAGTGGAAGCCGGCCAGGGTGATGAACTGGAACTTGTATCCCATGTGGCCCAGCTCGCGCTGGAACTTGGCGATCGTCGCGTCGTCCAGGTGCTTCTTCCAGTTGAACGACGGTGAGCAGTTGTAGGCGAGCATCTGGTCCGGGTGCTCCCGCTTGATCGCCTCGGCGAACTCGCGGGCCACGTCGAGGTCCGGTGTGGAGGTCTCCATCCACAGCAGGTCGGCGTACGGCGCGTAGGCGAGACCCCTGGCAATGCAGGCGTCGACGCCGTTGCGGACCCGGTAGAAGCCCTCGGCCGTGCGCTCGCCGGTGCAGAAGGCCTGGTCGCGGGGGTCCACGTCGCTGGTCAGGAGCGTCGCGGCCTGGGCGTCGGTCCGCGCGATGACCAGGGTGGGGACGCCCGCCACGTCGGCCGCGAGGCGGGCCGCGTTGAGGGTCTTGATGTGCTGGCCGGTGGGGATCAGCACCTTGCCGCCGAGGTGGCCGCACTTCTTCTCCGAGGCGAGCTGGTCCTCCCAGTGGACGCCCGCGGCGCCGGCCGCGATCATCGCCTTCATCAGCTCGAACGCGTTGAGCACGCCGCCGAAGCCGGCCTCGGCGTCGGCCACGATGGGCGCCAGCCAGTGGGGGGCCTCCTCGTCGCCCTCGGCCCAGGTGATCTGGTCGGCACGCAGCAGCGCGTTGTTGATCCGGCGGACCACGGCGGGGACCGAGTTGGCCGGATAGAGGCTCTGGTCGGGGTAGGTGTGACCGCTGAGGTTGGCGTCGGCGGCCACCTGCCAGCCGGACAGGTAGATCGCCTTGAGGCCCGCCTTCACCTGCTGGACCGCCTGGTTGCCGGTCAGCGCGCCCAGGGCGTGGACGTAGTCCTCGTGGTGCAGCAGGTCCCACAGACGCTCCGCGCCGAGCCGGGCCAGGGTGTGCTCCTCCTGCACGGAGCCGCGCAGGCGGATCACGTCCTCGGCCGTGTAGGTCCGCTCGACGTTCGTCCACCGCGGATTGGTCTCCCAGTCCTGCTGCAGCCGCTGGGCGGCTGCGGTGAGGCGATCCGACATCTCGGTCACTCCCTTGTTGCGTACGTTGTCGTCACCTGGGGCTTGCTTCCGAGTTTGTGTCGATATCAAGACACTTACAAGGAGTGGTCGGGCGAAAGAACGCCAAATATTCTGTTCCAAGCAAGACTGACGGGTATTCGACTATGAAGAAAGGCAAAGTTTTCGCTATGGACTAGACCAATCCGCGTGAAGTGGAGCACGTCTCGTTGGAAGAAACGCCGATTTTCCGCATAAGATCGGGTTATGACCTCCGTCCTGGGCGAAGAACCGCTGTCTTTGACGCACGAGCTCGATCTCCTGGCCTTCGGTCAGCGGCTCAAGCACCTGCGCAAGCAGCGCGGTCTCACGCTCTCCGAGCTCGGCGAGCGCGTCGGGCGTGCGCCCAGCCAGCTGTCGCTGCTGGAGAACGGCAAGCGCGAGCCCAAGCTCTCGCTGCTGAAGTCGCTCGCCGCCGCGCTGAACGTGCCGGTGGAGGAGCTGCTGCGCAGGCAGGCGCCGAACCGGCGGGCCCAGCTGGAGATCGCCCTGGAGGAGGCCCAGCGTGACCCGCTTTACGCGGGCCTGGGACTGAGCAGGCTCAAGGTCTCCTCACGGGTGCCCAACGAGGTGCTCGAACACATCCTCGGCCTGTTCGAGGAGCTCAAGGCCAGGGAGGCGAAGGGTACGGCCACGCCGGAGGAGGCGCGGGCCGCCAACGCCGAGCTGCGGCGCAAGCAGCGCGAGCTGGGCAACTACTTCGAGGAGATCGAGAAGGCCGCAGCCGAGGCCCTGACCGCCGTCGGTTACCGGACCGGCGCGCTGTCGGAGAGCACCGTCCAGGCGCTGGTGTCGCACTTCGGGTTCACCGTGCACACCGCGCCCGACCTGCCGCGCTCGGCGCGGTCGGTGACCGATCTGCGCAACCGCCGCATCTACGTCAAACGCCAGCAGCTCGGCATGCACACGCCGCGCACCGTGCTGCTGCAGACGCTCGGGCACATCGCGCTCCAGCACCACAAGCCGCGCGACTTCGCCGACTTCCTGCGCCAGCGGGTGGAGGCCAACTACTTCGCCGCCGCCGTCCTCGTGCCCGAGGCGGCGGCCGTGCCGTACCTGCGGGAGGCCAAGCAGGACAAGGCGCTGTCGGTGGAGGACCTGCGCGACGTGTTCGCGGTGTCCTACGAGATGGCGGCGCACCGGTTCACCAACATCGCCACCCGCCATCTCGACATCGTCTGTCACTTCGTGCGCAACGACGCCGGAGGGATCATCTATAAGGCGTACGAGAACGACGGGATCGTCTTCCCCGCCGACGAGCAGGGGGCGATCGAGGGCCAGCGGATGTGCCAGCAGTGGTCGGGCCGCCAGGTGTTCCTCTCGCCCGACCGGTTCTCGGTGTACTACCAATACTCCGACTCGCCCACCGGCACGTACTTCTGCATCGCCCACGTGGACCCGTCGCAGGAGAAGGACTTCGCGATCACGCTGGGCGTGCCCTACCGGGAGTCGCGCTGGTTCCGCGGGCGCGAGACCACCCACCGCACCCGCTCGAACTGCCCGAACGGCGAGTGCTGCCGCCGCCCGCCGGCCGAGCTCGCGCAGCGCTGGGAGGGCTACGCCTGGCCGTCGGCCCGCGCCAACTCCCACGTGCTCGCCGCGCTGCCGCCCGGGTCGTTCCCCGGCGTCGACGAGGCCGACGTGTACGCGTTCCTGGAGCGCCACGCCGCCAGCGGCTGACGGGCGACGGCTCGCGGATGAAAGTTTCACGACATCCCATCGATGCGGGGTGACAACGTCAGGGAAGATGTCCAAGCGGTGCCGGGGCGATGCCCGGCCGTCCGAGACATCACATCTTTGCCCTTGACGGCGAAGCCTTCTTCACATTGACTCCGCATTACCGTCAAACCGCGAATCGGTGTCGGGCGTCGATTGATGTTAGCGCTAACACTGCCTGGCCGGGCCTGCCGTGTCGCCGCCGTCCGCTCATGATTCCTGATCGAGAGGAGAAGGCATCATGGTTTTGGGAAGCCTGAGAAGGGCGCTCGCAGCCGGGGCGAGCGCGGTGATCGCCGCCGGCCTGCCGGCCGGCCTTTCCGCACCGTCCGAGGCCGCCACGCAGGGGCCGTGCGACATCTACGCCGCGGGCGGCACGCCGTGCGTGGCGGCGCACAGCACGACCCGCGCTCTGTATGGCAACTACAGCGGCCCGCTTTACCAGGTGCGCCGTTCCTCCGACAACGCCACCCGTGACATCGGCGTGCTGAGCGCGGGCGGCGTCGCCAACGCCGCGACGCAGGACTCGTTCTGCGCCGGCACCACCTGCGTGATCACGATCATCTACGACCAGTCCGGCCGCAACAACCGCCTCACCCAGGCGCCTCCCGGCTACTGGAAGGGCCCTGCCGCGGGCGGATGGGACAACCTCGCTGACGCGAAGGCGGCCCCGATCACCATCGGCGGCCAGAAGGCGTACGGCGTCCGCGTGGAGCCCGGCACGGGCTACCGCAACAACAACACCAACGGTGTCGCGACCGGCGACCAGCCCGAGGGCATCTACGCCGTCGTCGACGGCACGCACTACAACCAGTGGTGCTGCTTCGACTACGGCAACGCGCAGACGGACGGCCAGGCCGACGCCCCCGCCATCATGGAGACGGTCTACTTCGGCGCCGACAAGCAGTGGGGCTACGGGTCCGGAGCCGGTCCCTGGATCATGGCCGATCTGGAGTGGGGATTGTTCTCCGGGGTGAACGCGGGCTACAACGACCTCGCACCCATCAACCACCGCTTCGTCACCGCCATCGTCAAGGGCGAGCCGAACCACTGGGCGATCCGGGGCGGCGACGCGCAGTCGGGCGGCCTGACGACCTATTTCGACGGACGTCGCCCCAACGGCTACAACCCGATGAAGAAGGAAGGCGCCATCCTGCTCGGCATCGGCGGCGACAACAGCGTCTCCGGGCGCGGCACCTTCTACGAGGGCGTGCTGACCTCCGGCTATCCGACGGAGGCCACCGAAAACGCCGTACAGGCGAACATCGCCGCCGCCGGCTACGCGACGGCGGGAGGCGGCGGCCCGCAGCAGAACGCCGAGATCGTCGGTGGCCAGTCCGGCCGTTGCGTCGACGTGCCGAACGCCGGCACCACCAACGGCACCCAGGTCCAGCTGTGGGACTGCAACGGACAGACCAACCAGCGGTGGACGTACACCTCCGGCAAGCAGCTGCAGGTGTACGGCAACAAGTGCCTGGACGCGTACAACCAGGGCACCACGAACGGCACCCAGGTGATCATCTGGGACTGCAACGGCCAGGCCAACCAGCAGTGGAACCTCAACGGCAACGGCACCATCACCGGTGTGCAGTCCGGGTTGTGCCTGGACGCCAACGGCGCCGCCACCGCCAACGGCACGAAACTCATCCTGTGGTCCTGCAACGGGCAGGACAACCAGCGGTGGAGCCTGCGCAGCTGATTCCGGCCACCTGCTCCGGCACATCCCCGGTCACGCCGTCCGCGTGACCGGGGCGATCCGCGTGACCGGGGTGAAGGGTCTGGCGGGGGAGGTCCCGGCGGTGCCGGTCACCTGCTGACGGCGGCGCGGACGAACTCCACGAGGTGCTCGCGCAGCGCATCCCGTCCCTCGGGGGTCGCCGCCTCGTCCCCGACCATGATCCGGCCGAGCTGCGGCATGACGGTCGGCCATATCGCCATGCCCACCAGCGAGAACACCATCCGGGCGACCGATGCGTCCGGCTCCCGGCCGAGGCCCTCGGCGAGCGACTCGGTCTTCGACCGGCACTTGTCCACCCGGAGCTCCTGGCCGGGAAGCAGGTCGTCCTCGCCCCTGTAGTTGAGCGCCTCCCACATCAGCAGGCGTACCAGGTCGGGGTGGGCGGAGTAGAAGTCGAAGAGGTTGCCGACGTACTCCGCCGGGTCCTTGCCGGGCATCGCCACCGCCTCGGTGACCTCGTCGAGCGCCGCCTTGATGACGGTGTCGAACAGTTTCTCCTTGCTGCCGAAGTGCCCGTAGATCCGCTCCTTGTTGACCCCGGCCCGCTCGGCGATGCGGTCCACCCGCGCGCCCGCCACGCCGTACGCCGCGAACTCCGTCCGCGCGGCCTTCAGCAGGGCGGCCTTGGTGGCGGCGGTGGGGTCCTTGGCGTCTTTGCGGGGCGGCATCGGCGTCCTCCGTGTTCGTGAGCGGCTGGGGCTGAGGTGGCGCCTCAGCATACCCCTCGCACCACCAACTGGTTGGTTGACATCCAACTAGTTGGTTGGTTACGGTTCCTCGCCATGGACACATCGACTCCCGCCGTTTCCCCAACCGCGGCATCGACCTCCCCAACCTCGGCATCAACCGCCTCCGCGGCACCCCGTGAGACGTACGCGCCGGTGTGGCGAACCGTGGCCACGTTCGTGCCGGCCGGGCTCCTCGCCACCGGGCACCTCTACCTCGTGATCCCCCTGCTGGCGCGGATGTCGGCCGACTGGGGCACACCCGCCTCCGCCCTCACCTGGCTCGTGAGCGCCTTCGGCCTCGGCTACGCGGCAGGCTTCCTGGCGTTCGGCCCCCTGTCCGACCTGTACGGCAGGCGCCGCGTGATGACCTGGGGCACGGCGGCCACGGCGGTGACGACCGCGCTGGTCGCGCTGAGCCCCGGCCCCGGGACGGCGCTCGCCCTGCGGCTGGTCGAGGGCGTCACCACCGCCGTCTTCGCCCCCACCGCGTTCTCGTATATCGCCGAGCGGGTCGAACCCCGCCGCCGGACGTTCACGATGACCTCCGTGGTCAGTGCGCTGTTCGCCTCGGCCGTGGTGGCGCAGCTCGCCGGCAAGGCGCTCGTCGACCTGCTCGGGTGGCGGCCGGTCTTCCTGCTCGGCGGCGCCGCGTTCGCCGTCGTGGCCGTGGTGCTGCGCCGGGTGATGCTGCCCGACACCGGCCGCCGTGTTGCCGTGAACCCCTACGCCGTCGTCCCGGCGCTGCTGCGCAACCCGCGCCTGGTCCTGGTGTACGCCGCGACGCCGACGATTCTCGGCGCGTTCGTCGCCGTCTACACCGGGTTGCAGCTCCAAGGCCCGGCGGGCATCGCCGGCGACCCCTCCGCGCTGCTGACGCTGCGGGCCACCGCGTTGCCGGCGATCGTGGCGATCCCGTTCGCCACACCCTGCCTGGCCCGGATCTCCCCGGCCCGCAGGGCGGCGCTGGCCGTCGGGGCCGCCGCGGTGCTCGCGCTGGTGGTCGGGCTCGCCGCCCACGGCGTCGTCGCCCTGGCGGTGCTGCTGGCCGGCTTCGCCTTCGCGATCGGCGTGGCCGCTCCCGCCTTCATCGAGACCGTGGGCCTGCTGGCCGGTCCCGCGCGGGGCACCGCCGTCTCGCTGTTCACCTTCTTCCTGTTCACCGGGGCCAGCATCGGCCCGGTCGTGGCCTCGGCCGCCGCGTCGTACGGCTTCGCCGCCCTCATGTCCGGCGTGGCGGGGGTGCTGGCGCTGGGAGGGGGGCTCGTGCTGATCGCCTCTTCCGGCCGCCGCATAAGGTGATGCCAGTAAAACGTGGCGGACAGGGGGAGGACGGGCGTGCTGGCTGAGGTGGAGGCCTGGCTGAGTCGGCGTACCTCGTCGGCGGCCGACTGGCCGGCCCGCGCCCTGCTGGCCGCGAAGAGAAGCGCCACGATCTCGGTGGTGCTGCCCGCGAGGAACGAGGAGGAGACCGTCGGGGAGATCGTCTCCGCCGTGCGGCGCGATCTCGTCGAGGCCGTCCCGCTCGTGGACGAGCTGGTGGTGATCGACTCGCGGTCGTCCGACGACACGGCGGCCCGGGCCTTACGCGCCGGGGCGAAGGTCTTCGCGCAGGACGAGATCCTGCCCGAGCTGCACGATCCGCACTACGACGGCAAGGGCGAGGCCCTGTGGAAGTCCCTCGCGGTGACGACCGGCGACCTGGTGGTGTTCGTCGACGCCGACCTGCGCGAGTTCCGTACCTCGTTCGTGACCGGCCTGCTGGGACCCCTGCTGACCGACCCCGCGGTCGGATACGTGAAGGCGTGCTACGACCGGCCGCTGCTCGGCGCGACGGAACCGAACGCCGGGGGCAGGGTCACCGAGCTGGTCGCCCGTCCGCTGCTCAACCTGCACTGGCCGCTGCTCGCCGGGTTCGTGCAGCCGCTCGCCGGTGAGTACGCCGGCCGCCGTTCGGTCCTGGAACGTGTGCCGTTCGTCACCGGATATGGCGTGGAGCTGGGACTTCTCATCGACCTCCTCGACATGGTGGGGCTGGACGCGCTCGCCCAGGTCGACCTGGGCCGCCGCGTCCACTCCCACCAGTCGACGGAGGCGCTCGGCGGGATGGCCGGGCAGATCATGCACACCGCCTGGGCGCGGCTGGAGCGCCAGGACAAGATCGTTCCGTTGCACGAGCCGTCCGCGCGGCTCGTCCAGTTCGAACGCGGGCCCGCCGGACACCGCCCGCTGACCCGCGACGTCGGGGTGTCCGAGCGCCCGCCGATGGCGACGGTGCCGCAGTACGCGTCCCGGCTGCGCTGACGGGCCTCCCCCTAGTGTTACCGTTGGTAACACCGAGGAGAGGAGAGCCCCCGATGACCTTCTGCCCCGAGTTGAGCGACGACCTTCGCGAACTACGCGACTGGGTCCGCGAGTTCGCCCGGGATGTCGTCCGCCCGGCCGGGGCGGACTGGGACGAGCGCGAGGAGACGCCCTGGCCGGTCATCCAGGAGGCCGCCAAGATCGGGCTGTACTCGCTGGACTTCTTCGCCCAGCAGTGGTTCGAGGAGTCGGGGCTCGGCCTGCCCGTGGCGTTCGAGGAGCTGTTCTGGGGGGACGCCGGCATCGGCCTGTCGATCGTGGGCACCGGCCTCGCCGCCGCCTCCATCGCCGCGAACGGCACCCCCGAGCAGATGGGGGAGTGGCTGCCCCAGATGTTCGGCAGCCCCGACGACGTCAAGCTCGGCGCGTTCTGCTCCTCCGAGCCCGACGCCGGCAGCGACGTCGGCGCGATCAGGACGCGGGCCGTCTACGACGAGGCCAAGGACGAGTGGGTCCTCAACGGCGTGAAGACCTGGGCCACCAACGGCGGCATCGCCAACGTCCACGTCATCGTGGCCTCGGTCGACCCCTCCCTCGGCACGCGGGGCCAGGCGTCCTTCGTCGTCCCGCCCGGCGCCCGCGGCCTGTCCCAGGGGCAGAAGTTCAAGAAGCACGGCATCCGCGCCTCGCACACCGCCGAGGTCGTCCTGGACGACGTACGGGTGCCCGGCCGGTGCCTGGTGGGCGGCAAGGAGAAGCTGGACGAGCGGCTCGCGCGGGTGCGCGCCGGCGCGCGGTCCGGCGAGCAGGCCGCGATGCGGACCTTCGAGACCACCCGCCCCCTCGTCGCCGCCATGGCCGTGGGCGTGGCGCGTGCGGCCTACGAGTACGCCCGCGACTACGCCCGCGAGCGCGAGCAGTTCGGCCGCAAGATCGGGGAGAACCAGGCGGTCGCGTTCCTCCTGGCCGACATGGCCACCCGGGTGGACGTCGCCCGGCTCATGACCTGGCGGGCCGCCTGGACGGCCCGCAACGGCCGGCGCTTCGAGCAGGCCGAGGGCTCGATGAGCAAGCTGGTCGCGAGCGAGACCGCGGTGTGGGTGACCGAGCAGGCCATCCAGATCCTCGGCGGGGCCGGCTACACCCGCGAGCACCCCGTCGAGCGCTTCCACCGCGACGCCAAGATCTTCACGATCTTCGAGGGCACCAGCGAGATCCAGCGCCTCATCATCGGCCGCGCCGTCACCGGCCTCCCCGTCCGCTGATCCCGATCCTCACCCAGGGCCCACGCCTGTGAAGTCTCGGATGAGCCGGGCGAGTCTCGCCGGCTGGTCCAGGGGGATGAGGGTGTAGCTGTCGTCCACCTCGGCCAGTTGTCCGTACGGAAGGAGCTCGGCGAGGCGGCGGCCGTGTTCGGGCGGCATGACGCGGTCTTCGCTCGCCCAGACGACGAGGGCGGGGCGGTCGAAGCCCTTCAGGCGTTCGGCGACGCCGACCAGGAAGCCGGTGTCCGAGACGACTGCCCGCAGTGTTCGCACGGTGTCGCGGCGGATCTTCGGCTGTGTCAGGACCGGCTTCATCCACCGGGCGGTGGCGGCGTCTCCTCGTTTGGTCAGCCATCCGAACGCGATCGGGAGCCGCCGCACCGCTCGGAGCCGCATCTGCTGCATGAACAGCCCGAACACCCGGGGCGGCAGCTTGCCGGCGAGCACGAGCGTCCTGCCCGTCAGCCCGGGCGGGAAGTTGTCGAACGCATCGCATGAGGCGAGCACGACGCGTCCCACGGGCGCGGCGTCATCGCACATGAGCAGCTGGACGAGCGCTCCGCCCGTGTCATTGCCGACGAGGGTGACGTCACGCAGGCCGAGGCGGTCGAGGAACTCCGCCACCAGCCGGGCCGCCCCGGGCAGCGACAGGTCGGCGCCGGGACGCATCGCGTGACGGTGCGCCCCGAGCGGCAGTGTCGGCGCCACGCAACGGTGATCGGCGGACAGATCGGAGATCAGCTCGTCCCACAGCGAGGCGTCCATCATCAGCCCGTGCAACAGCACGAGCGTGGGCCCGCTGCCGCCGGTGTCCTCATACTCGATCGTCCCAGCGGACAGCTCGATCTTCTTCACGTTCCCTCTTCTCAGTGCCGTACGGGCTTCTCAGTGCCGTACGGGCTTCTCAGTGCCGTACGGGATCGACGGGCGCGGGGCGATCCGCTCGCGCGGGTTCGAGCAGGTGCCGGCGCAGGAAGGACAGCTGGGCCTCGACCGCCTGCTCGTGCTTGTCCAAGAACGGGGCGTAATGCCCGCCGGATATCCGTACGAGCTCTCCGTGGGGAGCTCGCTTCGCCGCCCGGACGGACGGCTCGACGAGCGACGTCTGATCCTGGTCGCAGACGAAGACGAGCAGCGGGCAGCGCACCCTGGCCGCGTCCCGGCCGGGCCGGTAGGCCGTGAGGCGAAGCGCTGAACGGGCGGCGACCATCTGCTGCCAGTCCGGGTACCGTTCCGGACGCAGCGCGCGGCCGGTGTCGAGGGCGTCGGGTGTCGTGAGCATCGCGACGGTCCGCGGCTCTCCGACGAGCGGCACCAGCCGCGGTGGCCGGCCCACGAGACCGCCGAGGGCATCGAGAACGGCGCGGCCGGTGAACCGCAGCATCGCGAGTGGCCTCTGGTGACGTGCGGCGTTGCGGGCGGTGGCCGGGCCGTCGGCGTTCGGTGTCTGCGCGATCGCCGCGCCGAGCCGCGGGTCGCGCGCCGCGACGCGGAAGATGTGACCACCGGAGGCGGAGAAGGCCCAGACCGCGAGCCTGGCCGAATCGACTCCCGGCAGAGTCCGGGCGAAGTCGATCGCGGCCTGCCAGTCGTCGAGCTGGTCCCTGACCGGGAGGGCCAGGCGCGGTTGCCCGCCGCTCTCCCCGAGGCGGCGGTAGTCGAAGGCGAGGACCGCGAATCCGGCCTGGTTGAACCGCTTCGCGAACAGGTCGGTGGCCGGCTCCTTGGGCACCGCGAACCCACCGGCCATGACCACGCAGGCGGCGTTGGTGCCCGGATAGTGCCAGGCGGCGCACTCGGTGCCGCCGCTGGTGAAGCGAACTTTCTCCCGCTCCATGGACTCGCGTTCGCTCATCTGGGGGTCCTCTCCTCTGCTCGTCGGGGTCGTCGGGGTCGTCGGGGTCGTCGGGGTCGTCGGGATCTGTGTCGGGGTCTGTGCCGGGGTTGTCGGGAGCGGTCGGAGTCGGCGGGGTCGTCGGGGTTGTCGGGAGCGGTCGGGGATGCTCATGCGTGCCTTCCCGGGTCAGCCGATCGAGCATGCCCGTATCGTGAGGCATGCCTCAGCTTTGATTCGACTGTAGCACTAACATGAGGCACCCCTCATGATGGGTAACCTGAGGGGTGCCTCACGTCGATATCCTGGGATCATGTCGCGATCCGCCGAAGAGCCCGCCTACCTGGCCCGACCTCGGCGTCGTGATGCGCAGCGCAACCGGGAGCGCTTCATCGCCGCCGCTCAGGCCGCATTCGCGGCGAACGGCGTCGACGCCTCCCTGGAACAGATCGCCCGCGACGTCGGCCTGGCGATCGGCACGCTCTACCGGCACTTCCCCACGCGCATCGATCTCCTGCTGGCCGTCTTCGAACCCAAGGTGCAGAAGTTCGTCGAGACCGCCGAACACGCCCTGGCCATGGACGACGCCTGGGAAGGCTTCTGTGTCTTCCTCGAAGCGCTGTTCGGCATGCAGGCCGGAGACCGCGGATTCAACGACCTGGTCTCGATGCGCTTCCCCGCCAGCGAGCGCACCGAAGCGATGCACGACAGGCTCTACCACCTGCTGGAGAAGATCCTGCACCGCGCCCAGGAGCACGGCGTCGTGCGCCCGGACATCACCGTGGCCGACATCATCACCCTGGTCTGGGCCAACGGCCGCATCATCGAGGCCACGAGCCACACCGCGCCCCAGGCCTGGCGGCGTCACCTGCATCTCATGATCGACGCGTTCCGGGCCGAGAACCGGCACGACCTGCCGGAACCTCCGCTGACGGGAGAGCAGCTCTACGCGGCCATGGTCCACCTGAGCGGCGAGTAGTACCTGTCAGGTCGGCCGGGATGCCCGGCGTACGGATTATGGCCTGGTCGGCCGGGATGTCCCGGCTTACGGCCTGGTCGGCCGGGATGCTCGGCCTCCTGCGTGGTCGGCCTCCTGCCTGGCCCGGCGTGCGGCCTGGTCGGCCCTCTGCCTGCTCGGCCGTTCGCCCGCCACCTCGTCATCGTCCGCGCCGCTTACCGGCCTCCCCGCCCGTCGAGCGGGCCGAAGGCTCGGCCGACCTGCGTATCCGATCTCCGTCGCGGGTTGCTGTTTCGACCGGCGGTGGAGTCGCGTTCCCCCTGCCCGCCTACGCGGTGGGACGTCCAGGGTCGTCCAGGCCGGACGCGCCGCCCATGCGTCTGGCGCTCGAGCGGGGTGACGTCGCCGCTTCGCGGTGCGAGCTCGACCATGCCATCGCGTATGAGGTGCCCGAGGTGGTGCACCGGGCCCTGGCGTTCAAGGTGCTGGTGGCGGGAGCGGCGGGCGACGACGCGGCCCGCCGGGCAGCGGCCTCCTGCCTGGACGAACGGTCGGCGAACGGCACTCCCCGGGCCCGGCTCGCCGCCGACCTGGCGGTGGGCTGGACGTTCCAGGATCGCGCGCGGGCCGACGCGGCACTGGAACAGGCACGCGCCGACGGCCTGCCGTTCGAGGAGGCGCGGGCCCGGCTGGTCCTCGGCGTGCTCGGCGACGCCGGGTAGTTCCCCTTAACGGAGCGTCCACGCGCTTCGGTTCAGTCGGACACCACGGTCGGGACGTTGCATCGAGGACTGCCTCGCATCGCTGGGC